>NZ_CP041766.1 GCF_007559025.1 Tomitella fengzijianii | reverse complement strand
GCACTACGACCAGGCCGCACGACGACGCCGTCGAAGGGGGCGAGGAACGGCCGACACTCGCGTGACGGCAAACAAGGGGGGCGCGCATACACCGTTCGGACGACACAGCGATGATGAGACCCGTGTTACGACGGGGACGGGTTGAACGAGCAGTACGGACGGTGTTGGACCGTGCGGACGCGTGCGGAGCGGATCAGACCACGCCGGCGGGGGTTCTTCCGGCAATCGAGCAGCTGCGCGACCGCCCGGTCTATCTCGACTTGGAGGCAAACCTTCCCAGCGCGATCACCGCACAGTGGTACTGGTGGCCTGATGCGGACTCGATCGCCGTCAGACGCGGCCTGCCTACCCGGGACCGCGCGGTGGCCCACGAACTCGGCCACATGATGCTGGGCCACGAAGGCGTGGCGGTGCCACTGAACCGGTGGGCGCCGAACGCGGACACCTCCGCGTTCGCATGGACGCTGCGCCGGCGCCGTAGCCGCGTCGAGTGGGATCACATCGAGTGGGAGGCGGAGCAGTTCGCTGCACTGCTCTGCTACGAGCTGCGCCGACGGGCCGGCTATCGACGCGCTACCCGGCCGGGCGTTCTCGCGGACGCGTTCGGCTGATGCCACTCGCGGCGATCCTCGCCGGCCCGGCCGCGGCCGGCGTGCTGACCCTGGCTGGCATCATCCGCGCGGTCCGCTGGCGGCGCACCCGCAGCGCATCGGCGGCTGCGACGACCGTCGTGCTGTTCGCCCTGGCAGTGGCCGCAGCGATCAACGTCGAACGGTGGTCCACGTGGATCGACTCATTCTTCGGCGCAGGTTTGGTCTGGTCTTTCCTGGTGTCGCGCTCCGCACTCATTGTGGCGATCGGAGCCGCATTGGCCCTGGTACGGACGACCCACGGCAGGCCGGCGGGTACCGCCGTGCACCTGACGGTGCTGGCCGTGGCCACGGAGGCCACTTTCTTCTTCATCGCAGGCCGCGATGCGGGCTCCGGCCGCGAACTGCTGACGGAGGCGCACAATCCGTGGATCGTCGCCGCCGAGGTGGTCGTCGACGTATTCGCAGTGTTCGTCGGGGTAGCGATGGTGCGGCTCACGGCACGTTCTGCTGGTCTGTCCGATCCGCACCGGCAGGGCATGGCGGTGATGTGCGCCGGCGCCGCTCTCTGCCTGGCCTACGTCAGTGTGCGGCTGGTGGCCCTGTTCTGTGTATGGGCGGGAGCCCTGGGCATCGCCGCGACCGTTCTCGACGCAATCGTGCCCATCGCCGCGCTGGGGTTGTTCCTCGTCGCGGTCGGGTGCGTCTACGCACCCGTCGCACGGACCGCGGTGGCGCTGCACCAGTACCAAGCGGTGCGCCGTCTGTACCGCGACGAGGTCGGCACGCCTCCACCACGCACGCTGCACACTGCACACGACGTGGACGCGATGGTCACTGAGCTCGCCGACGCGGCCGGCGTCACGGAACAGCTTCTACACGATGACGGGGAGGATCTTCGACAATGGGCGATGCGCAGGGCACAGTCTCGACCGCAGAAACTTCCGGGTGGGCGCGGATAGTCACCAACATCGGTGCACCGTGGGTTCTCAATGCCGTGGTGCCGGTAGTTTTCGGGGCCGTTCGCGGTGATCTGTGGTGGTCGCTGTTCGTTTCCGTGATGGCGGGGATTCTGCCGATCCTGATGATCGTCGCGATGATGGCGCGCCGCAGTGTCGGTGATGTGCACGTGACGAACCGCGACGAGCGCACAGCGGTCCTCGGCGGCATCATCGCTCTCGCCGTGGCCGCCTTGGTGATCGAGCTGGTCGCGGCGGCGCCGACGTGGATCGTCGCAATGACGGTCGCCGGAGTAGCGACGATCGGGCTCATCGGCGCGATCACGGTCATTGCCCGGTGGAAGATCAGCGTGCATACCGCGGTCGCAGGGGCCTGGATCGTCCTCGGCGTCGGCTTCATCAGTCCGTGGGCGCTGCTCGCAGTTCCACTGGCTGTATTGATCGGCTGGTCACGGCTGGTCTTGCGCGATCACACTCTCAATCAGGCCCTAGCGGGTTTTGCTCTTGGTGCCGGCGTCTCCTGGCTTGCGCTTCTTCTCGCGTGAGGCGCGCATACCCTCGACCTTGCGCAGGTGCTCGATGAAGCCTTCGACGGCGTCGAGACCGTCTGCGGAGAGGCCCATCGAGCGCGTCGCGATGCGCTCGACTCCCGAGTCACGCACTGCCGCGATCAGTTTGAGCTGCTGATCGGTGTCCGCGGCGAAGTCGTCGTCGTAGAAGTAGTCCGGTTCAACTCCGAACATGCTGGCAAGGTGCAGGACGAGTTGCCCTGCGACGCCAGTGGTCCCACGAGTCCCGCGGCGAATCTGGGCGATGTAGGAGGCGGTGACTTTGTGTCCTCGCCGGGTGAGCTCCTGGGCAATCTCGGCGTTTGACAGCGGCCCGCGTGAGGCCGGGTGGACGGTCTCGACGAGATGGTTCAGGCGGTCGCCGAAGGTGCTCACGGTGGGTTCCTAAGCGGGTATAGGTGGAAGCGTTAGTGCTCATCCTAGACACCGGTTCTGGTTTCGGCGTTCTTCCTGCTTGGCCTTCTGCGAACGGCGGAACAGCGTAAGCGCGGCGGCCCGGCCGGCGGGGGTGCTGCCGGGGCCTCGATCGGCGGCGCGTGCCGCGGCACGCTGCACGCGGTCGGCGTGTGCTGCGGCGGCGCGGTCGGCGGGGGAGGGGCCGGTGAAGTCGATGCGCGCGAGGCGCCAGCGCAGCAGCCTGCCGGGGTCGGTGATTTGTGAGCGGTGGGGCCACACCCAGCCGCGTTCGCGGGTGTCGTGGTCGAGGGCGCGGGCGATGTCGCGGCCGCGCCAGCGTGTTGTGTCGATGCCGGCGGACTCGATGGCGTCGCACACACTGCCGGGATGTCGGCCGTCATCGAGCGTTACAGCGATGCGCAGCAGCTCGGCGGCGGCCCGTTGCAGGTGCAGGGGTCTCGGTCGGCGGGGAATGGGGTTGGGCGCATGGCGCGTTGCCTCGCGCGCACGCGCGCGTCGGTGAGTTACCTTCTTAGGTGAGTTCTTCTTACGTACGTAAGAAGAACGGGATAGGTGGACAGAGTTTCTGCCTCGACTTTTGCCCTTGGCGGGGGAGCCGCTGGCCTTGCGGCGACGCTCGGCTGCGGCTCCGGTGACCGCCCATACGGGGCTTGTGAGCGCCCAGCGGGAAGCCGCGCGGTGCTGCCGGCCGCCGTGGTGGATTTCGGCGGCGTAGTGCTCGTCGCCGGTGAGGACGCGTCCGCGCGCCATCTCGACGGCGAGGCCGAGGGCGCGCAGGACCGCGCGGGTGCGTTGGATGGTTTTCGCGCTACCGACACCTGCGTGGCGGGCGATTGTTCGGCCGGCGGCGGCCACGTCCCTTCCGGTCCGCGAGTCCGCGAACGCCGCGATCGCGACGATGGCGACGAGGAACGTCGGCAGGGCGACCTTGTGGTACTTGCGCAGGCGCTCGCCGTCGGGGGTGCGGATGGCCCACCGGCATTGATTGAGCCAGTCGTGGCGGCCGGTCCAGGCGTTGACGGTGGTGTAGGCGCTCTCGGCCACAGGCAGCATGAACGAGCTGCCACGCTGGTCCGCCGCTAACGCTTCCGCCTGCTTTACCCGCTTCTTCGCGGCGGCGAGAGCGACGTCGAGTTCGTCGTCTGGGTTCGTTGAAACTGTTGCAGGGTATGAGCTACCCTGAGACGTACCAGGCAAGGTAAGTCCCTTCGGGGATGGAGAGACCGAGTAGCTGCGGCTCTCTCAACTTTTTGGAAGACCCCGGCGTTGGCGCGCTGGGGTTCTTCTTTTATCTGGGGTCCATCAGGCGATCAACGTCTGCGGCTGCTTCCCCCTCTCTTCGACGAGCTCGTGGGCACCGAGATGCTCCGCGAGTACGTCAGCGACGTACTGACTCCGCGAGGAGACCCCCTCGTTGGCGCGCGCGCGTTCCACGGCCTCGAGGAGCTGAACCGGGAGTCGTACCGGGATATACGACCTCTGTCCTTTCGACGGCATCGCCATGGGGTCCTCCTTCGCGGCTGGAACCTGGTTCCGAATGGTGCTGCCTGCTAGCGAACCACGTGATGAGGGCGGACTTGCGGCGACACGCCGAAGCCATCGCGGGCGAGATTTTATTCTATAAAGCTATATCACAGTGTACGCAGATGGGCCGCGCGTGTCGCAACCGTCAGTTCCCAGGCGCGTATGACGAGGTCAGTAGTCGTCTCATACACCTCGGCGAGCGCGGCCGGCAGCTCGTCATCGATGTCTTTGCGGCCCTTCTCGATCCGCCCCAGGGTGCTCGGCGAGATGCCCAGGGCCTTGGCGACATCGGCTTGCGTGAGTCCGGCTTGCGTCCGCAGGTCGCTGAGCATGGCCTTCTCCGGAGGCAACACGACCAGGTCCTGGATGGTGATGTGCAGAGCCGTGGCGACACGGTCGAGGAGATGGGGGGTGGGCGAGTATCTTCCCGTCTCCCAGCCTGAGACGACGGGGGGCGAGACGCCTGCCAGGTCGCCGAGGTCGTCGATCGTGAAACCGCGCTCGGTGCGGCGCTGGCGCAGTCGCGCGCCAGAGAAGCCGCGGACAACGCTGCGGGGCACGGTTTCTCCTAGTCGGGGGCAGTCCAGGTCATTCGTGATTGTCATTGTCTCCGGTTCCGGCCGCGTTCTGATACTCTGCTGACGTTATTCTAGATAGTTATACAAGGGTGGAAGACTTGACGGGGGAGTCGAGTGCGATTATTATGGATACAGTAGTGCTCAAAAGGTGATTATGAAGAAACAGAAGTCCTCCCGCGTCATGCATCAGCGAGGGGCCGCCGACGAAGGGGAGACGATGAGTGGACGGCACAACCGGATTGCATCGGCACCACGAGCAGCGATAGTTGCGACGTTCCTGACAGGTGCGAGTGTTCTGTCTGCGACCAGCGCTGTAGCAGCTCAGCCCGCGATCTACCGGGTGCCCGCGGCCGACGTGGGCGCCGATGAAACAACCGTTCAACCTGGGCTCGGCGGCGGTGACAGCGAAACGGCCGGAGTCCAGCCGGGCCTTGGTGGAACCAGTGAGGAAGCCGCGGCGCCCGCGCCCGCACCGGAGCCTGCGCCTGCTCCCACTCCGGCGCCGCAGCCCGAGACTGTCGGCGATGCCGACACGTGGGTGCCGGCCCCGGCCCCGATCGCGAACGCTCCGATGCGTGACGCACCGGACTATCTCGACGCCGGCGGGACGGGGCAGACGCAGCCGGTCGTCAACACCCCCGTGGCTCCGTCGGGCGACACGGCGGCCCCGGAGAACGCCGACGCTGGGGCGCAGTCGACGCCTGCACCCGCCGCCGACAAGGGTGATGCGGTCACCGATGCGGGTGTTGTCCGCCCGATCCGCCCGCCCGAGGGCAAGCTGCGGATCGGCTTCTACCAGTCGGATATCCCCTGGTACGTCTCCGACGAGGCCGCTGAGCGCACCAATTACACCGCCTCCTGGGTCGAGTCGGCCGTGTCGGACTACCAGCGCGACCAGGGCGTATCGGGTACCGAGGCGGACAAGCGGGCGGCGGCGACAGTGACCGCGGGCGCCGCGGGCGCCGTCGCCGGGGGCCTGGCCGGCGGCACCCTGGTCGCCGTCCCCGCGGCCGCCGCGTGTGTCGGCCCCGGCATGGCACTCGGCGCCGGGCTGGGTACTCCGGTGATCCCGCCGATCGGCCCGGTCGCCGGCACCCTCGTCGGCGGCACTGCGGCCGCAACGGCCTGCGGCGCGGCGGGGCTCGCGGCCGGCGGGGCCGCCGGGGCCGCGCTCGGCGGCGGCGCCGCCGCGCTGGCGGCGAACGCGTTCGGCGCCGGCGAAGTCGACCCGGTCGACGAGTTCGCGCTGCCGCAGATCGACCGCCCGGACGCCGACGCCGCATACCGGCAGGCACACGAGACCATCTACTCCCTCGACCGGGAGAACCCCGCGGCGGCGGACGCGGTGCGCGGCGCCGTCAACGCCGGACAGCAGGCCCAGCGCGATGCGGCGACCGCCACTGCCCAGGCGCGTGAGGCGATCGCCGGCCAGCCGGGCGGCGAGGCGATCCTTGCCGCCGCGGATCACGCGGCCGCCGAGGCCGCGGTCATCACCGGCCCCGCCGCGACGGCAGTGGGCGACGCTGCCGCCGCCGCGACGGCGGCCGTCACCGGCGATCCGCAGCCCGCACCCACACCCACACCGGCCCCACAGCAGACGACCGCGGACGCCGCGAATGCCGCACAGGCAGAGACAGTCCCGCCGGCCTCGGCTCCGGTCACGCCTGCGGCGGCGCAGGACGTGTCGCCGCAGTCGGAGCAGACGCCGGTGGCGGCTCCGCAGTGGCGGTCGGAGGTGCCCGAGCCCGTGGCGGCGGCCGTGGATGCAGCGCCGCCCGCGGTCGGCGACGCCGTCGACGCAGCGGCCGCAGCAGTGCAGGCAGCTCTCCCGGAGGCATGACCATGACGCAGGGCCCGATCATCGACGACCTCGGCGCCCCCCGCCCAGGGCGCGGGGTCGAGCAATCGGCCGCGGAGCGTCCTCGCCGGACGGTGCGTGTGCCGTGGCGTCGCCCGCCTCGGCGGTTGCTGACGGCCGTGGTCGTGGCCGCCCTGACGGTGGTGGCGTGCGTGTACGCGGTCGGCGCTTTCATCGGATCAGGCGATAGCGACAGCGCCGTTGCCGCGTCGTCCCCGGCTGGGCAGGCCGGTCTTGGCGGCGGGGCGGGCGCGGACCCGGCCGCGGCCGGGTGTGCCGCCCCCGCTGGCGATGTCAGGTCTGGGGTCGGGGTGATCCGGGCGTTGGAGCACGCCTACTACGTGGCCCGCGACGGGGCCGCGGTGCGGGCGCTCATCGCCGACGGCACCCCGGCCGCGGGGCCTGCCGAGACGATTCAAGCCGGTATCGACACGATCCCGCCGGGCACGACGTACTGCCTGGCCGAGTCGCAGGTATCGCCGACGCTGTACGCGGTGTCGGTGACCGAACACCGCCCGGGCGGGGACACCGTCGACTATGAGCAGACCTTCCAGGTGCGCAAGGCGCCGGACGGCACGTGGGCCGTGGTGAAGATATCCAATACAGGGGGGCGCGGGGCATGAAGCGGGTAGCAGTAAGGGCGGCCGCCGCGGCGGTGGCGTCGGCGGCGGTGGCCGCGACACTTCCGGCGACGACGGCGACGGCGGCCGTCGCGAGCGGCGGCTGCGATGGGTTCATGGCGGTGCTGGTGCCCGGGACGGGGGAGACCTCCGAGCATGCGGACCCGGCCGTGCCGGCCGGGCTGCTCGGGCAGGTCGGAACCGCGTTGGAAGACGCCTATGGTGCCTCGATCGCGGTGGTGTATCCGCCGTATCCTGCGGCCGCGTTCAACGGGATGCTGTACTCACAGTCCGTTGACCAGGGCATCGCCGATGTGACGAACCTGATGCGTCGCTGCCCGGACGCGCAGTACGTCCTCGCCGGGTATTCGCAGGGGGCGCAGATCGCCAATGATGTCGCCGTGGCCATCGGCCACGGCGACGGCCCGGTCGCGGCCGCCCAGATCGAGGCGGTCGGACTGCTGGCCAACCCGCGGCGCGGCACCGACGGCGCGAAGATCATCGGCCCGCCGCTTGCCGGGCAGGGCATCGCCGGGCCGAACCCCCGCGGCTTCGGCGCCCTGTCGGGCCACGTGTTCGACATCTGCCACCCGGACGACAAGTACTGCAACATCGCTGCTGCCAAGAACAGCTTTCTGTCGTCGCTGGGCCGGGTGCTCGGCAACGACCCGGCCCCCGACACCGGGCCCGCCGCTGGCGGCAAGGCGGGGGACACCTCCGCGAGGACGTCGCCAGCGCAGCCGGCGCGGGTGATGTCCCAGACAGGCGGCGGCACCGGCATGGCCGCGGAGCTCGGCGCCGACTACGGCGGCGCCCATCTGGCCGCCGCCGTCCGCGCCGCAGAACGGCTACCGGCGCGCGTCGAACAGCTCGGCGAGAATCCGCAAGCGCCGGTGGGCTGGTCACGCCGCTCGGCGGTGGCCTCCCAGGCGGCGATGATCGCCGACACGCTGACCCCGGTAGGGCAGACGCAGGCGTGGTTGTCGACGAACCCGGCCGCGCAAGACAAGATCGCCGCCGCCGACGGCGGCACCCCGTTGTCGGCGGCAGGCGATCTGCTCGCCGGCCTCGCCGACGTGGACGTGGCCTCGCTGGCGGCCACGGCCGGCCAGATCGCCGACGTGCTCGGGTCGACGCCGGGCGCGGGCGGCGGGGTGTCGGCGGCGGCCGACACCCTTGCCGAGGGGCTGTCCGGGATCGCCGGCATGGACACCTCCATGCTGACCGCCGCGGGCACGGCGCTACGCACCGTGCAGCCGGTCACCCTGCTCGACCAGGCATTGCAGATGGTCGCGGACGTGACCTCGGTCGACTACCTCGGAGTCGCAGGCGACTTCGGCTTGCTCGGTGGGCAACTGCTTGCCGGGGATATCCCCGCGGCACACGCCACCGCCGGCCGGATCAACAACAACCTGTCTCCCCTGGTGGAAGCGGCATCCAAGCTGCCGCTCGAACAGGTGGCGCAGGTACTCGCGCTGATCCCGGACCCGGTCTCGCAGGCGGTGGCGCTGGTGTGCCGGCTGCTCGACAACGTCGACGTGATCGGCCTGGCCAAGGCAGTCGGCCAACTCCAAGAAGTCGCCTGGCAGGTCGTCGAGACCGGCAACCCCCTTGCCCTGGGGCAACTCCTGCCGATCGGGCTCAACATCGCCCATATCGCGCTCGGAGTGTTCACCGGCGGCCAGGAAACCCCGGCCTCGGCGCTGCACTCGGGGCCGACGGCACTCACCGCGCAGATGGGCCAACAGGCGGCCGCATCCGATCTGGTCGGGCTGGGCCAGTCGGTGGCGGCCGCGGCCACCAGCGACGGGGCGGCCGACCTCGCGCAGCTCGTCGACGCGGGTTTCACCGCGGCCACCTTCTACGGCTCGCAGGTGCACCAGAAGTACACGACCTGGTCGCCGCGCGGCGATGGCACACCGGCGACCGCCGTGATGGCGGGGAAGTTCCGCGACGCCATCGGCGGCTAGGGCACGCCGCACATAACCGAATAGAGCCACCGATTTTGTGTTCCTGGTCGGGCACAACAACACACGCGAAGGGAGGTGGCGGCAGTGGCATCAGGAAAGGCGGCCTCGGGCGGGGCGCTCGCAGTGGGCGGCGTGCTGCTGCTGGCCGCCACCTTCATGGGCGGATTCTCCGGCGACGGGCACCGCGACGCCGCCTACCTGTGCCCGGGCGGCGAGGACACAGGAACGCGGACCCGCAGCGGTTCCGGTCTGCACGCCGAATCGCTGGGCCCCGGCTGCGGCACCACCGCCGGCGGCGACCGGCTCGATAAGAAAGCACTGCTGGCGGATCACCCGGCCGCCGCCCCGTTCATCCCGTGGATCACACAGGCCGCAGGCACGTGCGCGGCGGTGACCGCGCCGCTGCTCGCAGCGCAGATCGACAACGAATCCGGCGGGTTCAACCCGGCCGCCTACAACGCCGAGTCCGGCGCCCAGGGCCCGTCACAGTTTCTGCCGGCCACGTGGGAGGTATACGGCGTCGACGGCGACGGAGACGGGACGAAGGACCCGTACTCGATCGCGGACGCGACCATGTCGATGGCGAACTACGACTGTGCGCTCGCGGCCCTGGCCGAGCAGGACTTGGCGGCCGGCACCGTGTCGGGGCAGATCACCGAGCTGATGCTGTCGTACTACAACTGCGGGCCGGGAAACTCGCGGGCCGCGGGTGGGGTGTGCGGCAACGGGCAGACCCAGGGCTACATCGTCGATATTCCCGCCCAGGCGGCGGCCTGGACGCTGGCGGCGCCGGCATCGTCGGAGTTCGGGGCGCGGGTGGTGGCCGCGGCCCGCTCCCAGATCGGATTGCCGTATGCGTGGGGCGGGGGCAACCAGTTCGGCCCCACTCTCGGTATCTCCGATAACGGCGGTCCGGCCGATGCGCACGGCGACTACGCCAAGGTCGGCTTCGATTGCTCGGGGCTGGTGCAGTACGCGGTCGCGCAAGCCTCCGGCGGCAAGCTCAACGTGGTGCCGCCGGATTCCGCGCAGATCGTCTCGCCGCTGGGCACCGCGATCACCGACCCGGCACAACTGCGTGCGGGCGATGTCATCCAGCCGCATCCCGGCCACATCTTCATCTACTCGGGCGCGGGCACGGTCATCGAGGCGCCGCAGTCCGGCGAGTTCGTCTCCGAACGGCCCTACACCCCGCCGGCGACGGTGCGGGCGATCCGCTTCGGCCCCGACCAGGCAGACAAGCAATGAATGGAGAGTCGATGCGTACTCGTACTGGCAGGCGTGCCGTGGCCGCGGCACTGATCCTCGCCGCGTCCGCGGCGACCGTGGCGGGCTGCGGGTCCGGCCCGGGCCAGGATGCGGACTCCACGGCGAGCCGTACTCCGGCCCCGGCGCAAATGTGGGAGCCCTCGGCGGTCCCCACCGCCCCGCCGTCCGCGGCCCCGTCGACGACGGTGTCGGAGCCGCCGGCGCTGCCGACCCGCACCGTGCCGACGGTGCCGGCCACCCCGGCGGCGGCCATCGCGCAGGTGGACCGGACCGACTCGGACGCGGTCGCCGCCGAGGCGCTGCGCCAGTGGCTTGCCTGGCGGCCCACTAGTGACGGCGGAACGCTCGACGCGATGGCGCGAGCGGCGCCGCTGCTCACCGACGACTACGCCGACGCCACGCTCGGCGAGGCGCCGGTGCGCGGCCCGGGCGGCGATTTCGCCGCCTGGCGGGCCGATGGCGCCGACCGGGTCGAGGTGACAGTGACCGCCCAGCCGAACCAGGGCATGCGCGATGACTCCGACTCGCACATGCGGCATCTGGTGTTCACCGCCACCCAGACCGCGAAGGACGGGGAGCGCACGGTCGGGACCGCCGAGCAGGTCGTCTACGTGATCGTCCGCGAGCAGCCGGGCGGCGTGTGGGCGGTATCGAAGATCGTCACCCGCAGCACGGGAAGGAGCACCCGATGAGCGAGCCAGTGTATGGGCGCGAGACGCCGGTGAACCTGCGCAGCCAGCGGCTACGCCGCGCGGCCGGCAGCAACCAGGGGGACGCCGATCCGGTCGAGGTCGATGCCGCGGACGCCGACACCGATACTGCGGTCGGCCCGCCGCCGGCCGACCCGTACGGGGTGGGACAAGAGGCCCTGGCCGCTGCTACGCAACCCGCCCCGGCTCCGGCGGCCGCGGTGCCGGGCCTGTTCGACGAGGCGGCACCAGCCGCGACGGCCGAACAGGCACGGAGCGGCTGGCGCGGCCGGGTCAACGCGGCGATGGGCCTGCACCTGCGGGCCACGCCGACCGAACGCGATGCGGCCACCTCCGAGCGGGCACGCCGCGCGGCGATCCAATCGTCCCCGCCGGGGGTGGTGGTCATCGCCTCCCCGAAAGGCGGTGCGGGTAAGACGCCGACCGCGCTGATGCTCGCGGCCGTGTTCGGCAGCCACCGACGCGGCGTGGTCGCCTGGGACGGCTGCGAGTCGCCGGGCACCCTCGCCGACCGGGCGGCGCTACGCCAGCCCGGCGGCATCGCCGATGTACTCGCGTCGGCGGGCCGGCTCGCCTCGGGGCAGGCGGCCGCGGCCGAGCTGGCCGCCTATCTGACCGCCCAGCCTGCCGGGCACGAAGTGCTCGGCACCGCCCTTGACGGCAGCCAGGACCCGATCGCCGTCGGCGCCGACGAGTGCGCCGCGGTCATGGCGGTGCTGCGCCGGCACCGCGACTTGATGGTCGTCGATACCGGCAACAACACCTACGCGCCCGCGTGGCGGTGGGCGGTAGGGCACGCCGACCAACTGGTGGTTCCGGTGCCGCTACGCGTCGACGCGGCCAAGGCCGCCTATTGGATGCTCCACCGGCTGCGTGCCGAGGGCTACGAGGAGACGGCGGCGGCAGCCCGGGTTCTGCTGGTCGCGGTGCCCGGCGCCGACGGGGCCCTGGAACAGCGCATCGCCGAACAGCTCTCCGCGGCCGGGGCCACCCGGTTTTCGCGGGTGCCGTATGACTCGTTGCTCGCCGCCGGTGGCCGGATCGATTTCGGCCAGGTCGCGCCCGCGACGCGGGCGGCGTTTACGGACCTGGCCGCCCGCGTGGCCGGGGACCTGGCGGCCCGGGCCAGTGGGTCGGTGCTCACCGGCCGGGCCCCGGCGGGCGGATACAGCAGCAGTGATGGGGAGTTTCCCCGGATCGTGACCGAAGGAGACGCGTGGTGAACAAGGCCGTATTGGCGGTGGACAACCCGTTCGAGAAGATCAGCCCCGATCTGTCGATCCTGGGCCCGGCGATGAACGACACGTGGGCGCGGGTCGGGTCGGCCGCGTGGGCGGTGGCCCTGCTCTTCGTGGTGATCAAGTTGATTGTCGGCGTGGCGAAGATGAAATCGGCCGAGAAGCGCGGCTACGCCCAGGACGCGAGCGAATACACCGGGGAGGCGAAGGTCGCCGGCATCGCACTGGGGGTGCTGGTGATGCTCTCGGTGATCGTCGGGAGCATCTTGTTCGTCGTGCAGCCGGGGGCCTAGCGATGACCACCGAGTATGCCGCAGCGAAGGCGAGGGAGGAAAGGCAGTAATGAAGGCGAAGACGGATTATTCGAAGGTGGGCCCGGGTATCGACGGCGCGGCGGCGCCGGGGAGGAAGACCGGGCCGCGGCGGTGGCTGTGGCCGGTGGCGGGTCTGGCGGTGCTGGCGGTGCTGATTATCGTGGTCGCCGTCGCCTGCGGCGGCTCGGATTCGGGCGATTCCGGCAGTAAGACCGAGGCGATCAAGACGGCGCACGGCCCGTCGGCGTTGGTCGACGGAGTGCCCCGCGGCTATACCCACGACAAGGCCGGTGCCCTCACCGCCGCGGTCAACTTCATCCAGGCAATTAGCCAGGCAGGGGTTGGTCGTCTGGACGCGGCGGCTCTGCGTGAGCACGCGGTCGGCGAGAACCCCTCCCCATCTCTGCAATCAGCTCTCGGTGCTTCATCTGACCGTGTCGAGCACGACGACACCACGTTCAACTCCGTGCCGTTGGTAGCGACGGTCACCAACTTCACGCCCGAGGCGGCGACGGTGTCGGTGTGGGGCGAGTCAATCTCGCAGATGCGTACGGGCGGGCCAGATTCGCCGCTTGGCGTGTCCACCCTGTACTCGACGACGACGGTGACCCTCGCCTGGGAAGGCGGGGACTGGAAGGCCACCGATTGGGCCTTCGAGCCCGGCCCGAAGCCCGAAGACGCCCGGTTCCCCGAGGACGGCCCACTCTCGCAGCCCGGCGGGCAGGGCCTGTACGTGTTCTACCGCGACTGACCTGTGGCGTGAGGTGGTGAGGTGGTGAGGTGATGATGGTGCGACTGCGCCGGGCGGCCGCGGCGGTCCTTTTGGCAGTGGTGCTGCTCGTGACCGGGGCGGGGGCCGCGTCCGCAGCCCCCGAGCAGGCTGAGTCGGGGCCGGGCGGCACGCCCACGATGAACGGGCAGCAGCTCCCGGAGGATTTCCCGGCCGAGCTGCGCAAGTTCGTCGCCGGCACCGACGAGTTTCAGTCCGCCTGGTTCGACGGTGAGTGCGCGAACCGTGGCGGCGATTTCGGCTCGTATCTGGCTGGCGTGCTCGGATCACGGGATGGCCGGCCGGTCGAGGTCGACCTCATCAACGCCGCCTACGGCCAGGACTGGTCGCACAGCTTCCCCAACGGCGACCCCGCGTTCATCCCGAAGAACCCGATGTGTGCGGACGATCTGAAGAAGTTCGCGCAGCCACAGACCACCACGTGGGGTTTCCAATTCGCCGATACCCCTGATGACGCCTCGATCGAGGCGATGAAGGCCGCGATCGAGGCCAACCCCGCCGCGGATATGCCCGACAGCTCCGATCTGGGCGAAGCGTTCTTCACCGGGCAGGTGTGCGACTTCGGCGACGACCGGGCGCCGGCGCAGCTGTGCTTGCACCGCTTCTACCTCAACTGCGACAAAGCGGAAACACCCCCACTTCATAATGAGTGTGTGGCCTGGAATACGCGGGTGGGGGAGCTCCAAGGCGGCGCCTACTACTGGTGGGACCAGAACCGCGGCTTCACCGAACGCCTCTCGGACTCGGCATCGAACACGTTCGGCGCCTACGCCGACGGGTTCTCGTCGATCTGGTCGGTCACCGGAAAACCGGTGGTCGAGACAGTCAAGTTCATGGCTGATCCGGGCAGCGTCATCGACGATTGGGCCAACGCCCTCAAATCGTCGGCGGTCGATCTGACCGAAAAGGTCATCCGCGGGCTCACGACCACCGGCAGCTTCGACACCACCAACGACACGTTCCTCACCTGGTACGCCTACTCGACCGGCATCGGCATCCTCGCGATGGCGATTACCGCGATCCTGGCCGCTCAACGCATCTCCGACGGCAAACGACATCCGCGCGATCTGCTCATGGACTACGGCGGCTACATGCTGTTCGGCGTGGTGGCGATGCTGTTCGCCCCCGGCCTGGCCGCAGTGTTCCTCTCGTTCATCGAGCAGGTCTCACAGGGCATCGGAGACGCGCTCGGCGCCCCGGCCGACCAGGTCGTGACCAACATGTCGGCGATCCTGGGGCAGGCGACCTCCGAGACCGTCGCCGGCGGCGCGATCGCCGGGATCATCTTGTTCGGACTGATGCTCATCGGCGTGCTGGCCGCGTACTTCGGGCTGCTCATGCACGCCGCCGGGCTGCCGATCCTGCTGTGCGTGGCCGGCATCGGCTTCGGCATGTGGGTCCACCCCAAGTGGCGGCAAAAGGCCATGCGCCCGGTGATGATGTTCGTCGGCCTGGCGCTGATGAAACCACTGCTGTTGCTGCTGCTCGGCGCCACGTTCGCCACGATCAACATTTTTGCCGGCACCGCCCTCGGTGGCGCATCGGGCATGGAGCTGTTCACCGCGCTCGGCATGATCGCGGTCTGCTTCGTCATGGTCGGACTGGCCCCGTGGGCGCTGCTCAAGTACGCGCCGATCATGCCGTCCTCGGAGGACTCGGCCGACTTCGGCAGTGGTGGCTCGGCGGCGGGCATGGCCGCTGGCGGCATGGCCGGCTACGGCGCGGGCATGCTGCGCGGCGGCGGCGGGGGCCGGTCGGCGGCGTCCCGGTACGCCTCGGCCGCCTCGGCGCCGGGCCGTACCTCCGGGGGCATGGGCGCCGCCGCCGGCGGCGGGGGCGGTGCCTCGGGTGGTTCCAGGCCGGGAGGGTCTGCGTCGACGCAGCAGGCTGCGGCAGCCGGACGTAAACACAGCGGCGCCGCCAGCGGCGGCGGGGGCCGTGGCGGGGGGTCGTCAGTGGGCGGTCATGCCCTCGGCGCGGCCAAGGCCGGCGGCCGCGGCATCGGCGCGGCCGGACGACTCACCAAAGCCGCTGCCGCCGGCGGTATCCCGATCGCCGTTTCCGCGGCTGGCGCCGCGATGAACAAGGCCGCCTCGTCGGCCCAATCCGCACCGAACCGGGCCGATGGAGGTGTCCAGGATGAGTGAGCAGCGCACCTCGATGCTCGGCCGCGAATCGGCCAGCCGCGGCCGCATGGGCATCGCCGAACCGGTTCTCGCCGCGTATGTGATCGTGACCGTGCTGTGCCTGGCGGTGTACGTCATCGTCGGCCAATCGTGGTGGACGCTGGGATTCATCGCATTGGTCGCGGTATCCACGGTGGCCGTGACCCTGTCGCGGCCGGGGCACCGTTCGCCCGCCGAAGGGTGGGTGCACCGGCTGCGGGACCGACGCCGGCGCCGGGACGGCGAACACCTCTACGTCGGCGCCGCCGACCCGGACTACGGGCGGGCCGGTGTCGACCCCGGCTGGGCCCGGCCGGTACCGCTGGGCAAGGTCGACCCGGTCGAGGTCGCCGGCACCGGCCTGGACGAGATGTTCATCCTGGAACACCGGCCCGAAGGCGAAGACCACTACTTCTCGGTGGTCCTGTCGATCCAGGGACTCGCCGCCGGGCTGCGCTCGGACGCCGAGTGGGCCGCCGCCCAGGCACAGTTCGGGGCGGCGATGGCGTCGATGGCCCGGCGCAGCTCCCTGGTCACCGGCTGGGGCATGGTGCACCGGTCGGTGCCGGCCGACCTGTGGCCGCACGAAGCGTGGATCACCGCCCGGGTGCGGGCGAACCCGGCCGCGGCCGCGTCGGCCCCGGCGGCCGCCGCCTACGGGCAGACGATCGACGAACTCGCCCCGCACGTCGAGGAACACCGCGCCTACGGGGTGCTGATCTTCCGCCGCACCCGCGCCTTCGAGAAAGAGGCCAGCCGCGTCGCGGGCCGCAAGGGGGCACCGGTGCGCGGCGGCATCGCCCAGGTGATCCGCGACGAAACCGCCCGGGCGGTCGCTTCATTGTCGGCGGCCCGCATGGGGCAGGTGACCGTGCTCGGCGAGCAGCGGGCGTGCGCAGTGTTCCGGTCGTTCCTGGACCCGTCGTACCCGCTCGACGAGCACGCCGGCGCGGACTTCGACAATTGCTGGCCGTCCTATGTCGGCGGCGACGAGGCAATGGTCGTCACCGGCCGCGACGGGGATTGGTACACCCGCGCCGGCACGATCCACCCGGCAGACATTCAGCCGGTCGAGCTCGGGCCGCTGTGGCACGCGAGCGTGCTCACCGGTGTCGAGCCCGATGAGGGCGACGACGAGGTACCCCCGGCGCCGACGATCCGCACCGTAGCGGTGCGCCTGGATTTCATCGAGGCCGGCCGTGCCCGTTCGGACGCGAAGAAGCACGTCACGCAGGACGCGGCCCGGCGGCTGAAGGAGGAGAAGCAGGGCCGGATCACCGACGGCGGCTCGGAGATGCAGCAGGGCGCCTCGGAGCGGCGCCGCGCCGATCTGATGCCCGGCACCGGCCATCACGGCGGCGTGTTCACCATGTCGGTCGCGGTGACCGGCCGCGACGCCGACGACGTGCTGCGCGGCTGCGCCCGCGTGGAGGCCGCCGCCGACGAGGCCGGCATCGACCGGATCGACTGGCACGACGACAGCCACGACGTGGCCGTGTTCGCCACGCTGCCGCTGGGGCGCGGTTTGGCCGGCTCGAAGCTGACCCGCGAAACCAACCCGCTGCGCTGAAGAGAAGGGAACGCCTATGACGATCATCCGCGACACTGAACGGCCCACGCGTGGCGGCGAAGATGCGGCGGCCGCCGGTGGCAGCTCGGCGGGCCTGCCGTGGCACACGATTATCCCGTTCTACTCGCTGCTGGCCCGTCGTACGACGACCGCCGTACCGGATGCGCCGGAGAACCCGGAGTCCGCGGCGCGGCGGCGGCCGCCGCCGCGCCGGTCGAAATGGCTCGACCGGTGGGGCTGGTACGAGCACCGCGCTGCCGGCGCCTACACCACGACCCGGCAGGCCGAAGTGCTCAATCTCGCCACCCAGCGCCGCGACGCCCGTTCGGAAGGGGTGCTGTTCGGGCTGAACAAGCTCTCGCAGTCGTTGGTGATCATCGACCCGTTCGCCCTCTACGGCGACGAGATCGAGAACATCAACGTGTGCGCCATCGGCGACATCGGCAAGGGCAAGTCCTCCGGGATCAAGACCGGGTTCGTACTGCGCCAGATCGCCGCAGGCCGCCGCGTGGTGGTGCTCGACAAGAAGCGCCAGGGCGCCTCGGGCGGCGAGTACACCCCGATCGCCCGCGAGCTCGGAGCCGCCTCGGTGCGTTTCCGCACCGGCGGCGGCGGGGCGTCGCTGAACCTGCTCGATCCCGAAATCGCCGCGACCGGGCAGACCGGCGGCGGTGTCGATCCGGCCGGACAGAACGCCCTGGTCGCCGCGGTGTTGGAGGACACGATGGGCCGGACGCTGTCCGAGCGCGAGTACGCGGCGCTCAACCGGGCCCTGCGCATCATCACCGACCGCGCCGCCGCGTCCGGGACCGAGGCGACCGCCGCCGACCTCGCCGCGGAGATGCTGGCCCCGTCGACACACACCGCCGACGGCACCCCGGTCACCGACTTCGGCGAGCTGTGGGAGGACGAGGCCCGCCGGTGGGGCCGCGATCCGGGACTGGCGCTGCGCCGGTTGTGCGACGGCGACCTGAAAGGGCTGGTGGATCAGCCCACCAGCCCGGACGTGCGGGCCGCGTTGGAACATCCGCTGGTGCATTTCGATGTCTCCGAGATGCCGACCAAAGGTCCGGCGTTGCGGGTGATCATGACAGTGATCCACACGTGGCTGGCAAACGTGCTGGCCGCCCGCGCCGATCACCACGAGCAAACCCTGCTGGTGGTCGAGGAGGGCTGGCACATCGCCGGCGGGTCCACCGGGCAGGTGTTCCACGACAATATGAAGCTCTCGCGCGGCCTCGGATTGTCGACGGTGTCGGCGTTCCACCACATTTCTGATCTGCCGGCCGAATCGCCGGCGCGGGCGCTGATGAAAGAAGCCGGGATCGTTTTGCTCTACGGGCAGGAACGCTACGAGGACGCGGCCGAGGCGGTGGCGATGTATCACCTGCCGCCGGGAACCGAAGAAACGCTGATGAACCTGCCCAAGGGGCATTGCCTGGTCAAATACGGATCGCAGGACCCGATGCTCGTCGAGCATGTGCGCTCGTCGACCGAGCAGCGGCTCACCGATACCGACGCGATCATCAAGGGGGAGCAGTGATGAGCACACCGGCGTCGCGCTCGGAGCGGCAGATCATGCCGATCTGGTTCGCACCCGTGGCCACACTCCTAGTCGGGGTCGTGGTGGCCGTCGTGGGCGGCGGCGTGCTGGCGGGGGTGCTGTCTGGTGTCGGAGTGGTGTGGCCGCCGCACGGGCTCGTCGGCGTCGGACAGCTCCTCGCCGGGTTGGTCTCGTCGGCGTCCGACCCGGGGGCGGCGTGGGCGCCGCACCCCTCGCCCGGCTCCCCGGTGATCGTGTGGGCGTGCATCGGCGCGGTCGGCGCCGTCTACACCGCGGCCGCAATCAGCGTGGCGGTGTGGCTGTCGGGCCGGCGGATGGACCGCCGCCATGCCCGCGAAGGTTTCGCCGGCGCCGCCGAGCTGCGCCGCCGGTCGCTGACGGAGGCCAAGGCCCGCGAGGGCGGGTTCGCGGCCCGCGTTTCTCTCGCCGGCCTGCCCCGCCACCAGCGCCGCCGGGTTCCCAGCAGTGACCTCGCTGTCGACGTGGGTAACGTCGTCGGCGCCCGCGAACACATGTGGGCTCAGTTCCGTGATGGTGCGCTCGTCGAGGGACCGACCGGGTCGGGCAAAACCTGGCGCATCGCCTGGCACCGAGTGGTCGGCGCCCCCGGATTTTGCCTGGCCACGACCACCAAGCCCGACCTGTTGTCGTCGACGGTGGCCGAACGGGCCGAGCGCGGCGACGTGTACGTGTTCGACCCGGAGAACATCTGCGCCTGGCCGTACCGGCTGCGCTGGTCGATCATCGCCGGCTGCGACGATCCAGACACGGCGCTGCGCCGGGCCGAAGCGCTGGTGCAGGCTATGCCCATCGACGACGCCAAGAACGGCGCCTACTTCACCGCGAAGTCGATCGTGCTGATGCGCTGCTACCTGTACGCCGCCGCCCGCCTCGATGCGTCACTGCGCACGCTGCGCACGTGGGCGTCGCGCAGGCAGGTCCCCGAGGTGCGGGAGGTGCTGACCCGCGAACGCCCCGATTGGGCCGCCGAACTCGAACAGACCCTCGGGTCGAGCGCGGACAGCTCCGAGGACATCATCGGCGCCACGTCCCGGCTGCTCGAACCGCTCGCATCCCCGGTGCTGATGGATGCGCTCGACGTGTCGGTAGCCGACTCGGCCGATCTGCGCTCGATCATCGCCGACGGCACCAACACGCTGTATCTGCTCTCGGAGGGGTCGTCGGCGTCGGCGGCCCCGTTCGTCGCCGCCCTGGCCGCCGAGGTGCACCACATCGCCAAGCAACACGCGCTGAGCCTGCCGGGGGAGCGCTTGGACCCGCCCGCCATGCTTATTTTAGATGAATTGAATAACGTGGCACCCGTCCCGCGCCTCCCGTCGCTTATCACCGACAGTGGGGGCCGCGGGCTGTGTATCTGGGGTTTTGTGCATTCCGAGGCGCAGAACAAGGACCGGTGGGGGCAGGTCGGGGGCCGGCGGCTCACGACCGAGTCGCCGATGCGGATCGTGCTTCCCGGGCTGGCGGATGACCAGGAGCTCGCCTCCTTATCGCGGCTCATCGGCGACCGCGACGACTTCTACAGCCGCCAGGCCGGGCCGCGGCGGGTGCCGATCCTGCCGGCCGCAGAGATTCGTCAGATGCCCGCCGACCGAGCCCTGGTGATCTACCGCGGCGCCAAGCCGGCGCTCGTGTCGCTGCCCACGGTGTGGGACACGCCGGCCCTGCGGGAGCGTGTCACCGCTTCCCGCGACTACTACGAGTCGCACTGCCGACAGGAGCCCGCTCATGCGTGACTATGTGCCCGGACCGTACGACCTCGACGCGATGCCCGAAGCCCGGGCCGCCGCCGTGCTCGGCGAGTTGGCCGACTGGGTGGAGTGGCTACGGCGCATCTACGAGCTCGACGCGATCAAACCGTGCTGGTGGCGCCACCCGGCGCTGGTGCGTGAACTGCTCGCCGCGTTCGTGCGGTGGCGCGACGCCTACCAGCACGGCGCGGCGGAATCTGCGCCGTTCGCGTGGCATAGTGACGTGTTACGCCCCCTGGCGGCCCGCCTGGGTGAGATTACGAACATGGAGTCGTGCACGCCCAGCGGGTGCGGGTTGCGCCCGTCTCCACCCGCCCGAGACCCGGAGTTGGCGGTGTTCCTCGCCCAGCTCGCCGATGGTACTGCGGCACTGGGCGATACGCTGCCCACGTGGGAGGTCGGTCATGAACGCATGCTCGACCTCATCGACGCCGGCGAGGCGCAATCTGATGATCCCGGCGACCCGTACGCGCCGGTGACCTACCAGGGCCACCAGTGGGCGTTCGACCTTGACCAGGCGGTGTTTCGCCGCCGCATATAAGACTCGGGGCGGCTCGTGTGGGCCCGCGGCCGGCACCGCCCTGCCGGCCGCACCAGCCCGGCCCGCAAGGTCGCCCCGTTCGGCCCCCGCGCAGGTGTCCCGACCAGGACTGCGCGGGGGCCTTTTACGTGCTGAGGACGGCCTAGGACAGGCCGCGGCCGCGCCGCGGCCCGTCGATACCGGGGCTGCGCTGCGGCGCGTGATCGGTGGTGCGCTCGCGCTCCCGCTGGTCCTGGGTATTGCTCTGGGCGAGGCGGTCGCGTTCGCGTTGGGCCTGCTCGCGGGCCCGCTGGCGGGCGTGTTGTGCTTGGGCGTCGAGCTGGTCGGTGTTGGCCTGGTGCACACGGGCGTGCGCGGATTGTGCGGCCCGTCCCTCGGGGCGGGGCCCGGCCAGACTCGCGGTGTCGGTGACCCGATGGGTCTGCCGATACATATCGGCCTCGGCGGCCGCGGTATCCCACTGGCGGGCCAGGTCGGCGGCGGAGGGCCGGGGCCCGAGTTCGTTCGTCCATGCAGGCGCGGACTCACCGTCGTAGCGTTCACCTGCGGCGGCCCGCAGCTGCGCGTAGGTGTCGGCGAGTTGCTGGTAGTGGGCGTCGAGCCGGTCCGCCAACACCGGGTCGACCTGGCGGGCGTCGACCGGGGGCGGGGCGATCCAGTCGGGGGTGGCGCCGATCGTGCCCACGGGCGGGGCGGCGTCGAGGAGAGCGTCGAGCCGGGCGACCGAGGCGTCTTCTCCGGCGCGCGCGGCGAGCTGGCGGGCCATATCGGCGGCCGGCTCGCCGGTGACCTGCTGGCGGGTGATCATCCGCTCGGCGACTGCGTCCCAGCGGGGATCGTCGAAGTGCTGCGCCGCGGCCGGCAGTGCCCCGGTGATCGCGTCGCGGTTCTCGTCGAGCCAGGCGGCGCGCTGCTCGCGGCACTGCTGCTGGATCATGGGCCCGGCCGCCGCGGCCAGGGTCGCAGCGCTTTCGGGTGCGGCGCCGTCGGCGACGGCGCGCAGCACGGGTACCGGGTCGATACCGGCGGCGTGGGCGACGCGGGCCTGCCGGCCGACACGCCAGGCCACCGGATCGTCGGCGAGCCGGGCGGCGTCGGACTCGCCGAACGCCGTGGTGAGCACCGCGCGGGTGCGGGCCCGGTCGATTTCGTCGCGGGCGTCCTGGTAGGTCTCGAACGCGGTGGCGGTCTGTCCGGCGACGGAGTCTGCGGCGGGCTGGCGGATATCGAGCTCGCCACGGATACGCGCGGCGAACTCGCGTAGCTGCGTATCGGTCGCCTCGGTCGGCGGTGGCAGCGGAGGCAGCGGGGCCCCGGCAGCGTCGGGGACGGTGACCTGCGATGCGAGAGCGGCCGCCGCGTCGGCGGCATCGGAAAGGCCATGGCGCCATTCGCTGTCGATCGGCGCGTCCCCGCCGGCCGAGCCGCGGGCTGTGCTGATGGCGCGGGCCTGGGCTTCGGCCCGGCGGATCGCGCGTGTCCACTCGGCGTCGATCCGCTGCTCGCCGCGCAGCAGTGCCATGTCCACATCGCCGCCGGCGTCGTAGACGGCGGCAAGTTTGCTGGCGAGCTGCGTCTTCCCGCTGCGGCTGGCGGTCGCGGCGACGGCGGCAGGCAGACCGGACAGCCAGGCGTCGATCCGGCCGGTGATGTAGGCGTCACGGTCGCCGGAAAGCCGCGCGTAGGCGGCCTGGTACGCCTCGCGCAGCCGCTGCGGATCGTGCGCTTCTTCGAGCGCCGCCGCGAGCTGTTCGGTGGCCGACTTCTGGTGGGTATCGGTGACAACGATGTTCTCGAGTACCGCCCGGGCCGCGCCGGCGTCACCGGCGGGTTGGTCCGGAATCTCGCCGAGATGCATGCCCTCGGTATCCGGGCCCACATAGGAATCGAGCGGCACCCACACGGCGTTCTCGCTGCGCCCGCGGGTGAGACCCACATACAGCGCGGACCGGTCCATGCCCGGACCGGCGAGAACCTTCGCGGTGTCGACGGTCATGCCCTGGGCGCGGTGGATCGTCGCGGCGTAGCCGAGTTCGGTGTGCGCGGCGACGTAGCCGGCGGGCAGCACGATCTGCCCGCCCGAGTCGATGCTGCGCACCGCCAGCGACCCGTCTTCTCCGACGGCTTCGACCGCGAACAGATCGCCGTTGGCGACCCGGCGGCCGCGGCCGCGGCCGCCGGTCAGGCGCAGATGGTCGGCGTTGACGCGGGTGATGATCGTATCGCCGATACCGGCGGTCAACTCGTCGGATAGCCGCACGATGTCGGCGGAATCCACCGCCCCGTCGCGCCGGTAGATCGCCTGTATATCGGCGTTGAGCGCGGCCACATCATCGCGGGTGGCCGCGAGGATCACCGTCGACGCGCCAGCCTCCCTATCGGCCAGATACGCCTCCACAACACGATCGCGCACCTCGGTGCCGGTGCCGTGATGCACCCACCCGCGCCCCGCGTACAGGTCGAGCGCTGCGGTGTCGCCGGTGCGCAGGGCGAGGGATGCCTCGGCCTGCTCGATGTCGTCGCCGAAGCGCACGACTGTATCGAGCATGGGCGCACTGGTGCGCTCGGCGAGCAGCCGGAACGCGCCGCCGGTTTCGACGGCGTCGAGCTGCGCCGGATCGCCCAAGAGTCGCACGATCGCGCCGTGGGAAGCGGCGATGTCGGTGAGGGTGGCGAGGTCTTTCGTTGCTGCCAGGGAGGCTTCATCGACCAGCAGCATCGTGCCCTCACTGATGCTGATTCCTTCGGGAAGTGTGCCCGCCGGGCCGGTTTCCCCGCGCCACCGGCGGGTTAGTTTCGCCAGAGTGTAGGCGTCGGCGTCGATGGATTCGCCCAGCTCGATCGCGGCGCGTTTCGACGGGCCCAGCCCGATCACGGTGTGGCCCTCGGCCTGCCAGGCGTCGGCGACAGCGCGCATGGCGGTGGTCTTGCCGGTGCCGGCCGGGCCGACCCCGACCGCGAGTTGTGTGCCGGCTCCGGTGAAGTGCTCGGCCAAGCGGCGTTGTCCCGAGTTGAGCTTGCGGCCCGTGTCGGATTCGACCGCCGTGATGGCGGCCGACACCGTCTCGTCCATGCCGATGTGGGCGGAAGGTTCCCGGGCTGCTTCGAGGAGTTGTTCTTCCGCGTCGAGCACTGCGGTCGAGGTGAACGCTGCGGTGCCGTGGCGCACCGTCACCGCCATCCCGTCCCGGCGAAGCAGCGCTTCGGGAACCTCACCGAGCATCGGCGTCGGGAGCGGAATCGACCGGTCGAACACGCGCTTCGCGATCGCCGTTACGGCGGCATCGCGCTGGGAATGCGAGCGGAAGACGGTGCCGGCCAGGTGGGCCTCGATCGCCGAAAGCACGTGCGGTTCCTGCCACGTGGCCCGCGTGTTCTCCACCTGCGCGAGCACGGATTCTGCGGCCTGATCGAACGTGGCCGTCGTGCTCAGATACCCCGTCCTCCCCTTCGTCGGAGACAGCCGTGACCACACCCGCGACAGGGAAGAGACCTTGCGCTGCCCCCCGAGAAAATCGGCCGCCTGCTCGTGCCATCGGTCCCGCTTGTCGGACAGAGACGCGGACTCTTGCTTGGAGGCGCGGGTATCGAGATTCGCCTGCTGGTACAGCCCATACTGTTCACGCGGACCCGGGGTACGACCAGCGTAGGTGCGTCGGAACTCGACCACCAGAGCGTCATAGGAAGCTTCAATCTGGCGGCGCCGAGAGGAGAAATGCTCACACAACTCGCGGGGCACTTCGGCCAGCTCGATCACGTCCTGACGGCCCCGCCCCGTCGACCGCGGCAGCAACGAGAACCCCAGCTCACGGGACAACTGGTCCATGATCCGAGCGTTGTAGCGTTGCGACGCGGTCACCGCATACCGATGCAGTGTCGCACCGTCGATGGTGCGCCACCTGCCGTCGCCGGCGGTCTTGACCTTGTTCGATATGGCCGCGTGTGTGTGCAGGTTCGGGTCGCCGTTACGCGAGTCGTAATGCTCATAGAGGGTGGCAATCAGACCGGTCGTATCGACCTGCTCGGTCCCGCCGGCCCCACGCCGCGTGAACACGGCGTTGGCCTCCAACCAGGAGAGAGCGTCGTGAACGTTCTCGGTGTGAATGCGCTCGATCGCCCGGCGCGTTCTCTCGTCCCCGAGCGCCCATGCGGTCGAGACTGACTTCGGCGGGGTAAACACCAGATCGAATCCGGCAACCGGCTGATGCGCCGAGTTCGCCCGAGAGGTCACCCACCGGGCAAGCTCGCCCTCGTTGGATGGTGGCCGGCCTTTCATACCGGTGAAGCTCTCCCGATCCGCCTGCGCACACAGCTTCCGGTGCTCGTCCGTGCTCGGCACCCGACCATGCTCGGTGATCCATGCCTCGCGTGCAGCTGTGCGTGCGGCCTGGACGGCGTTGGCGTTCGCATAGTCGGCGAACTTCCGGCCCAGACGCGCCTGCCTGTGCACCGCGGCTGCCTTCTTCCGTCCACCGATCTGTGCACTGATCAGAGCGTCAGCGTTCGGGTGCATACCCTCACCGAACAGCGCTTGCATCTGCTTCTCGGACACGACGTTCCCTGTGATGATGCGTTGGTCTTCGTCGAGCGCAGTGCCGTGCTCCATCTGCCCTAGCGCAGCGAGTCCGCCGCCGAACCAATGGCCAGGCGGGGTTCCGTGCGCGTGGTAGTAGTCGACGAGCTTTTCTCCCCGCGCCAGCTCACGGTCATCGGCAGCAACCTGGCGTGTCAGGTAGCTGTATCCGTCGCCCGCATGGAGCACGTGCAGGGTCATCACGATGCACACTCTAACCGGTCATCGACGTGTCTACGGCGGGTCAGTTTACGCCGTAATGCGGACCGGGACAGTGGAGCTGTCTGACCAGCATATTTCTCGAACCACTTAATAGTGCAAGAGGTGTGTCTGGTTGCGTTGTCCACGAGAGTGGGTACGACAGCGGCAGGGGAGTGGGCGCGACAATCCCGAGGCCAAGCCAGCAAGGGCGGCGGTACTGTGGCACGATCACGGGCACAGGCCAACCACGAACGACACGAGGGGGTTGTGGTGGCATCGACGGCACAGCGGGCCGCGGCCCGCACCCGGGCCCGCGAGAAGATGACCGAACACCTCGCTGCCCGCCGCGAACGCGAAAAGCAGCTGCAAGACGATCTCGCGGCGTTCTTCAAAACCGAAGACAAACTCGCCACCGCACGCGAGCGCCGCGACATCGCCTACCGCCGGGCGGACGCACGCTATGACCGCGACACCGCCGCCGTGTATCAGCGCCGCGCCGAATTGGTCGCCGCAATGCGCACAACTGGGCAGACCGTCGCCGACATCGCCGCGCTGACCGGACTGCCCGCGGCCGAGGTGCGTGAGCTCCACCGCGCCGCGGGCACCCAGCGCGAGCAGACAGCAAAAAAGACGCCGGCGCCGGCCGCGGCGGACACCGGCGGCCCGGCGTCCACCGGAAATAGCCGCCCGGCAGGTGGCCACGACGAGAGCGACGGCCCGCGGGAGGCTGCGGCTTTGTGACCGGCCGGGCGATCACCGTCGGCGGCGAAGCCACGCGCTTCGCCCGGTTCGTCACCCGGGGCCCGGCCGTGACGGACTGCGCGATCTTCACCGGCGCGATCGCCGACGACGGCGGCTACGGCCGCTTCTGGTACGGGTCGCACCCGCGCCGCGTGGTGCGCGCCCACCGCTACGCACTCGCCCAAGCCTCCGGCGGACACCTGCCCGCCGGCGTGGTCGCCATGCACCTGTGCGATAACCCGATCTGCGTGCGCGCCTACGCGTGCGGGGGTGGGGAGGCGTTAGCCCGGTACGGGCCGCTGGCCGGCGCACATGTCGTGGCCGGAACCCAACGTGACAACCTCGCCCTGATGGCGAGGAAAGGCCGCGCTGGCACCACCTCCCTGACCCGGGCGCAACGCACCGCCCGATCACGGGCACTACGCGACGCCGTACGGAACGGGTGGGATGCCGACGCCGTCGCCGCCGCCTGGTTCGGCGACACACTGACTTTGTTCTAAGGGAAGGGAGAACATCATGAGCAAGACGATGGGCCGGAGGATCACGGCCGGACTCGCCGGACTCGCCGCAGCGGCCAGCATCGGCACCGCGGCCGCGCCGACCGCCGCAGCGGCGCCGGTGCCGCACTTCGCGGCGCTCGGCGATCATCTGCTGCTGCCGCCCACACTCGACGGGCACTGCTACGGCACGCTGTTCGTCGACCTGCAAACCACGGCCAACCCGGACGTGGTCGACGTGAACTTCGTCCCCACCGGCACCTATGGGGCGGCCCCCGGCTGCGACGTGCGGGTGTACGCGGCGGCATTGAGCGGTCTTAACCCGGGCGCGCCGACCTATGCGACCGTCTCCGGCGGAACGACCACCATACCGATTCACGCCGGCCGCGGACTGTCGATGGTGTCCGTCGCGGCCGTGCAGCCGTTCGGCATGGGCGGCGGCGGCTACGTGTGGCTCGCCCCGTGATCGAAGCGGTACTCGCCCGCCCCTTGTCCGATAGCGGCGACGCTGTGGACCATCTCGTCGACCTGGACCGGATGGGAGTGGGCGGGCTACACACTGCTCACTGTGTTCACGGCAGGCGTCGCTGTGGCTGCGGCCGTGCTCAACCTGGTCAGTGCCACCAGCGCGCGATACGACGATGGGTGGAGCCCACCGATTCTTCTGGGTCTCCTGTCTCTGGCCGCGACGCTGGCGTACGGCGCCGGAATCCACGCGCTCGCGATGCGATGCACGAGCTGGAATCGCGCATGGCTGCTCATCATCGCGGTGACCGCGGCGGCCGCAGCCTTGGCGGCAGCGGCGCACCGCGCGTCCGGGACTGTCTCCGATTGGACGCTGCGGTGGGCCGCGGCACCGGTGATAGCGGTGGGGGTGGTGCTGGGCCTCGTCGGTGGGGCGCTCGTGCGTGTCGGCGGTGGGCTGCTCGTGATCGAAGAGCTCGGCCGCATGGTGATCGACGGCGCGACCACGCGCACCCTGTGGCTGCTGGCCGCAGGAGTGGGGCTGTGGCTGTTCGGACACTGGCACCACGCGGCCAAACACAGCCTATGGAGGTCCAGCCTCGGACTGAAGGCGTTCAGCCTGCCGGGTCTGCACCGGCTCGCGCCGATCGCCACGAACCACCGGCCCCGCCGGCCGGGCCGCGGCGATTCCGGGTGGATCTATGATGCGCCGCCGGCGGCGTGATCCACACCGGACCTGTGGGCGCGGATCACTGCGACTGTTCCCGTCGAGGGTACGGGTGATCGTCGAGGCCCCTGTTGAGCGTCACCCGCGTTGGAGACGGTCTTGTCGCTCCGGGTGAAGATGTCCATTCCTCGATATCCGGCCCAGTTGTCGTTGCGGAGGAGGGCGCCAAGGTGGAGTCCCCGCCAGCGTAGCGAGGAGAACCGACCTTAACGCGCGACGAGCGGCGGCCCGCCACGGCTCGTCGGAGCTCGATGGTGGCGCCGCCAGAGCCGCCTCGCTGGCACGCCGGACGACCGGGTGCACCACCGGATCCGGCGGACAGGCCAGTGGCCGCCTGAATATATCTACCGGGATCTACATGGTTATAGTTATTCAAGGTATAACCAGGGATATGTGGGTAGAACACGAAGGAGCCGACACATGCGCCCCGAGCTGAACCCCTTCACCCCGGGATCGGGGCTGCGTCCGCCCGCCCTCGAGGGACGTGGCAAACAGATCGACGACTTCGACTTGATCGTCGCTCGCAGTAAGAGGCGCCAGTACGACCGCGGCATGATGCTCTCCGGGCTTCGCGGTGTCGGGAAGACCGTCCTGCTCAACCGGCTCGCCGAACACGCAGAGAACCAGGGCTGGATGGTCGCCCAGATGGAGGCCCGCGCCACCGACGTCGGCGTCACCGTCTCACGGCGCAGGCTCATCGGCGAGCTGCGCCGCGGCGTGCAACGCTACAGCCGCCGCCACGATCTGCAGAAGAAGCTGCAGCCGGTACTCGAGTTCGTCGAACGACTGCACCTGACGCTCGCGGCCGGCCCCGGCGGGGTCACGGTGACCGCGGGACGCGGGGCCCAGTCGGCCATGCCGACGATGGACTGGGAGTACGAGTTCGAGACCCTCGTCGAGGACATTGGTGCGATCCTCGCCAAGCACGGCAGTGCACTGGGGGTGTTCATCGACGAGCTCCAGGACATCGACGACGCCACACTCGAGTCGCTGCTCGCCGTGCAGCACACCGCAAGCCAACGGGGATGGCCGTTCTTCCTCGTCGGCGCCGGTCTCCCCAACCTGCCGTCACGGCTCGCCGAGTGCCGATCCTATGCGGAACGTCAGTTCGCGTTCTCCACGATCGGCGCGCTCGCTCCGGCCGACGCGAGTGACGCTCTCACCGTCCCTATCCGCGAGGTGGGCGGCGATCTCAGCGGTGAGGCACGCGAGATACTGCTCCACGCGGCCGACGGATACCCCTACTTCCTGCAGGAATACGGCAAGGCGGTCTGGGCGGTCGCCGAGACCGTGCCCTTCAGTCCCGAGGACGCGCACCAGGCCGTCGACATGGGCAACATCGAGCTCGACGCCGGCTTCTACCCATCACGCTGGGACCGCACCAACGCCTCCGAGCAGGCATACCTGCGCGGCCTTGCCGAGACCGGCCACGACAGCCCCCGGTCGAGCGATGTCGCCGCCCGCATCGGCAAGACCGGGTCGAGCGCAAGCCCGATACGCGATTCCCTAATCAAAAAGGGACTGATCTGGGCCCCCGAATACGGGCGGATCGCGTTCACCGTCCCGGGCATGGCCGCCTTCATCCACCGGCAACCCCTGTGAGAGAACGTCCGCCCGCTCCTTCGGATGGTCACCACCGCACGCGGAAGCACCGGCCCCGGCCGTAGCCCACCGTCCGCCGCAGGGTCGCGTGATGCCGCGTTATCGCGGTACCAGGTGCCGGCGCCGATGTCTCCCGACGGGATCGCGGTGACCGGCGGGGTTCCGGGGGTGTGTGCGGTAATCGGCCATTATCGTCGGCCACCCCGCACACACCGGACAGCACGCGCTCGGGCCGCCCGGCACCACCGCAACCATCCCCACGGCTGTGGGTTCCCGGCCTGCCTGTCGTTGTCCCAGCACCGCGTCACAGACGAACTCGACCACCGAGTTACACCACTGTATGGAGCACTACTATGGCCGCGCGGGCCTGGTCGTCGAACCAGAGGCAGCGCTGGACTGCGGCGATTGCAGGTGTGCTCGTGACAATGCCTTCCTTACGGTGGTCGTGCACAGGTGGACCGGCGCAGGAGAGCGGATTCATCGGCGCCGTGCGCTACCGGCGAGCGCTCGTCAGCCCCTCCCTCAGCAGGTTCTTGCGCAGCTTCCCAGACTCCATCCGGGGGAGCTCCGCCTGAAAATCAATGACCCGGGGCAACTTGTAGCGGGCCAGCGTCCGGCCGGCAAAAGCCACGAGTTCCTCTTCCAGGCCCTTCCCCGGCTCGACATCCCGCGCAGGTTGCACGACAGCGTGAACGTACTCGCCCATATCCGGGTCCGGCATGCCGAACACGGCGACATCCGCCACCCCCGGATGCATGATCAGGCGCCCTTCGATCTCCGCGGGGTAGATGTTCACGCCGCCGGAGATGATCATGAACGACTTGCGATCGGCGAGGTAGAGGTAGCCGTCCTCGTCGACATGACCCATGTCTCCGATGGTCGACCAGGTGGGTTCGCGCGGATGCCGCGCTTCGGCGGATTTCTCCGCATCGTTGTGGTAGCTGAAGGAGGCGAAGGACTGCTCGAAGTAGACGGCCCCGATGGTGCCTGCAGGAACTTCGACGCCCGCGTCGTCGCAGATATGGATCGCCCCGTACAGTGAGCGGCCGACTGAACCAGGACGTTGTCGCCACTCGTCGGCGCCGACGAACGTGACTCCGTGACCTTCTGTGCCTGAATAGTATTCGTCGACGATGGGTCCGAGCCAATCCAGCATCGCCGTCTTGACCTCGACCGGGCACGGCGCCGCCGAATGGATCACGGCGCGGAGCGAGGTCAGGTCGTAGCGTTCACGCACCTGCGCCGGAAGTTTGAGCAGTCGGACCATCATGGTCGGCACCAACTGGGTGTGCGTCACCCGGTGACGTTCCACGGTCGCGAGGAACTCTTCGGGGTCCCATCGCTGCATCACCAGCACGGTGCCCCCGATCTCCTGGACCGCCACCGCCCAATTCAGGCCCGCTGCGTGGTAGAGGGGGGCGGGGATCAGGTAGGCCGAGTCCCCGTCGATTGTGGTGATGCCGCGGACGAGGACGGAACTGCGATTCGCGGAGGGATCGTCGACCTGCAGGCCGCTGAGCTCGCGCCGCACCCCCTTGGGGCGGCCGGTCGTACCCGACGAGTAGAGCATCAGCTGCCCGCGCGGCTCGCTGCTCAGCGGCGTAGCCGGGTGCCCGGCCAACGCATCTTCATACGATTCGATGCCGTCGATGACCCCGTCGAACATCAAACGGTGCTGCACTTCGTCGAGCAACGGCAGCGTGGCCGCGACGGTGTCCCTCATCGCGTAGGACGTGATGAACGCCGAGGCGCCGGAGTCCTTCAGGATGTATGCGATCTCGTCAGGGGTGCTGTGCCGATTGACGGCGGTGATGTAGAGACCGGAACGTACTGCAGCCCAATAGACCTCGAAGAAGCGGATGTGATTCTCCGCAAGCAGCGCGATCGCGTCGCCCTCGCGCAGACCACGCGCCTGCAGTGCCCGTGCCAGGCGTATCGATTGTTCGTCGAGCTCCTTGTACGTTTGCCCGGGGCCGTCGCCGACTCGGACGGCGATCCGGTCGGGGTGGGCCTGGGCATGCGCTCCTGGGTACATCTGTGTTGTCCTCCGATGGTGAGCGGGATGGAATGCGCGCGTGCGGCAACGCGCCGGCGGAATGCGGGACGATCTTCCTGCGGCCTGGATTCGGCGCAGGTCAGCTCTGCTCGACCCATGCGTCGCCGAACAGCATGATGCCGTCTCGGCTCGGCGTGACGTTGTGCACCGAGTCGCTCATCGCGATGAACGAGCGGCTGGAGCCGATCGTCGCGAACGGTGCCGTGCGGTCGACAAGGTCCTGCACCCGTCCCAGAGCCGCGCGTTTGTCCTGTTCATTGCGCGCGGTTTGGACTTCGAGCAGGAGCCGGTCCATGTCGGCGTTCTCGTAGCCCATGGGGTTGGCGGGAGAGTCGCTGTAGAGGTTGCCGTATAGGCGGACGAACGGCGCGTCGTCCGGCACATTGAATCCGGAGTACCCGACGTCGTAGTCGTGCGTGGCATACATGCGCTTGACCAGGTCGTTGATGTTGTTTGCCAGGGCGAGTTCGACGGTGAAACCGACCGACTCGAGCATCGCCTGGAATGCCAGCGCGCTCTTGCGGCCGTTCGCCTCGTTCTGTCCCGCATAGACGAGTGTGCCGTCGTAACCATCGGCCTTGGCGGCGGCGAGGAGCCTCCTGGCCTCATCGGGGTCGAATGCCGAACGCTGCGTGCCGCTGAACCATTCCGAGCCCTCCGGGAACATGGCGCTTCCGGGGTCGCCGAATCCGCCGAGCACGCGGTTGTTGTAGGTATCGGGGTTGATGGCGGCCACGATCGCCTTGCGGACGCGTTCGTCCGCCCCGGCACGGTCGGGACGTGAGTTGATCAGCGCTACGCCGGACATGTTCGCTGTGTAGCTCCAGCCTGACAGCCCGCTGGCGATCGCGCTGTGGACGGTCTCGGCGTTCTTCACGTACGCCAGTTGCACGCCGCCGGCTTTGAGCGTGTCAATCTTGCCCTGCTCTTCGACGATGGCGGGGAACCGCAGCGTGTCCAGGTGCGGCGCACCACCCCAGTAGTCCTTGCGCGCTCGCAGGACCAGTGCGTTCTGCGGGTTGAACTCGGCCACCGTGAACGGGCCGGCGCCGACGGGCGTGAAGTCGTCGCCGTGGACCGACGACGGCGCGACGATCATCCCGGGCCCCGACGCCAACAGCGCGGGGAACTCGGCCCACGGGCGCGACAGGGTGAACTGCACCGTACGCGGATCGAGCACTGTGGTGGCATCGACGCTCGCCTGCCAGACCTGCGCGTGTGTGCCCTTCTTCTCCACGTAGCGTGCGATGCTCCACGCGACGGCGTCGGCGTCCACCGGGGTGCCGTCGCTGAACTCGGGTCCATCGCGCAGCGTGAGCGTCCACCGCGTGTCTGCGTCATCGGCGCGCAGTGACTCGGCGAGTTGCGGTACGTACTCGCCCGCCTCGGTGTCGTAGCGCATGAGCAGGTCGTAGATGGCGGCCATCTCGGTGCCGCCCGTGGCGCCGCCGTCCTGACGTGCCGCAGGGTCGAGGCTCGACACACCGCGATACGTGGCATAAGAGACGGTTCCGCCGTCGGACGGTGTTCCACCATCGGCGCGTTCTCCGACCCAGCCGGTGGTCGCGGGGTCGGCGGAGGAATCGGGAGTGCCGGTGTCGGCGCAACCGGCCATCAGCAGGGCCGCCACTGCGCTGAGCGCGGCCATTCTGGCGGTGCGTGCGGTGATGTGTCGTTTCAACCTTTGCTCTTCCGATCGTGTCTTCGGCCGCCGCACTCCGTGATCGGAGGCGGATCGCGGCGGATCAGTGTCCACTCCAGCGGGGCCGGTGCTTGTCACGGAAGGCTGCGAGTCCTTCCTTCATGTCGTCGGAGGCGAGCACTTCGGCGAGGGCGTTCTCCGTCGCCGCCCAACCGCGCGCGTCGTCGTCGACGGCCTGCGCCCGCAATGCGCGCAGCGTCGCCCGTACGGCGGTCGGCGAACTCCGGCAGACGTCCTCCGCGAGGGCCAACGCGCCGTCGAGCGCGCAGCCGGCCACGGTCACCTCGTTGACGACGCCGAGCACGTATGCGCGGTCTGCGTCAAGGGTGCGTCCGGAGATGAGCAGTTCGCGGGCGACGTTGGGGGGCAATGCGTTCGCCGCGCGGAACAGCGCTCCGGAAGTGGCCACGAGCCCGCGGCGCGTCTCGGGGAGACCGAACTGCGCAGTGGACGACGCGACGATCGCGTCGCACGCCAGGGCCGCCTCGAAACCGCCGCCGAGCGCGTAACCCTCCACCGCTGCGATCAGCGGGGTGTCCCTCTCACGGCGGATCAGCCCGTACTCGCCGCCGCGCTCGGTGGTCAGATCCGTTCCGCCACTGAGGTCGGTGCCCGCGCTGAACACCTCCGCGGTGCCGGTGATGACCCCGCACCACAGGTCCGGGTCGTCGTCGAGCCGGTTGAGCGCGGCGTCGATCCCGTCGGTCATGGCCCGGTCGATGGCGTTACGCTTGGCTGGCCGCTCCAGGCGGATGACCAGGATTCTGTCGTGTTGTTGCTCGATGACGGTCATGTGCAAGAGCCCTTACCGGTCGGAGCCGTCATGACACCCAGTCGACGACCATGCCGGTGTCGGCCCTGGTCGTGCGGAACGCATTCGCCGGGTGTTCCACGTCGGCGTAGCCGAACGCGATGGTGCACAAGATCCGCCGGTCGTCCCCCAAACCGAGGAATCGGCGCAGAAACGGGGCGCAGCCGGCGAGCGCGGCCTGCGGAATCGTCGCCACACCGAGGCTGTGCGCGGCGAGAAGGAACGTGTTGACGTAAAGACCGCAGTCGACCGCGCCGTAAACCCCCAGGGCGTCGTCCGATGTGATGACGGCGAGGTGCGGCGCGCCGAACAGCGCGAAGTTCTTCATCGTCTGCGCCGCCGACGCCTGCCGGTCGCCGTCGGCGATCCCCAGGCTGGAGTACAGCTGCATGGCGCATTCCTTGCGCCGTGCCCGGTACACGCCGCGATATTCGGATGGAAAGGCGAAGTCCGGCTCCTGCGGTTGGGAGCGGACGTGGTCGGCGAGGCCCGCCCGAAGCCGGTCGGTCGCGTCGCCTTCGGTGATGGACACCTGCCAGGGCTGCGTATTGCACCACGAGGGGGTGCGCTGCGCCAACGCCAGGATCTGCTCGATCGTCCCGCGCGGGACGGGTTGCGGTTCGAATGCCCGGCAGCTGCGGCGGGTGTCCAGCAGGTACGGCAGATCAGAATGCGTAGGTGTGCCGTCGGCCTCACGTTTTGCGGTCATGAGCGTGGAATCCGATCGCTCCGCGCGGCTCATCCCCGCACCCCGACGGGCTTGTCTCCGACGATGGAGATGCGGTCCATCACCCGTCGGGCCGGGAAGTAGTCGCTGGAGGCGTAGTGCTGGCAGGCGCGGTTGTCCCACATGGCGATGGTGTCGGGCTGCCACCGCAGCCGCACCTGCAGTTCCGGCCGCATCACGTGGCGGTACAGCAGCCGCAGCAGCTCGTTCGATTCGTCCTCCGGCATGCCGACGATCCGCTGGGTGAAGGCGACGTTGACGAACAGCACGCGCCGGCCGATCTCGGGGATCACCCGCACCACGGGGTGGCGCACCGGCGGGAACTGCGGCCGGAGCAACTCGATCGCGTCCGCGGGCATCCCGGAGCCGAACGACCTGATCCAGTCGTGTTCGGCCTCGAGCCCGTCGATGCGCTGCTTGATGTCGTCGGGAAGGAGGTCGTACGCCGCGCCGGTGTCGGCCCACAGGGTGTCGCCGCCGACCTCGGGGATCTCCACCGCCCTCAGGATCGCCGCGAACGACGGGTGCTCATGCCAGGTGACGTCGTTGTGCCAGATGTTCTCGGCGCCGACCGCGGTGGCGTCTTTGGCGAGGGTCGCCACGTCCACGTCGGTCTGGCCGGGCTGGGTGTACTTGTAGAAGGGATGCTGTTCGAGCGCCCCCCACTTCTCGGCGAACGCCCGGTGCTCCGCGCGGCTGATGTTCTGCCCGCGGAAGAACAGCACCTTCCACTCGAGAAGTGCACGACGCAACTCGCTCATGACCGCGTCGGAGAGGTTTCCGCTCAGGCGGATTCCCGAGATCTCCGCGCCGATCGTCGGTGCATGCGGTGTCAGCGAGAACCCCTCGTAGGGCCGTTCATCGACTCCGGCGGCCAGACGCGGCGCCACGATGGGGCCGAAGCACGCCAGCGGATCCGTCGGCGTGGGCATCGCCGTGGTGGGAATCGCATATGTCATGGGGTTTCTCCTGACTGTTAGTCTCCGGCCTTGGGGGCCGGTGCGGTGAGAAGTGCTGTGCAGCTGGTGATGAGGTCCTCCACGACGGCGGCGCTCTCCGGCCGTCGTGTACCCCGCCCCTCCTGCGTTGCGAGTGTGATCATGTTGAGCTGCGCGATGTTGTCGGCCCGCCAGCTCGCGGCGGGCTCTCCTGCGGGGCACAGGCCGATGAGCAGTTTGTGGACCATGCGGAAGCTCTCGGCACGGAGGTGCTTCTGAGCGATCTCGGCGAGTACGGGATCGAACAGGGTCTGCACGAGAAACCGGGCGTAGCGGCTGTCCGCGCGGCCGAGCGTCTCCGCCGCCAGGGGGTGGACAAGAGCCTCCACCGCCTGGCGGGCCTGCGGCGGATCGCCGGACCGCCCGATCCGGTCGAGCATCTCCTGACGCTTGTTGTCGACCGGGCGCATCCGGAGGTCGAGCACCGCCTCGAGCAGGTCGTTCCGCGATCCGAAGTGGTACCGGACCGCCGACCTGTTGGACTGGCGCGCCGCAACCTGAACGTCCTTGACCGTCAACGCGGCGATGCCGCGTTCCGCGACGATTCGCTCGGCCGCCTCGATGAGCGCCAGCTGTGGAGTGCTGTAAGTCACGAACCCAATTTAAGACTGCGACATTAATCTGTCAACCCTTCGCTCGATGGCGCCCTGGCCGAGCAAGTCGGCCTGCGACGATCGGGCGGCGGCCGCCAGCGTCAGGGCTCCGTTCTTCAACACCGGCGCGTGCCCCCTCTCGGGGCAGGTGGCGGAGAACAGCAGCTCCGTCGCCTCGATCCATACGCAAATCCGAATACTGTCGCCAGGGAGCAGGAAGTCGGAGAAGCGGACTGAAAGGCTCCCCGCGTGCTCGGTCGCTCCGCCCAGTAGTTCGTCGACAAGCGCCTTGTAGACGATCCCGTAGGTTGCCAACCCGTGCATGGTGGGACGTTCGAAACCGGCGTTCCGTGCGACCGTCGGGTCGACGTGCAATGGGTTCATCCCACCGTTGAGTCGGTACAGCAACGCCTGGTCTGCCCTGGTTTTGCGGTCGAGTACGACATCGGGCGGACGACTCGGTACCGTGCGTTGCGGGGGAGGGGCCGTCCCCGTGCGCCCTCGTTCGCCTCCGGCCCAGACCCGGGCGGTGCTCGTCCACCAAGGCCTGCCGTTCTCCTTGGTGGCAGCGGACTGCATCTCGATGATCGCCGCGCTCGCGGTATCCCACACCCGGGTGACACGCGAAGTGATCAGAGCGGTCCCGTTCGGCGATATCGGATGGTGCAGCTCCAGGGATTGGCCGGCGTGCAGGAGCTTCGCCGGTGCGACATCGATGCCGGGCAGCACCTGCGGACCCTGCGAGGAGACTGCGGAGATCCCCTTGCCGGCGACCAATGCGAAAGACGGAAACACCTGGAGATGTCGCTCATTGACCCAGCGCTGTTCGACAGGTGCAGTTGGATCGGCTCCGGCGCCGATGCTCAGGTGGTACAGAAGCACGTCGCGCTCCGTCCACCGCAGAGTCTGCGCCGGGGGCTCCGCAGTCACGGCGGCTTCGATGTCTATCGGCATCAGATCACCTCGGCATCACGTAGTTCCGCGAGATCCGCGTTCGAGAGCCCGAGCAGGTCCCGGTAGACCTCATCGGTGTTCGCGCCCAGGGCGCAGCCGAGACTGGCAATCTTGCCCGGAGTGGCGCTCAGGTGCGGGAGCGGCGCGACCATCGACACCGTGCCAAAATCGGGATCGTCCACCTCTACGAACGTCCCACGTTCACGGTAATGTCGATCCGCAGCGATATCGGCGATGCTCATGAGTGGGGACGCCGGAATGCCCGCGTCGGTCAGCTCCGAGACCGCCTCGTCGGCGCTGCGTTCCGACGCCCACCCTTCGATGATCTTGTAAAGCTGTTCGGGATTTTCTGCGCGAGCGGCGCGCGTCGCATAACGCGGATCATCAGCGAGTTCCGAGCGGCCCAGGACGTGTGCAAGACGTCGGAACAGTGGATCGGTGCCGGCGTGCACGGCGATTCGTCGGCCGTCTGCCGTGTCGAAATCGCTTGCCGGTACTAGCGCGGGGTTGGTGTTTCCGCTACGTTCTCGCACGGCACCTGTCGACGTGTAGGCGAGCAGCGCGTCCTCGCTGGCGCGGAATCCTGCCTCATAAAGCGAAGAGTCGATGATCTGTCCCGAGCCGCCATTGGCGTCTCGATGGTAGAGTGCAGTGACCGTTGCGAAGGCCGTCAGGTAGGCCGCCATGTAATCGATCATCGCGAACCCGTTGCGTACCGGTGGCCGATCGGGCTCACCGCTGACATAGGTCAACCCGGCGAACGCGCTTGCAATCCGGTCAAACGCGCCGCGATCACGGTTGGGGCCGGTCAACCCATAGCCGGTGACGAATACCAGGACTGCCCGCGGATTCAGTGTCTGCATCTCAACAGGACTCAGCCCCCACTTTTCGAGTGTGGACGGCCTTTGATTGCATACGACGACGTCGAAGTGTGGGATGAGTTCACGAAGGATCTGCTGCCCGCGAGGTGTTCGAAGATTGAGAGTCACGGACTTCTTGTTCCTTCCCTCCTGGGACCATTGCAGCGAACGAACTCCCGGATTGCGAGCGTAACCTCGGAGGAAGTCGCCGGCACTCGGTTCCTCGACCTTGACGACGTCTGCTCCGAAGTCGGCCAAAAACGTCGTCGCCACGGGCGCTGCGATAACCGAAGCGATATCAAGGACACGGATTCCGTGCAATGCGGAAACTGTCATTTCTCTCGGACTCCTTCATTGCTGGTTCAAGTTTTCGGACGCGGCGCGGTATCCGCAAAGGATGCGGACCTTCCACGTCCCGCAACGACAGTTTTGGTATTTCGGTTCCGGTTGTTCGAAGTGATCCGGCGTGTTGCTTCAGTGTTCAGGTCGACGCGGTAGTCGTTTCTCACGGTTCGATCCAGGCATTCCCGAAAAGGAGGATGGAGTCGATAGTGGGATCGACGCCGTACAATCTGTCGGACCAGAGCGTGAACGTCGGTGCCGCCCCGAGTGCGACGAACGGCACCGTGTCATTCACGAGGTTCTGGAGCTCCCCCAGGAGTTCCCGTCTCGCGGCGGAGCCGGCATCGGTGCTTTGCAGCCGACTCAACAGGCTGTCCATCTCAGAGTTATCGTAATTCAGATAATTGCTGTCCGACGTGCTTCGGAGTGCCCTCGTCAGCTTGTTCACCGGAGCCGCGTCCGGAAGGCTGATTCCGGAGAAACTGAGATCGTAATCGCGGTCGACATTGAGCTTCTTTATTACGTCCGCGACGCTGGCCTGGAGGTCCAGGGTCACCGTGAACCCGACCGCCTGAAGCATGGATTGCACTGCCAGAGCGGTTGTCTGGGACTTCGCAGCAGCAACGCCCAGAAAGCTCAGGTGTCCGTCGTACCCGTCGCGCTTGGCAGCATCGAGCAGCTGTGCTGCGGAGTCCGGGTCGTAAGCGATGCCTTCAACGTCGGGGTGGAGTGGCGACCACTCGGGGAAAATCTGCGCCCCGGGGAGCCCATCGCCGTCGTCGACGCGCTTGTTGAACGCATCCAGGTCGATCGCCTGCGCGATGGCCCGGCGCACCCGGACGTCACCACCGGGCCGACCGACGCTGTTGTTGACCATGAGCACACTCGCCAGCGGATACGTCTGAATGTAGCCGGCACGGTCGTCCGCCCGCGCCTGGCGGATGACTCGTGGTGACCGGAGGTACGCAAGCTGGACATCGCCGGCGTTGAGCGCCTCCACTTTCGCGGAATCCCCGGTCAGGCCGACGAACCGGATCGAGTCGAGGTGTGGTGGACCGTCCCAGTAATCCCGTCGCGCGGAGAGTTCGAGCTTCTCGTGCGGCGCGAAGCGGTCGAGGACGAATGGGCCGGCGCCGATGGGAACGAAGTCCTCGCCGGCCACGGAACGTGGCGAAACGATCATCCCGTGGCCTGCGGCAAGCATCGCCGGAAACTCGGACCACGGTTGACGCAAGGTGAACACGACGGTGTACGGACCGGTCGCCTCGACGGACTGGACCATGGATTCCCACAGCTGCGCCCCGTCACCGTGGGAGTCGTTGTAGCGCTGGATGCTCCAGGTGACGGACCGGGCGTCGAGGGGATCACCGTTGCTGAAGGTGACTCCGTCGCGGAGCGTCAGGGTCGACACGAGGCCGTCATCCGACACGTCCAGAGACTCGGCGAGCTGAGGTGCAAACTCGCCCTCGTCCTCGTCGTACCTCATGAGGACGTCGTATATCGCCGCAAGCTCCGTGCCGCCCGTCGACCCCATTGCGGGCGTCTTCGCCGGATCGAGCGAGGTGATGCTCGTGTAGGAAGCCATCGTCAGCATGCCGCCCTCCCGGGGCGCCCCCGGTTCGGGCTGGTCGCCGACGATCCCGTGCTCGACCTTCACCGCGGTATCGGAGTCTCCGCTCGCCTCGCCGTCCGCCGATGCGCATGAAGCGACGAGTGAGCCCGCGAGGGCAAGTCCTACGAGCAGTCGGAGCGGCCTCAGAGCTCGGGGCCGAATCGGTGGTTTCACACGCATGGAGACTCCCATCGAGAAACTAACACAACGTTAGTAACGAAATGATAGCGTGTTTGTATGCTGGACCACAACCCTGGACGTGCATCAACTGTGCGAAGCCGACAGAAGTGTGTTGCCTGTTGGCGTTGCGAGAGCATGAGGAGGCAACATGAGTGAGCCGTCGCCGTCGGAACCCGTGTCGGCCCCGGATCGGCGCAGGAACCGCGATAGGCAGGGCACTGAGCGTCGGATGCTGGACGCGGCCAGGCGGCTTCTCGAACGCGACGGAGTGCTGGCGGGCCTGAACCTCCGAGAAGTGGCCGACGAAGCGCAGGCGAACCGGGGCCAGGTTTATCAGTACTTCGGCTCTCGCCGCGAGCTGCTCCGGGCCGCGATCGCCGAGGAGCGCTGGGAGGAGTCGCCTGTTTTCTTCCAGGGGGATCGCGAGTTGCCGTTCGCGGAACGACGAGCGAGGGTCTTCGCGGAGACCATCAATGCCGAAGATGCCTTGAGGCTGACCACGCTATTGATGCTCGACGGGGATGAGGACGTCCGCCTGTTCCCGAAACTCGAGCGAAGCAGGGTCGACCTCCAGCGCGACCAGGGCGAAGGTCACTTGTCCTCCGATGTCGACCCCGTCGTGGCGCATGCGATGACAGCGGTAATGAACTTCGGATATGCCATATTCCGCAGCCAGGTCAGCAAAGAGATCGGGATTCCGGCGGACCGGCTCGACGAGTTGGCGAAGGACGTGGTCGTCCGGATGCTTTCCGGACTGGCCGACTCGTGACCCAGCACGCCGGCATCTGACCGCCTGACGTTGCATGCACTGGGCGCGAGGGCCCGAGGTGCCTCACGTAGAAGTGAGCGCGAAGCGGCGTGCCCCATGGCCGCGTCAACACGAGACCACCGCACGAGCAACAGGAAAGCGAGCGTGCATGACAATTGCACCTGACGTGCTGGAGCCACCGGACCGATCGATACGGGAGAGTGAACACTGTCGCAGCTTTGATTCACAGACCAACCGTGATGCGCCGCGGCCACAGCCCTCACGGTCAATACTCGAGCGTGTGACGGTCATCCTCGGCAGCTTCGCGGACAAGCGCGAGCGGCTGACCCTGCACGACCTGGTCCAGCGCACTAACCTTCCCCGCTCGACAACGCACCGCATACTTGACTCTCTGGTGCACCTCGATTGGCTCGAACACAGCGGCAACAGCTATCAACTCGCGCATCGTGCCCTACGCTTCGGCGGCCACGGTAGCGATCACATTCGGCTGCGCAGCACTGCGAACCCCCACCTGCTTGGCCTGCATGTGCGGACTGGGATGACCGTGGCACTGTCGAGCATCGAGGGCTCTGACGTAGTGGTGCGCGACCTGATCGGCGTCTACCGCCCCACCAGCTTGCAATGCAACGTCGGCGACAGCGGGCCAGCGTTCCAGACTGTCGCGGGCCGAGCGATGCTCGCTGCGATGACACCAGAGGCTGTTGATGAGATCGTCCGCAGTCAGCTTCCGAGCCGTGCCGGCAACGCCACGTGGACACGCCCCAAGCTGCATCGCGAACTCCACCGGATACGACAGTCACACGGAGTCTCCATCGATCGGAACGGACACAGCTCCGCGCACCCCGGTGTCGCCTACGCACTCTGCGACGATTATGGCGTCACAGCCGCCGTATCACTGCACCCGCCGACACGACAACAGATGCCAGACTGGCCCGTCCCGCTCCTAGTCAACTATGCGCAGCAGATCAATAACCATCTCCGCCAGTGACATCGACAAGAGGCAACCTACCGTCGATCAAGCACCCGCGCACCCCGGATCTCCATCACGGCGGCGCCATCATGTGTGGTCGCCGCAGATGAGCTCCGGCGCGGTCGTCCACTGGTGACGATGCAGCCACGCAAGCACCGGACCGGGGATCTCGCCTGCATCAGCAATGTTTCCAGTGAGCAATGGCCCGTCTCCGCACCGCATGCAGGTGACAGCGCGGACACGCTCGTGCGGTTGGCAGTGCGCACAGTGCCTGACCTCGCGTACGCTACCGTCTTCGAGGTGCAGCCACACGGTGTCCAGGTCCTGGCGGTGGACTATTTGATCTTGCGACCGAGTCGGCCGATACCCGCATCCGGGGCATCGCAACGGATCAACCGAGTCGGCAGGAGCCGCAACTTCGGCTGCCTCCGCATCTGGTAAGCCACTGGCCGGGTTCGTCCGTGCCGATGTGGACATCGTGCGTTCGGCGAGCAGCTTGCGCCCATCGTCCCGCAGCTGACCAGTCGGTGAGACGTGCCGGTACAGCGTCTGCCGGGTGATATCGAGCTCCACACACAACGCCCCAACGTGCGTGTCCCGGTCGGCCATCGCGGCCATCGCCAGGCGCAGCTTCGCCGGCGTCATCTTGTACGGCCGCCCGCCCCGACGCCCCCGGGCCCGTGCCGACGCCAAACCGGCCTTGGTCCGCTCGGAGATCAGCTCGCGCTCAAACTCCGCCAGCGCAGCGAAGATCCCGAACACCAACTTCCCCGACGCCGTCGTAGTGTCGATCGCCGCACCCTGACCGGTGAGCACCTTGATCCCCACGCCACGTGCGGTGACGTCCTCGACGATCGTCACCAGATGCCGCAGGCTCCGGCCGAGCCGGTCGAGCTTCCACACCACCAGAGTGTCGCCGGCACGCAGCGACCGCAGGCACGCCTCCAACTGCGGCCGGTCGGCCTTCGCCCCCGACGCCCGGTCCTCATAGATCACCCGCTCGTCGACGCCAGCCTCGAGGAGCGCGTCGCGTTGCAGAGCGGTCGACTGCGATCCGTCGTCCTTCGACACCCGCGCATAGCCCACCCACACCGCCGACCACTCCCCTCCACTCACTGTCACTTATACGACCGTTCACATGACAGTCCTTGCCAAGTGCGCCAGAGCACTCGACACTGTCACATAATCCGTCACTCATTCTATAGCACGTAGAAGGTGACAAATGTCGATATGTGACGATATGTGTGCGTTAGGCACGATGGACGCGATGAAAACCTGCAGACCGGTCTCTCCTGCTCTGCAAGCACGCGCACGTCGTCCGCCTTAGACGTCTGTTGATGCCGTATAGGTACTGGTGCATGCGACTGCGATAGCATCACCTTCTGGAGGTGGCAGATGGCATTCGAGGTGTTCGACAAGCGCAACACATCCCTGCGGCGTGCGCCGTCGGTGAGCATCCAGAAACGCGGCGTCATCTCGATCAACCGCGCCGCCTACACGCTCATGGGTGCGCCCGAGTGCGTGGAACTGCTCTACGACCGCGAGGACGGTGTCGTCGGCATTCGTGGCGTCGGCGACGACGTGCCGCACGGCTACGCGGTACGCGGCGCCGGGCGCAGCGCCGGCACCGGCCCGGTAATGGTGGCAGGGTCGGCGTTCACAGCGTTCTACGACATCGACACGACGATCTCGCGCCGGTACCCGGCCCGCATGGACGACGACGTCCTATGCATCGACCTCGACGCGGGCACCGAGATCATCGGCAACCGCGGACGCCGCCACGCTGCCCCACCCGCTGATGCTCCCCCCGCGGCCACAGAGCACGACCGGTAGTGCTCACCGCGTGGGCCGATGAGAGCGGCTCGCAGCCAGACCGTGACCCCGGCACCTACCTCATCGCGGTGGCACTCTGCGAAGCCGACGACGTACCCGCGCTGCGCGCGGCGATGAGCGAGCTGCGCCTTCCCGGCGAGAAGAAGGTGCACTGGCACGGCAGCAGCGATGCCCGCCGCCAGGACCTGATCGACGCCGTCGCCGCCCTGCCGGTGGCCGGGTTCGTCGTCGTCCGCAGCGAGTCCGGCGCCGCTGATCGGCGCCACCGCCGCAAGTGCCTCGAGTATCTCTTGCCGAACCTCGCCGACATGCCGTGCAGCCGGATCACCTTCGAGTCCCGCGGACCACGAGACCGCAGCGACACCGACCTGCTGCAGAAGTTTCGTGCCCAGAAGGTCGTTTCCGCAGGCCTGCGGATCGACCACGCGATCGGACGGACAGAGCCGGCATTGGCGGTCGCCGACATCGTCTGCGGCGCCGTCGTGCAGTCCCGTGTCGGCAACGCGGACTACCTCGCCGCTCTCGGCAACGCCGTCGAGCTCCACCACGTATGACTGAAGAGGCGACGCGAGCCGCAGGCCTCGTCGTCCGGCGAGTAATCCTGCGGCTCACTTCCAACCCCACCGCGATGGGGCGGCTACACCACAACTCTAGCAAGACGGCCGCACACGGCCAACCTCGCCGCCACCAGCACGATCACGCACTGCACCGCCGACACCCGTGTACCCGAGGAGCCTCATGCCGGCCCGTACGCCTCGACAACCCCCAGGAGCATCACGACTGAGACGAATGTCGGCGATACGCGTTCACAAGACAGTTTCCGGACCGTTGCCGCCCAGGTCGTCCGCAGCGGCCGACCCCTCGGGTTGGTGTCTCGTGAACCTTAGCTTTTCGAGACCCCTCGCCAGCCCTCTCCGGGCTGGCGATCTTGCTGCCCAGAACCGATTGCTTTCATGATTGGCGTGTATAGAATATATGTTCTAGTATCGTTCGTGCCTCGGACGAGGGAAGCGGCCGGGGTTGAACAAACGGTGCCGGCCCCGGCGCTAGAACGACGGGGCCGGCATTGCCTGTGGGGGTTGCTCACTCGGCGATGAGCATGTCGATCCACTCGTCCGATTCCATCTCATCGATGGCGGACTCGCCGAACTCTTCGAGGATGAGGTCGTACTCGGCCGCTCGTTCGAACGCGGCGGTGATGAAGGGCCCATCTCACACACCCGTGCCCGGCGGCCGCATGACCCGACGACTCAGCCCGCGTGCGTGGCGTTGATGGCCTTGGACAGCGCCTCGAAGTTCGCCAGGGTCGTCTGCGAGAGCTTCTCGAGCCTGGACGGGTCGCGCAGCAGGACCTCGGCCGGTCGCCAGTGATCGACCTTGCCGTCCAGCGCTTCCAGCCGGAGGATCACACGATCGGGGTGGTCAGGCAGGTCCCCCACCTTGTGCTTCTTGCCGAACGCCTCGTTGTAGAGCACGAGGTAGTCGCCGACAGTGAAGAGGTCCTCGATGTCGCTGTGCTTCTGCTCGAAGACAGACCCGACGAAGACGACGCGCTTAGCGGCGATCTTGTTCGCCTTCATGGCTGCTTCGACCTTCCCCGTGCCCTCAGTGCCGGAGTCGAGCAGCACGGTGACGGACACCTTCTGCCCGAGCAGGGCGACGAAAGCAGGCACGTTGGACGCGCCGCCGGCCGGGAGGATGCGCCAGCGCTCATCGAGACCTTCCCTGCCCTGGTCGCGCAGGTACCGGCCGATCACGTCCAGATAGGCCAGATCTGATGGGCCCTCAACGAGCAGGTTCCGCTCCCCGATGAAGAGGTTCTGCGACAGGTCGTAACCGAGCGCAGCCTGGAGAGGGAACGCGCTGTCCTCGCCAACCTCGAGAGCGTCGGAAGAGGTCACCGAGCCGATCTCGTCGCCACGGTCCTCCACGACGCGGACCCGCTCGATCTCTTCGACCATGAACGGCGAGTGCGTCGTGTAGAGGACCTGGCCAACCGGGGCGAGGCGCTTGTTGATGAAACGCAGGAAGTCGCGCTGCGCCTTCGCGTGTAGCGTCAGCGCCGGCTCGTCGAGCAGGATCACCACGTCGTCGCGGTCCTCAAACTCGCTGAACGCGGCGAGGAAGGAGAAGAACCACTGGTACCCGGACGACCGGAGGGAGAAGTTGTTGGTGAAGTCGTGCTTGCGGTCCTCGACCCGGAAGTTGAGGTGGCGCACGACCGTGGTCTGCCCGTTCGACTGTTGGACGATTTCCGGTTCGATCTCCACCTTGATCCGCAGCTCCGGGTTGGTGCTCCAGTACTCGGCCATCTCGCGGGAGAGGTCGCTCGACACGGCCTCGAGCTCTGCGGTGCGGGACTCGAACTCCGCGTCAGTCACCGAGTCGATGTCGGTGTCGGCGAGCCGGAGTAGTGCGCGAGCGGTCTGCTTCGACGAGGCACCCGGCTGCTCGTTCTCGGTGTTCCGCAGCGTCGCGACGTCCACGCGCCCTTCGAGGTTCTGGTACGACGCGAAGCGGAAGAACTTCGGCATCCGCTTCAGCACGATGCCTCTCGCGATCGCGCCAAGGTCTTCCTTGTCGCCAACGAGGGAGGTGATCCTCGTCAGAGCCTCGGCGTCCGCAGTGGCCGACGCTGCAGCTTCGGTCTTCTCATCGGCCTCTTCGACAGCCTCGGACTCAACTGGTGCAGGCGTAACCCGCGCAGCGAGCGCTCCCTTGAGCGAAGCGACCGTATCGTGCGCTTGCAGGAGCTCCGCGGTCTCCGGGTGCTCGTCGAGGACGTTCTCGAGGAAGCGGCGCTCGTCAATCGGGACCTGGAGCCAGCGGTTGCCGTTGTAGCGTCGGCCGATCTCTACCGAGGCAGCCGGCGTGACGCCCTCGCCCAGCGCGTCCCGCAGTGCCTCGATGTCGTCCTCGTCGAGCTTGAACGTCGCCTCGATCGGCGTGACGAGAGAGAGGTCCTCCTTCCGACCATCACGCTTCCAGCGCCACCGCGGGTAGTCGTCCCTCTCGACGAATCCGTCTCCGTATACAGGGTTCAGCCGGTACAGTGCGTCCAGCATCGTCGACTTGCCGGACTCGTTCATGCCGACCAGCGTCGTCACGTCCGACTCCACCGACACGTCCGTCGAGTCCAACACGTTCTTGTACCGGCGGACCCGGAACGACGTCAGCTTCATCGCTCACCCCTCTGAAGAGTCTCACATTGCCTGATCAGGCTACTTCCAGCCACCGACATCCGGCTGCGCTCACGGGTTCTGGCGCGAACGTCAGAACAACGCAGGCTCTCGATCCTGCGTCGTCGGCGCAGTGGACGCGAGTTCATCGATAGTCTCGGTCACGAACTCGTCCACGATCTCGGCGACCTCGTCATCAAGATCTCGCCCAGCGGACGCGAGATTCGCCAAGACCGTTCCTCGGACGACAGATCTAATGTCGCCGGCTCCGACCTCGACGCCAGCATCGCGCAGGCGTGCGAGCTCATTACGAGCGGTCTCACGGGCTTCGTCGAGCGTGCGGTTCGGGTTCGTCGCTCCGTCGACGGCCCGACGACAGACGACGACGCTGTCGAGATTGGAAGGTTCCCGTGCACCAGCCTTGACGACGCTCGTCGTCATCTCGCCCTTAACCGGCTGTACGGCGGTGACCACGAATCCAGCGCGGCGCAATGACTCGATGACCTGGATCCAGCCCGTGATCCGAGCCTGGTGGAAGGTGAAGGCCAAAATGCCGCCCGGTTTCAAAACGCGGGCACACTCTGCCCACACCGCCTCGATCGCCTTGCCGAACTCCGCCGGGTCCGCGTTCTGCACCTCGCCCGGCGCGCGCGTCGTCGTCGTCTTCGCGTACCCGCCGTGCGGTCTCATACCCTGAAGCCACGCGTGGAAGAAGTCCGCGAGCTCGGCGTAGTAGACGTTGTCCATGTACGGCGGGTCGGTGACGACCAGGTCGACGGATCCGTCGGGCAGGTCAGTGTCGGCGGAGTTCTTCGTGGCGACGTACGCTGCCTGTCCTTCGGCCCGCGCGAACGCCTCCCATGAGTCGAAGACGGTCGCGGCAAGAGACTGCGCCAGTCCCGTCACACGTTCGACGGCGGATCCGCGAGCGACGAGATCGGCTGGCTTCACCTTGTACTCGTGGGCGCGCTGCAGGCGGCTCTTGAACAGCGTGGAGAAGGACCCCGACGACTGCGGCGTCCCCCAGGGGTGGGCCTCGAGCGGGGTGCGCTCGGGCTTGAGGATGTGATGGCTGAACATGTGACGCACCGCGCCGGTCCCCTCGCCCTTGAACGAGGTGAAGAGGTTGTTGAACTCGAGAGTGCCGGAGAACAACGCCGCGAGCGCCTCGCGCTCCGGAGCCAGGCCCGGCAGATCCCGAATAGCCGTGGCGATGAGCGACAGCGAGACCATCTGACGCGCGTTGAAGAAGTCGCGCCACTGCCGGAAGTTCCACTTGAGCGCCTGGTCGGTGTTGTTCCCCGGTGCTAGGTCGCCAGCGGGGAGGACCGCATCGGCGGGGAGTCCTGCAAGGAGCTCGACGCACTCGTCGTACAGGTCGCGATCCCAATCGGTGATGCTCTCGTAGACCTTCGACCCGTCCCTGTTCGCTACCATCTTCGCGTACATCTCATACACAGGGATGCTGTCGTCCAGCGCGCGCAGGACCTTGAAAGCGTGCCCTTGCGAGCAGGTGGCGCTCTGGCCGCGCGCCGCCCCTCGCTGGGTGATCTCGTGCCCGTTGGGGCAGGTCTCGGACTCGAAGTCGTACCTGCTCGTCTTGACCGCGAGGCACTCGGGGCAGACAATCTGCGCTCTTGGGACCCGCTTGGGGTAGGCATTCCTCGAGAAGACCGGAGAATCGAACAGGCGGACCTTGTCCGCGCATTCCGGGCATTCCACGGTCGCGACCCAGAAGTAGTACAGGACCGCCCGCCCATCTTCCGTCCGATGGAGCCGGTCCACCTCTTCTCGGCAGGCCCGCTCGACGACCTCGTAAGCAGTCGCCAGGTCCTCGAAACTCCACGGTTGCATGGCCTGCCGCTCGACGAGCGTCGCCACCGGGTTGATGTCGAAGCAGACGGGCCGACCACCCAGCTTCAGCACCTCGACGCCAGTGACGCCGGACCCGGAGAACGGGTCCAGGACGACGGCACCAGCCAGGTCCAGTGGCGACTGGTATGCGACCGCGGCATCCTCGTCAGCGGCAGTGACGGCGGACGCGATGATCCCGCGGAAGACGGTGCCAAGGCGCTTCGCCCACCACTTATGCGTGCTGGTCGCCGGGCGGTGGACCTCCTTGCGCCAGGACTCTTTGGTGCCGACGGCGCTGAGCATCGCGGCGGGAAACGCCGACTCGAGACTGGTGCCTGCAGGGACGCGGGAAATCAATGGCGTGGCTCCTTCAGAGCCACGAACTTGTTGTCTCCGGCTCCGCGCGACCGGTAGGCGCGGAAGCTGTGCACCCTTCCGGCGTTCGGATTGGGCTCCTTGTACGTGACCATCTCGTTGGTCTGCATGTTGAACTCGTAGGAGACGAGGACCTCGGAGACCTCAACGCGGTCAAGGTCTCCGACCGGGACAAGAGCATCGGACTGGACCTGGTACTCGGCAGGGACTATCAGAGTGGCCAATCCAGCCGTGCCCGACGCCAGAGCGAAGGGCGTCGGCACGACGTACATCTTGCGATCACGGACAAGGATGTCGCCATAGGAGCCGAAGCCCCGGAACGACTTGTTCTTGTGGACGTACTCATTGTCTGCGTTCAGGAAGCTGCCGTGGCAGACGACCAGATCGAGGACTGGGTACTCCTCTACTTCCTTCTCTGCCTTCGGATAGCGCCCGAAGACGTAGAAGACCTCGCGGCCATGGTGCTCGCCTGTCGGGACCTGGGAGTTGGAGTCGTAGTCGGCTTCGCGTCCTGGAAACTCCAGGCCCTTGACCTCGTACCCCTCGGGGTGGTTGACCAACCGGAAGTCGGGGTAGGTGTTCCGCCCCGGCTCATCGGAGGCGAGCTGACAGGCTGCGATCCGATCGCCAACCCAATTCTGGAAGTGGAACTCCTTGTCTCTCGCAGAGACCCGTTGAATGAGGTCGCCTTGTGCACGCGCCCGCTCGCACTCCAAGAACACCTGCTCGACTGCGCCCATCATCACCCTCTGCTCGACCGATACGTTCAGCTGCACTGGACCGCTGATGGGTCGCGCCTGCTGCGCTCTCATCGTATCGGGGGGCACCGACGTAACCTCTTCAATATCACCGACCGACCTGATCGGTGTCGATCGTGTCGGCGGCCATCGCGTGGACGCAAAACCGTAAGGCCAGCAGCGCCGCCGCAGACGCGGCCGCCGTACAGCAGCGGGCAGCCGAGGCTGCCGCACAGTCGGCTGTGCCAGCTGCGCAATCCGCCGAGGCGCATACGGCGTTGGCCCAACATGCCGACGTCGCAGCGCAACGGCCACTGTGGGAGCTGCGGCACGCCGCAGGCGATAAACACGAGCTGGTCAACGACGGGCCGACGGACAGGTTCGCTGTCCGCGTCGACGGCGAGTCGATCGCGCTGGTCTCGGGACAGAATCCGATATCGAAAGATCGTCTTACCGCGGGCTCGTCTCTGCCGTTCATGGCGGCAAGTACGACGGAAACGAACTCAGCGATCAGCGTGTCCTGGCATGACGCGCCCGGCCTCCGGCCTGGGACAGTCCGGAGTGATGACTACGCCACCGGCAGCCCTGTCGGCACCCCGAGCAGTGGCTACGCGTGGATGCAGCCGTGATCGAATAAGTGTTCTATAGTCTGTTGCGGCCGTGGTCGGCGAGGGAAGCGCTGGCCACGGCCGCGTGCCTACTGGACGGCGCGGATGCGCCCGCGTAGTAGCTAGTTCACGGCGAGCAGGGCCGCGGTCGTGGTGACCCACCACCTGGCCGGGGAAAGTGTGTTCTGCCGGCCGCTTGCGGCCGTCCGCTTGTCTGTGTCTACCGGCTGTAGGTGCTTCCGCGTTCGATGGGGACGCCGTACTTTTCGGCGATTCCGGCGACGTGCCACCACCAGCGGGCGGGCATGGCGTGGTGTTCTGGCCACACGGCATGGAAGGCGGCGTCGTCGTCGGGGGATGCGAGCACGAGCGAGGTGGGGCCGTCCTCGGCGGCGTGGGTGAGGTGGTCGGCGCGGTCGGCGACGAGGGCTCGCGCGGCGCTGGCCGCAGCGGAGCGGAGGGCGGCGAGGTCGGTGGCGATGCCGGCGGGGATGGTCTCTTTTCCTGATTCCCACCGGCGGTATCGGCGTAGGTCCACGCCGAGAATCCGGGCGAGGTCGTCGCGCGGTAGGCCCGATTCCATGCGCAGCATGGTGAGACGGGCGGGGCTTAGCAGGGTGCTCATGCAGCGGCTCCTTCGTCGTTGGGGTCTGCGCCGAGGGTGCGGCGCAGGGTGTGCAGCCGGTATGCCTGGGTGCGTTGCCGGCGGCCGTGTTCGACCAGGATGGGGAACAGCTCGTCGGTGGCGGCGGCCTCGGCGGCGTGGGCGATCGTGGCCGCGAGCGCTGTGTAGCTGCGGCGGTAGGCGGCGGTGACCACGTCGAGAGCGTGGGATGCGGCTGCGGTGGGTTCGGCTCCGAGGGTGATGATTCCGCGCAGTGCGGTGTGCACTGTGCGCGGTACTTCGTCGGTGCCGGCGGCGGTGAGCCGGGCGAGTACGGTGGCCGCGTCGTGCGGCTGGCCGGCGCGGACCTGCCGCTGCCAGGCTGTGTAGATCGTGGCGTGGGCGGGCCTGGTGAAGTCAGCGGCGTGCACGTGTTCGGCGATCAGGCGTGCCCGGGTCGTGTCGCGGAGCCATAGTGCGGCGCATAGGAGTGTCGCTTCGGTGTCCAGCTCGGCGGGTAGTTCCTCGTCCATCGCGGCCTCGTTCGTGTCGTCTGCGCGGCGGCTTGCCAGGTGTGCGCTGGTGGGGCGCCGTGGCACCCTCGCCGGCGGGGCGGTTAGCGGGTGATCTGCGCGATCCTGTCGGGCCGGTGCCCGGACCAGTGGATCAGCTCATCGTCGTCGCGGCCGGCTCTCTCGATGACGACGACGGGAAGCTGCCGGTGCCCGAGCGTGTCGGCCACGTACTCGCGCGCCTCGTCGTTGTCGGTCACGTCCTCCTCGCTGTAGGCGATCCGGCGATCGTCGAGCATCCGCTTGGTCATGCGGCACGCCTGGCACTGCGCTGTGGTGAACACGCGGACGTGGACCAGGTCGTCGCTGATGACATCACGGACGCACGCATGCCACGTGGCCTGTCCGGCGTCTTCGTATCCGGCGAGGTCGTCGAACAGGGCATCGCTGCCGGTGGTGTGGTCGGGGACGGTCACCGTCAGGGTGTCGGTGCGGGTGTAGGTGATCTGTCGCATGGTGTTCCTCCTGGGGTGCGGGGGTGGGCCGCTTGCCCTCCCTCGTGCGTCTCGGATTCCGTCCCTTCCGATATCGTCTATTGTAGTCTATTAGACGTATGGCGTCCAGTCGTTTTGGCGATTTCTCTGCATGTTCTCGCTGGGCATGGCGGTAATGGACGGGTCCGGCGGCGGGGCCGGCACCCTGGCCCCGTGTTGCGGGGCCAGGGTGCCGGTGTCACATCTCGCCGATCTGCTGGGCGATGTCGTCGGCATCGACGGGCTCGGGCGCCGGGTTGCCGAGTTCGCGTTCTGCGCGGTGTTCGGCGCCGTTGATGGCGCTTTCGAGCAGGAGTGCGAGCTTCGCGCCGTCGCGGGCGGCGAGCGCTCGGCGCAGTGCGTCGGCGCGGTCGGCGTCCTCGTGGAACTGGTCGTGGAGGAAGTCTCGGTAGGCGTCGACCCGCTGGCCGGCGGTGCCGTCCTGGATGCGGGTGTCGCTGTCGGTGAACATTGCGGGCTCCTCGTGGTGGTCGGTCAGTTGGCTACGGCGTCGACGGCGTCACTGAGGGCGGTGAAGTCGCCTGCGGCGATGGTGCGGGTGCCGCGGGGGCCGGTGATGATGAGTACGTCTTTGCCGGCCTCGTCGACGGCGCTGCGGATGACGGGTTCGGCGCCGGTGAGGGTGTAGTTCTCGACGGTCTGTCGCATGGTGTTCCTCCTGGGGTGCGGGGGTGGGCCGGTTGCCCTCCCTCGTGCGTGTAGGATTCCGTTCCTTCTGACATACTCTATTATAGTCTATTAGGCGTGGGGTGTCTAGCCGTTTCGGCCGTTGTTCTGGGTGTTTGTGCTGGTTGTGACGGTGGGCCGCCCCTTGGTGTGGGGCGGCCCGTGGTCGGTTGTGGGGTTAGTGGTGTTCGGTGGTGGTGGTCCAGTGGCCGGGGGTGATGCCGCAGGCGGCGTCGTCGGGGCCGTAGATGCGGGCGGCGGTGTCGGCGAGGATGGGCCAGGGTTCGTCGGTGGCGTTCTGCCAGGTGCTCCACAGGTGGCCGGGTTCGCTGTTTGTGGGGGTGATGCGGGCGGTGGCGGTGCGGATGGCGGCGCGTTCGGCGGTGCGGTAGGTGGCGGGGGTGGCGCTGGTGCGGAAGGCGGCCATTGCGAGGGCGTCGGTGACGTGGGGTTCGGTGGCGGCGATGTCGGCGGCGGTGAGTAGTACGGCGATGAGGGTGCCGTACATGTCGTAGGGGATGGTGGCCGGGGTGTAGCTGGTGTGGGTGTTCTGTCGCATGATGTCCTCCTGGGGTTGTGGCGAGTGCCTGTTGCCCTCGCCGGGGGTGAGGTGGGAGCGGGTCTGTACCCCTGTGGTCCCCCCTCATCTTTTTTGCTAATGAAGGCACGCAGTGCCTGCTTCCCGCTGCGAGCGGCGGACCGGGGGTCGTGGAATAAAGAGCGGCCGGAGCTTGCGGAGGCCGCGGTTTATGCCGCGAAAGCCCCCGGGGAGCCGGGAGAGCGGGTTTATGCTGCCGAAGGCTTCATTGGCAAAAAGATGAGCGCCGAAGGCGCTGTGCTGTCGGCGCCCCCTCGGGGCGCCGTCGATGATGCGGCCGGCCCCGCCCGGCCGGCCCGCCGCCAGGCGTGCCACTCCCCCACCACCGCCGCCGCGCCCCTCCATGCCTGGCACCACCCGCGGTGGCCGCGGGGACGCCGGCACCCGCTCGGGGTGACCGGCGCGGGAGCTACGACAGCCGCGGAAGGGCCCGGTCGTAGCTCATCGTCTGTTTTGCTGGCCACTCCCCCGCCGGCGCCCGCTGGTCGGCGTCACTGCTGGGCGCCGTGCTGGTCAGCGGCCACGGCGGCCGGTGCCGGCCCCGTCCGAGTCCGAGCTCTGCCCGGGCTGGTGTGCGCCGAGCAGGGCGACGACTTCGTCGAGCTGGGCGTAGAGCCGCCGGGCGTGCTCGGTGTCGGGCGCGGGCGCACCATCGAGGTGCCTTAGCGCAATCTCGTAGTCATCCACATGGTCTTGGACGCGCCCCGCCCGGGCAGGGTTCCTCTGCCGCTCAGGCGTCCTCGTAGCTGCTGGTTGTGCGAATCCGGTCGGTCACGCTGTAGATGTCCACGACCGACTCGATGTCGTGCCGGGTACCGGCCGTGTCCTGAACGTCAAGCGACGCCGGCAACGGTCGATGCGACGCCGAGGGCGGCGGCGCCGAAGCACAGCGCAGCGACGATGGTAGCCAGCCTGGGGAGCTTGTGGTCGTGCTCTCGGACCTGTTCACCGCGCCTGCGTTGCTTCCGGTTCCGCTTTTCGAATACCCCCGCCACCACGAGTGATACGGCCGCGGCGACCAGGAGAGTTGCGATGTTGCTCATCATGGGCCCGACTCTTTCAGATGGCCTTCCGGCCTTGCGGCAGTCCGCAGCGGCCCTCGGCGCCGGGACGCGGAGCTGGCCGCCACCGGCGAGGTGACTGGCTCCTCGGCCGGCGCCGCCGCGCCAGGCAGCCGCAAGGGCGAAGTCGTTCGCCCACTCGTCTCAATCAGAAGGTACAGTAAGTACGTACCTAGTACGTTGCTTGTACTTAGAAGGGAAGCGGATATGGCGTCGAAGGCGGAGCAGGCGGCAGCACTGGCGGATGCGTTCGCCGCCCTGGTGGGCGAGGGCCGTCCGGTGACGGTGCGGTCGCTACGGGAGAAGGCCCGGGTGGGCACGGACGCGGCCCGCGAGTGGCTGGTGCGCAATCGGCCTGCCGCGGAGGTGCCGGAGGTGCCGGCCGACGCGCTGGTGCCGGTGTTGGGGCCGTTGTGGTCGGCGGCGGTGACTGCGGCCCGCGACGAGCTCGCGGAGACGACAGCAGCGGAACGTGCCGCGCTGGTGGGCGCTGAGGCTGACGCGCTCGCAGAGGCGGCCACCCAACGTAGCCGTGCTGAGCAGGCCGAAGCTGAGGTGGCCCGGTTGGCCGCCGAACTCGACGCCGCACAGACGGCGGTGCAGGAGGCGGGACGCCGGGCTGTGGCAGCGGAGAAGGCGGCGGCCACCGCGGCCGAAGCGGAACACGCCGCCCGCGAACGGGCGCACACCGCCGAACTCAACGCCGCCGACGCCCGGGCCACCGCCCGCACCCTCCGCACCATCCTCGACAGCACCCGCAGCGACCAGGACGGAAACTGAACCGGCCGCACGGAACACTAGCCAGCCCCTCCGACAGGAAACGCGCCCCTTGACATTCGCCCTGATCATCACCGCCAACGTCATCACCATTGCCGCTAACGCCCTGCTCCTCCGCAAGCTGCGCGCAGACCGGCACGCGGACTAGCCGGCTTCTGTGAGGCGGCGGCTGTATGTCTGCGGGGGTTTAGTATCTCAACGAGTACAAGCCAGTGGTGGTCCTGCCGGGCCCTGCGGCGTAGAACGCGAGCGCTGCCGTCCCGATGGCGCGATAAAGGAGCCTGCCGGAATGTCCAGCCCGTACGATCCGTCGCAGTACCAGCCGCCGCAGCCACCAGGGCTGCAGCCGCCGGTGAGAAAGCGTCGTAAGTGGCCGTGGATCGCTGGCGGCACGGTCGCCGTGCTGTTCGTCATCGGCACTGCCGTCGGCAACGACGAGAGCCACACCGCGACCACCACTGCCGCAGCAACCGCCACCACCTCGACCACCACCGCGGCCGCTGCTACGTCGGCTACTCACGCATCCGCCGCCGCGTCCCCGTCAGCCGCCCCAGCTGCTGCCGGGGGCGCCGCGGCCGCCACGAGCACCGGCGCCGGCGCCGCCGCGGCGCCGGCCGGTAGCAGCGCCACTGCCGCACTCGCGAAGCTCGACACCCTGCCGATCAAGGGGCGGGCCCCGAAGACCGGCTACGACCGGGACCAGTTCGGGTCGGCCTGGACCGACGATGTTGCCGTCCCCGGTGGTCACAACGGCTGCGATACCCGCAACGACATCCTGCGCCGTGACCTCACCGGCATCACCTACAAACCCGGCACCGGCGACTGCACCGTCCTGACCGGGACGCTGCACGACCCGTACACCGGTAAGACGATCGTGTTCCAGCGCGGCCAGGGCACCTCGAACGATGTGCAGATCGACCATGTCGTGGCCCTGTCGAACGCGTGGCAGACCGGCGCCCAGCAGCTTTCCGCTCAGCAGCGCGAGAATCTGGCGAACGACCCGCGGAATCTCATGGCCGTCGATGGCCCGACGAACGCGTCCAAAGGCGATGGCGATGCCGCCACGTGGCTGCCGCCGAACAAGGCATACCGGTGCACCTACGTGACCAAACAGGTCGACGTGAAGGCCCTCTACGGGCTGTGGGTGACCCGGCCCGAACATGATGCGATCACCCGGATCCTGCACAACTGCGGCGGCCAGCCGCCGGCGGCGGCCGCCACCTCCACACAGGTGACCACGTCCGCGCCGGCGCCTGCGCCGGTCATCATCGAAACAACCGTGCCCGCCCCACCGCCTGCGCCCGCCCCCGCTCCGGCACCAGCCCCTGCACCGCAGATGCCGATGCAACAATCCGGCCCGGACACCGACTGCTCCGACTACACCTCCCCCGTCCGCGTGCTCGCCGGCGACCCGCACCGGTTAGACCGGGACGGCGACGGCATCGGCTGCAACGCAAACTAGGAACAGGCAATGGGATACATCGGATGGCGGATGGAACGCGCCGCGGCCCGCGGCGTGACCCGCGGCTCAACCGGGATCGTCAAATACACAGCGTTGCTGTGCTGGTGGATGCTGGCCTGGCCGTTCTACCTGGCCGGATGGGGAATCCGGCACCGAGGCGAGGTTGCGCAAGCAGGCCGTGCGACCGCCGACGCGGGAAGGCAGGTGCGCGGGCACGCGCAGAAGCACCCGAAGCGTGCCGCCTGGGCGGGACTCGTGGCCGGCCTGGTGTTCTGCGCTGGCGGCATCGGCGGCGGCACAGTGCTCGGCGCGGTGATCTTCGGCGCCGCGGCCGCCTGGTGCGGTTACCTGCTGCTCAAGTGGCGGCAAGCCGAGAAGAAGACCGCCCTCGCGGCGGTCGCGGCACGCGCAGACTACGAGCACCGGCTCGCGGCCGACGGCGATGTACGCGGCCTGTACGGCCAGTACCCGCCGACCGCGTAGCCGGAGCTCTGAGCCTGGCGGCACGATGCGGGATTCGGACCGCTGCCACCGCATATCGCCTCGCGTCGCCATACAACCGGAGATTCCACGGAGGTGATTGTGGACGTCAACGCCACAACTGGATCGGCCAGCGAGCTGGTCGCTGCGGCACATCGAGCGCGGGCAGTGGCATCGTGCGCGCGCCGCGACTTGAGGGACGCGGTGCACCGGCTCGTCGACGTGGGCATGACGGAGTCGGACATTTCTCGAGTACTGGGGGTCAAACGGCTGGCAGTGTGGAAGCTGCTCGTCCGTGCACCGCAGATCGTGCCGGACGGGTTCGCTGATGCGACCGCGTACGGGATTTGCGAACGATACTCGGCCGGCTACATCGACGGCGACGAGCTCGCCCGGCAGTTGTCGCGGTGGGAGTTCGCGCCGATGCAGTGGGCGGGCAGCCTCGTCGAGGACGTGGGCCCGGTCGAGGGGACGTTCAGCTCCGAGATGGGCCAGGCGCTGAGAGACGGCCTGATCGACGGTGAGCTTTACGAGCTGGTGTTGAACGCGCAGCAGCCCTGAGCCCGCACCGGGGGACGTTCGCCCGCCAGGAGTTGTGAACAGCTGACGCTTGCGTGCCGGCCGCTTGCGGCCGTCCACTCTTCTGCGTTTATCGGCTGTAGGTGCTGCCACGTTCGATGTCGATGCCATAGTTCTCGGCAATGGCGGCGACGTGCCACCACCAGCGGGCGGGCATGCCTGCGTGCTCTGGCCATGCGGCGTGGAATGCTGCGTCGTCGAGGGGGCCGAGAGTCAAGGGTGTCATGGTGATGTCGGCGGGCCCTCGTTCGCCGGCGTCCCGGTGGGCGGTGATGGTGGTGTTGGCGGCCCGGGCTCGATCGGCGACGATGCCGGCGGCCGCGGCTGCCGCGGCGGCGTCGATGGCGGCGAGGCGAGCGAGGATGCCGGGCGGAACGTTCTCTGTGCCTGATTCCCAGCGGGGGACGCGGTGCGGGTGGACCTCGAGCATGGCGGCGAGCTCGCCGTGGGTGTAGCCGCGGTCGAGTAGCAGGGTGGTGAAGCGGGCGGGGTCGATGGCGTGCGTGGTCATCTCATGCCTCCCTGGCTGGCGGGGTGTGTGCCGGTGGTGGTGGCCGGTTCGACTGTGGTCGTCTCGTTGGTCCTATTGTGTCGGTGCCGCGCGATAGGGTGGTCGCCGAGTGCCGGGCGGGTTCCGGGCCCGGCGGCTCAGAGTTCAGCAGCGATGCCGCGGAGGCGCCTGCCAGTGGCTTTACTCATGGGCGCCGTTGTCTGTTCTTCGGGTGCGCCGGCTGCCGGCGTCGTTCCGGCGGCCGCGCTGCGGCGGCGTGTCGGCACGTGGCCGCGTGAATGGGTTCTGCCGGCCGCTTGCGGCCGTCCTTATGCGTTGCATCCCCGGCCCTGGGGGTTCCAGGGCCGGGGATAGGTTTATGCCGCTGCGGCGTCGTCGGTGGTGGTGATGGCGTCGGCGAGGGTGTGGGCGGTGGACAGGACTCGCGCGGCGGTCTCGCGGATCATGTCGGTGTCGCCGTCGGTCCAGCTGGCGACGTAGCCGACGCTGTAGCTGGCGGTATCGAGGCCGCATATTCCGGCGACGATGTAGGCGACGGATTCGGCTTCGGTTTCGCAGAGTCCGCGGTGCGCGACGTACTCGCCGCTTTTCAGGTCGGCGTGCATGAGGGCGTGCGCGGTCTCGTGGATGGTGGTTTTGGCGGCCTGGGCGGCGCTGATGTTCTGCTCGACGACGATGCGGCGGTTGTGTGGCGTGGTGTATCCGTAGGCGCTGCCTGCGATGGTCTCGCGGGTGATCGTCCATCCTTCGCCGGTGATGTAGTCGGTGACGGCGGCGGCGATGCCCGCCGGGTCGTCTCCGGTGAGAGCGGTTGCGGGGCTGGTAACGACGGTGTCGGCGCCCTCGATCGGGTCGGTTTGGCTGATGTCGAAGACCGACAGCACCGGGAAAATGGTGATGCGGCGCTCGGTCTCGTCGCCGTTGCCGTCGTCCTCGGTGATCTTCTTGGTGCTGTAGCCGAAGATCTTGATGGCGCGCTCCCCCTTGCGGACCTGGCGGCCGAGCTGCTGCCACTTGCGGAAGCCTGCAACCTGGGTGGCGGCGGGCTGCTGGGCCATGATGAGCATGACGTTATTGAGGCTGTAGGCGTGGAACGCCTGCGCGAACTGTAGGAACTTGCGCCACTGGTCGGAGTCGCGGAACTGCTCGACCTGTTCGGCGATGCTGGCCTGAAGTGCTGCGGCCTCTTCGCGGCGCTGTTCGGGGGTCTTGCGGGTGCGGACTTTCTTTGCCATGGGTGTTCCTCCTGGGGTGCGGGGTGGGCCTGATGCCCTCCACTGTGGGTGTCGGATTCCATCCCTTCCGACATACTCTATTGTAGTCTATTAGGTGTAGGGTGTCCACTGGTTTCGGTGGTTCGTCTGGCGTGTTTTCGCTGCATATGACGGTGGGCCGCCCCTTGGTGCGGGGCGGCCCATGGTGTGCCGGTTGCGCGCCCCGGGGGGTAGTCCCCCTGGGGCGCGCGGTGGTGTTACTCGGCGGCGGCTTCGGCCACGCGGCGCATCATCGACGGCGGGGCGGCGATGCTGAGCGCTTCGAGGAGCAGATCGGCAAGCGTGTTGAGCGGGTCGGCGGCTTTGGCGGCTTTGGCGGCGATGAGCGCGCGCGTGCCGTCTCCGTCGATGTACATGCCCATTGCGTAGACGGCGGCGGCGTCGCTGCGGGCGGGACCGTCGGTGCGGCGTGCGGTGGCGATGCACACGGCGGTGATGGCGTGGCGGGCGTCGGTGGCCAGCATGCCGATGACGGTGTCGCGCACGGCGGTGTCTCGCAGTGCGGTGCCGATGGTGGCGGCATCGTCGTCGCTGAGGACACTGCCGGTCGCGTGGCGGCGGGCGATGGCGGCGACGGCGCTCACGGCGGCGGCGGGGTCGGTGTCGAGCCTGCGCGGGGCGGGGGCTGCGACGGGGCTGCCGGTGGGCGCGATTTCGTCGGCGATGGTGTGGCGGTCACGGTCCATGCTCCGGCCCGCGAGTACGCGGTGCGCGGCTGCCTCGGTGGCTTGGGGGTCGGGCAGGGTGCCGCTCTCGCCGGTTTCGGGTGCGGTCCAGCGGCTTCCTGCGGTGATCGCTTCGGTCCACAACTGGGTGGGCACGGTGATGCCGTTGGTGATGAGGACTTCGGCGGCGACGGCGGCGACGGCCTCGCCGGTGATCTGGTCGGCGGTGATCGCGACGGGCACGATGGTGGTGATCTGGTTGGTTGCGGCGGCTGCGACGACCTGCCGGGTTGCCTGCATGGCGCCCTTGATGTCGATGCGCGCGGCGAACGCCACGCGATTGTCTGCGGCGATGGCGATGAAGGCGACGGAGTCGGTGGGGGTGAATCCGAGCAGTGCGGGGATGGCGGCGATCAGTCCTGCGTGGCTGGTCACTTTGGGGTTTGCCATGGGTGTTCCTCCTGGGGTGTGGGGTGGGCCTGTTGCCCTCCCTCGTGGGTGCCGGATTCCGTTCCATCCAACATACTCTATTGTAGTCTATTAGGTGTGGGGTGTCCACTCGTGTCGGTGGTTCTTCTGGCGTGTTTTCGCTGTATATGACGGTGGGCCGCCCCTTGGTGCGGGGCGGCCCACGGTCTGCCGGTCTGGTGGGTTAGTGGTTTTCGTTGTCGCCTTCGTCGTCGTCTTCGCGGTGCATGCGGACGATGAATGCGGCGGTGTCGTCGTGTCCTGCTGTGCGGAAGACTGCGGCGAGGGTTTCGATTTCTCCGCAGTTGAATCCGGTCCACAGGTTGCCATCGGTGATTTGGTCGGCGCAGTGGGCCCATTCGTCGACGGCGGCGTGCAGCGGGTGTGCTGCTTGGTCGTTGCTGGTGGTGTGGGGCATGGTGTCCTCCTGGGGTTGTGGCGAGTGCCTGTTGCCCTCGCCGGGGTGAGGTGGGAGCGGGTCTGTACCCCTGTGGTCCCCCCTCATCTTTTTTGCCAATGAAGGCACGCAGTGCCTGCTTCCCGCTGCGAGCGGCGGACCGGGGGTCGTGGAATAAAGAGCGGCCGGAGCTTGCGGAGGCCGCGGTTTATGCCGCGAAAGCCCCCGGGGAGCCGGGAGAGCGGGTTTATGCTGCCGAAGGCTTCATTGGCAAAAAGATGAGCGCCGAAGGCGCTGTGCTGTCGGCGCCCCCTCGGGGCGCCGTCGATGATGCGGCCGGCCCCGCCCGGCCGGCCCGCCGCCAGGCGTGCCACTCCCCCACCACCGCGGCGTGGTGACCTGCGCGGGAGCTACGAAAGCCGCGGAAGGGCCCGGCCGCAGCCAATGTGAGCTTCTACGCGCTGGTGGTGGGGTTTTCGCGCAGGCGGCTTGCCCGCCGGGTGGCTTCGTCCCAGGCGGTGTCGGCGAGGGTGAGGATGCGGGCGAGACGGGCGAGCGCGTCGCGGGTCTCATCGAGCGCAGCGGGTCCGCTGACCGGTTCGCCGAGCGTGTCGGTGCCGACGGCGGCGGGGTCGAGGCTGCCGTAGGCGAGAACGGCCTTGTCGATGGTGGCCCGCACTTCGGCAAGCTGGTCACGCCGCTCATAGAGCTGCTGGTAGAGGTCGTACGGGGTGGGGGTCATTACTGGTCATCCCTTCCTCGGCGGCGTGCTGCGGCGCCGTCGACACACATTAGGCGTATTCGATGTCAATAGACTCTTTTACGGGTGTTGCCGTTGTATGGGTCTATTGCGGGCATGCGCCCCACAGTCCGCGGCCGGCGGTGCGGGCGTCCGCGGCGGCGGCGGCGATCTGCCGGGCCTTGCGCACCGGGTTGTCGTGGTAGACGTATGGCTTCGCGTAGCCGCCGCGGGCTGCGGCGATCGAGTAGTCGCCGGTGCCGTCGAGCTCGACGTACCGCAAGGCGCGGCCGTACCGGTCGGCGGTGTCCTGCGCGGGGTCGGTGCGCAGCGTGACGGTCTTGCCATCGAGCGTGTCGTGGGCGAACGCGCTGGCTTCGGGCCCGTAGCACTGGGTGGGCTGGTCGGGGTCGACGGTTTCGGGGGTGTCGATACCGAGGATGCGTACGCGCAGCTGCGTGCCGCCGGCCTCGGCGAGGATGGTGTCCCCGTCGACAACTCGTGTCACGGTCGCCGGCTCGGTGTGGCCGGTGAGTACACCGCCTTGGCGGTGTCCGGTCATGACGCCTCCCTGCGGGTTGCTGGCCGCGCTGCTCGGCGCCGCGGCCGGCGTGGCGGGGTCCAGGCTCGTTGTGGCGCAGCCTGCGGTGGCGAGGGCGGTGATGCCGGCGAGGCCCGCGAGGCCGGCGGCGATGCGGATGCGATGGCGCATGGGATGCTCCTGTCGTCGTGATCGGTGCTGGGCACGTGCGGTCTGCATCGTGGCAGTGCCGGTTCCGCCGGTGCGGCAACCCTCGATCACACAGCACCTAATCCCCAGGTCACGGCGACTTGCAGCGCCCCCACGGCGAGCACGTAGACGACGACGGCGCCGACCGCGAGCACGACGATGAGCGCGCCGAGGCGACGGCGCCGGTAGACACGGTCGGTTAGCATCCTGTTCTGGTACATAACCAGGTCCTTTCTGGTGGTGTGCCAGGTCCTGGCGGGACTCCTACCTCCCGCCAGGACCACCTTCTTCGCTTCTGCAGTTATCCCTGGGGGCCTCGCCTGCTGCGCCCCTCGAAGACGGGGAACGGCTTGCCCGCGTTGTATTCACGTTCGAGGTGATCGACATAGAAGTTGATCGCGGCATCGGCCATCGCCGAGATTCCGTCGGGCAGGTCGACGCGGCTGGCGGTGCCCTTCGTGGCGTCTTTGAGCCGCTGGACCGTCTCACGCTCTAGGTAGTAGCTCTTTTTGATCTTCCCATTGGCCAGGTAGACGCCGGAAGCATTGCCGCGGGCAGGCTCGGGCGGGCGTTGCTCTGCCGGGACGGCGGGGTGCGGCCGCTGGCGCCGCAGCCCGCGAGGTTCAGGCTTACTCGGCATGGACGTGGTCCTCTCGGGTGGCGATCGTGTCGAGGCATTGCCCGTACACGCGGGCGAGCTCACGTGCCGGGGCGGTGCCGAGGTCGGTCAGGCTGACGCCGGCCTCGACGGCTTCGGGTATCCAGGTGGCGCGCTGGATGGGCCGTTCGAGGTAGTCGAGCCCGTACCCGACGAGGGCATCGTCGAGGACGCTTTTCCAGTGGGCCATACGGCGGGTGCGCTCAACCTGGTTGAGCAGGACACCGGCAGTGACCAGGGCGGGGTTGATGTAGGTGCGCACGGTGTCGATGGTGTCGAGCAGGTCCTCGAACCCTTGCAGCCCGAACTGTTCGGGGCTGGTGGGGATGATGACGGCGGTCGCGGCGGCGAGCGCATTGGTCATCAGCAGGTCCATGTGCGGGCCACAGTCGATGAGCACGGTGTCGTAGCCGTCGGCATCGGCGAGGATCTCGGCGAGGCGACGTTCCCTGCCGACTCGCTGAGCCCAGGGCGCTTTGTCGGCGTCGGCGAGGATGACCCCGGGGGAGGGTAGGACGGTGATGTTCTCGCGGATGCCCGCCACGGTTAGGTCTGCGGGCGAAAGCGTGGTGCGCGGTTCGAGTAGGTCACACAGGGTGTCCCGTCCGACGGGGTCGTAGGTGTCGGCGGCGAGGGCGTCGGTGAGGTTGCGCTGCGGGTCGAGGTCGACTACGAGAACCCGTCGCCCGGCCGCGGCGGCGGCGTGGGCGAGGTGGTAGGTGCTGGTGGTTTTGCCGGAACCGCCCTTCTGGTTGCACACGGCATATACCCGCCGCGGCCCGCTGATTCCAATGGAGTCCGTCATAGTTCATATCCTATCATGGAGTCTATTAGGTGCTATAGGTGTCGTGTCGCGCATAGGATGGCCACATCCGCCGCCACGAGCGGCCGCACAGG
>NZ_CP041765.1:3697500-3948637 GCF_007559025.1 Tomitella fengzijianii | reverse complement strand
ATCCACACGATTATCCACACCTGTGGACAACTGTGGACGATAGTGGACCACTCGGCGAGCGAGTGGCGCGGTGACCCGGTACGACTACCCACGGTTCTGGGGATGAACCTGTGGAAAGCGTCGGTTCGGTGTGAAGTTCTCGGGTCTGTCAGGTGTTCTGCGACTCCGAGGCCGGCGATCTGCGGCCGTCTGCGGCCGTCGGATGCAGCCGCCACTGCGTCGTCGCTTCGTTTCCGTCCGATCGTCGCCGGTCGAGTTCTTCGCCCGTGTCCCGACGAGTCCGGTATTTCTTCGATCCGTTGTTACCGCTTCGTCACCTGGGAACGCTAACAAGGGGGACACGGTTGTGCAACGGAAACGCACAGTCAAGTGACATTCGCAAGCACCCGGTTCCTGTGGCGTGTCGCACGGAGCACCTGCTTCGCAGGTCAGCCGTGCCGCGAAGGTGGATCGGCGGTTTGACCTCGACGCTTGCACTGAGTAGTCTCGGGCGGTCTCCCGTTTCATCCGGGACGTCCTCGGTATGGGTAGATCCACGTGGGTCGCCGCCGGCGGATCGGCAGCGTACGTCAGCGTGCACGCGGATCAGGTCCGGAGCGCGATCCTGGTCCGGTCCCCGTGGTCGCGGACTTCCGGTGACGTGCAGACCATACGTACGTGGCCTTCTGCTTCATGCGATTCGGGCACAGGTGTGCGGTCGCCCCTCCGGGGGCGGTCGCCTCGGAGTGCCGTCGCAGCGCGGAGGGTCATGGGACGCGTCGGACACAAGAAGCGGCGCCACGAGGTGCCGGAGAAACTGAAGGAGAATCACCGTGAGCAAGGGCAAGCGGACATTCCAGCCGAACAATCGGCGCCGCGCGCGCGTTCATGGGTTCCGGCTGCGCATGCGCACCCGCGCGGGCCGCTCGATCGTCGCGAACCGTCGCCGCAAGGGCCGCGCAGCTCTGTCTGCCTGATCGGCAGCCAGAGCGCGGGACGCGAAAGTGCTGCAGGATCGGTACCGTCTGCGGCACCGCGGAGACTTCACCGCGGTGATGCGCGGAGGCCGCCGGTGCGGTCGGCGTGACATCGTCGTGCACGCGGCGACCGCGTATCAGCCGGTCTTCATGCACGGTCCGCGCTTCGGCCTGATCGTGAGCACAGCCGTCGGGAATTCGGTGGTCCGCCACCGGGTCTCCCGGCGGCTTCGTCATGTCGCCGCCGGGTATGTCGATCAATTGGAGCCCGGTGTCTCGGTAGTGCTTCGGGCGTTACCGGGTGCCGCGTATGCAACCTCCGCACAGCTCGACCGGCAAGTGGGCGGCGGTTTGTCCAAGCTGGGGTTGCTCACCCATCGGGAGGCGTCCCGATGAAGGCGGACCCCCCGTCGGCGGATGCCCGGGAGCAGTCCGAGCCGGCCGTCGGCGATGTATCGCACGGGGCGGATGGAGAGCGCGGGTGGCGGCGCTTGGCGGCGTCACCGGCGAACGCCGCGGTGTTCGCCGTGGAGCTCTATCGCACGTACGTCTCGCCCACCCGGGCGCCCACGTGCCGCTTCATCCCCACCTGCAGTGAGTACGCCGTGACCGCCCTGCGAGAATGGGGCCTGTTGCGCGGTACCGCGCTCGCCTGCTGGCGGCTGCTCAAGTGCGGGCCGTGGTATCCGGGCGGTTGGGATCCGGTTCCACAGCGTCACGGGCGTCGTATCCGGGCTCGTGAGGCCGGCGATGCGGATGGTTCTCCGTCCTGTGCGGAACCGGAGACCCGGGCGACGGCGGCGGGCGGTGTCCGCCATGATTGACCGCACCGATCGTTCGACGTTGCATCGGACGGGCTGCACCGCAGTCTGCGCTGAGAATAGGAGTGCCTAGCGCCGTGCTTGACTTCATCTACTGGCCTGTCTCGTGGATCATGCGGATGTGGTACAAGTTCTTCGAGCTTGTGGGATTGGGTTCGCAGAGCGCCATCACGTGGGTGCTGTCCGTCGTGTTCCTGGTGTTCACGCTGCGCGTCATCCTGTATTGGCCAGCGGTCAAGCAGATCCGTACCACGCGGCAGATGCAGGAGCTGCAACCGCAGATCAAGGCCCTGCAGAAGAAGTACAAGAACGACCGCCAGCGCATGGCCGTCGAAATGCAGAAGCTGCAGAAGGAGCACGGGTTCAATCCGCTGCTGGGCTGCCTGCCGATGCTCGCCCAGGCCCCGGTGTTCATCGGCCTGTTCCACGTGCTGCGCTCGTTCAACCGGACCGGCGGCATCGGCAACGTGGTCAATGTGTGCGAGGACATTCCCGATCCCGCGCAGTGCGCGAGTTTCAACGCGAGCCTGGCCAACTACGCGTTCACGCCGGAAGACGTCAACAACTTCCTGCACGCGAACATCTTCGGTGTCCCGCTCTCGAGCTACATCACCCAGGCGGAGGCGTCGTTCGCCGGCTTCTTCGGCTTCGTCGACTACCCGTCGCGCTGGCAGATCGCGGCCGTCGCCGTTCCGCTGATGGTCATCGCCGCGATCGCCACCCACCTCAACGCCAAGGCGTCCGTCGCCCGGCAGAGCCCGGATGCCGCCACGCAGCCGCAGGCGAAGATCATGAACAAGCTGGCGGTGTACGTGTTCCCGCTCGGCGTCCTGGTCTCGGGTTCGTTCCTGCCTGTCGCCATCCTGATCTACTGGGTGAGCAACAACGCGTGGACCGTGGTCCAGCAGCACTACGTGTTCAAGAAGATCACGAAGGAAGAAGAGGCGAAGAAGGAGCGGCTGGAGCAGGTGCGCGCCGATCGGGCCCCCAAGCCCGGCGCCCGGCCGGCGCAGGGGAAGAAGGGGCGCGCCAAGGGCTCTGCCGCGGTGATCGACGGCACTGTGGTCTCGGATGATGATGCGGGAGCCGCCGTCGGCGAGGCCGGCTCCGCCGAGGACGACACGACGCAGTCCGGTACTGACGCGGGGGGCGGCGTCCCGCAGCAGGCGGCGAAGAAGAAGCCGGGGCCGGGGCAGAAACCGAACGCCCAGAAGGGCCAGCAGGGCAAGAATCGCGCCGGTGCGCAGAACCGGTCGGGACAGGGCCAGAAGCGGCATCCGCAGGGGCAGAGACCCGGTGGCAAGGGGCCGCAGAACAAGTCCGGCGGCGGCAAGAAGAAGCGCCGCTGACGGTCGCGCTCCCCCACGCACGGCCGGTGACGCGGCCGACCACCGAGATCAGCCCCCCGCACGCGATGACGAAGCTTCCCCCGCAGGGGCACGAGACAAGGAGAGACCACGTGGCTCACGATGATCTGCTGCAGCCCGAAGAGGCGCAGGCTGAGAACAACCCGGCCGCCGCCCAGGCCGACGCGACCTCACCGGCGGAACCGGAGGAGAACGGCGAGGGATCGGACGGCGAGCAGGACGGTTCCGGTCTCAGGGGCGAGGATCTGCTCGTCGAGGAGGGCGAGATCGCCGGCGACTACCTCGAGCAGCTGCTCGACGTGCTCGACTACGACGGCGATATCGATATGGACGTCGAGGGTCGCCGAGCCGTGGTCAGCATCGATGGCGGCCGCGATCTGGGGCACCTGGTGGGCCGTACGGGCGACGTTCTCGATGCCCTGCAGGAACTGACCCGCCTGGCCGTCCAGCAGCAGACCGGCGTCCGCAGCCGCCTGATGCTCGACGTGGCCGGCTGGCGCGCGGACAAGCGGACGGAGCTGACCCGGCTGGGCACGTCGGTCGCCGAGCGCGTCAAGGATGGCGGGGAGCGCGAGGAGCTCAAGCCGATGACGCCGTTCGAGCGCAAGATCGTCCACGATGCCGTGGCGGCGGTCGATGGTGTGTACAGCGAGAGCGTGGGCGCCGACGCATCGCGGCGGGTAGTCGTCCTCCCGGAGTGATGATCGGCGACAATCGCTAGCGGAACCGGCCCCGCAGTCTCGTACTGGGGGGCCGGATGTGTTTCGGAGGGGGCGGACGGCGCAGGCGGTTCCCCGGCGCCTTCACGGGTTATCCACAGCCCGGGCCACCGGGCTTGTGCGCCGCATCGCGCTCCGGTGACAATGGTTCCCGGCGCCTGCATAGCGGGTGTGCCCCCATGTGTTGTGCGTCGCGAGCGGGGGCGATGTGCCGGTGACCCCGGGGTCTGAATTACAGCAATGTAGTTCTGTCCAGAATCGAACCGTCTGTCATGAGCGAGGTTGTTTCACGTGGAACAAGACGTTCCGGAGTCCATGCGGGAAGCCGCGGAGCGCGTGTTCGGAGATCGGCTGCCGCTTGCCGTCAGGTATCACGATTCACTCGCCTCCGATGGCGTGGAGCGGGGTCTCATTGGTCCACGCGAGATCCCTAGGTTGTGGGAGCGTCACATCCTGAACTGCGCTGTGTTGGGCGAGCTGATCGAGGACGGCGCGACTGTGGTCGACATCGGCAGCGGCGCCGGACTGCCGGGGATCCCTCTTGCGATCGCGCGCCCGGATTTGACGATTACGCTCGTCGAACCGCTCCTGCGTCGGACCCGGTATCTCGGCGAGGTCAATGAAAGACTCGGGCTCGGCGCGGTCGTCGTTCGCGGACGGGCTGAGCAATCGGGGGTGATCAAGGAGGCGGGCGGCGCCGACTATGTGACGTCCCGTGCGGTGGCACCGCTGGAGCGACTCGTCCCGTGGTCGCTCCCCCTGGTCCGTAAGGGCGGCCGGATGTTGGCGATCAAGGGATCGAGCGCGCAGGAAGAGATCGAGCGTGCTCGTCGAGAGCTGGAAAAGGCCGGCGCGGCGGAATTGGGCTTGGCGACCTGCGGTGAGGGACTGCTCGGCACGCCGACTACTGTGGTAACCGCAGTCCGCGCTACCCGCAGAGTAGCTCGCTCCCAGTGACCCAGCAGGACCGATCACACACGCGCATGGAGCCTATGCATGGCGGTCGATCAGGTCCACCCGACAAGGGGGACGGCCACGCCGGATGCCGGGCCGCACCGTTTCACGTGAAACGGCAAGGTTCGCGGTTTCACGTGAAACGACGAGTCGCCGCCAGATGGTGTGCTGACCGAGTTTCACGTGAAACACTCCCCTTGCGCGGACCAACTACAGGCTGACGACCCTACGGACGGTGGCATGACTAACGACACTGCAGAAGAAGTGCAGAACGCGCAGCCCGCGCTCCGTGCACTCCCTCGCCCGGACGCGCGACGCGTGATCACTATCGCGAACCAGAAGGGTGGCGTCGGCAAGACGACCACGGCGGTGAACTTGGCTGCGGCGCTCGCTGCCCACGGTCTCTCGGTTCTCGTTATCGACCTGGATCCTCAGGGAAACGCGAGCACGGCGCTGGGTATCGATCATCGTTCGGGAGTTCCGTCGTCGTACGAACTGCTGATCGGCGAGGTCGACATGTCCGAGGCGATCCATCAGAGCCCGCATAATGACAACCTCTACTGCGTTCCCGCGACCATCGATCTGGCGGGCGCCGAGATCGAGCTGGTCTCGATGGTGGCGCGCGAGGGTCGGCTGAAGAACGCGATCGACCACACCGCGCTCGATCAGCACAATATCGACTACGTGCTCATCGATTGCCCGCCGTCGCTCGGCCTGCTCACCGTGAACGCATTGGTCGCGGCGCGCGAGGTGCTGCTGCCCATCCAGTGTGAGTACTACGCGCTCGAGGGAGTCGGTCAGCTCCTGCGCAACGTAGAGCTGGTGCAGGCGCACCTCAACCCGTCGCTGCATGTCTCGACCATCCTGCTGACGATGTACGACGGCCGGACGAAGCTCGCAGGGCAGGTTGCCGACGAGGTCCGGAATCATTTCGGTCCGGTGGTGCTCAAGACGATCATCCCCCGAAGCGTCAAGGTCTCGGAGGCGCCGGGCTATGGTTTGACGGTGTTGGAGTACGACCCGGCGTCCCGGGGTGCGATGAGCTACCTCGATGCGGGTAAGGAAATAGCGGAGCGTGGGGCAGCCACGGTCAAGGTGCGGGAGTCATGAGATGAGTCAGACACGTAAGGGCGGTCTCGGACGAGGGCTGGCCGCGTTGATCCCCACCGGTCCGACGGAGGGCCCGCGACTGGGCGCGGCGGCGGCCGACGTCGTGTTCGGGCCAGATTCGAAGATCATCGGTGCTCCCCCCGCGGCCGGGCCGGACGAAGGGTCAGGATCCGAATCCACCGAGAGCGCCGACAGTAACGGCGATGCCGGCAGCGCGGTAGCCCGGACCTCCACGAAGAACAGCGCGACCGACAAAGCAGCCTCGTCTTCGGACGCGTCCGCCAATAGCGTCCAGTCTGCGGCGGCCGTCCGTGGCGGTTCGGATGCCGCGGTATCCGAACCGGCTGGCGCTGCGATGGGAGACGCCGCGGATATCGGTGCGGAGTACCGCGAGATTCCGCTGGGGCAGATCGAACCGAACCCGAAGCAGCCGCGCCAGGTCTTCGACGAAGAGGCGCTGGCCGAGCTGGTCCATTCGATCCGCGAATTCGGGCTCCTGCAGCCGGTCGTCGTCCGTCAGGTCGCTCCTGATCGCTTCCAGCTAATCATGGGTGAACGCCGCTGGCGGGCCAGCCAACGCGCGGAGACTGAGACGATTCCGGCGATCGTCCGCAACAACGCGGATGACACGCTGCTGCGCGACGCGCTGCTCGAGAACATCCATCGCGTCCAGCTGAACCCGCTCGAGGAGGCCTCGGCTTACCAGCAGCTGCTGGAAGAGTTCGACGTGACCCATGACGAGTTGGCGTCACGGATCGGGCGCTCCCGCCCTGTCATCTCCAATACGATCCGTCTGCTGCGCCTCCCGGTTCCGGTGCAACGGCGCGTGGCTGCAGGAGTGTTGTCCGCCGGCCACGCGCGAGCGCTGCTGTCGCTCGAGGCCGGGGCCGAAGCGCAGGAGGCACTGGCGGCACGCATCGTGGCCGAAGGGCTGTCCGTGCGCGCAACCGAGGAGGCGGTGACGCTCGCCAACAGGGAGGACGACTCCCCCGCCCCCGCACCGACCCGGCGCAAGCCGATCCAGATGCCCGCGCTCCAGGAGGTTGCGGAGCGGCTCTCGGACAGCTTCGACACGCGGGTGACGGTGAGCCTGGGCAAGAAGAAGGGAAAGATCGTCGTGGAGTTCGGTACCGTCGACGATCTTGAGCGGATCATCAAGCTTATGGAGAACGAGGCCTGAGCGAGCCGAGTTCGGGCGATAGCGGTTCGGAATCGTGCCGTCCCGCCCCTCGTGGATGTTTCGTCACTGTGATGAAACTCGGCGAAGATGCGCGGGGTGCCCCGGTCGGCGTAGATGCGCTGGGAGGCGATTGACGCAGTGACGATGGACACCACTCCCCTGACGATGGCGACGATCAGCGATCTTCCGGGGCACGGTCGATCATGCGTCTTCTGGGAGGTCGATCCCGAAGCCGGTCATCGTCCGCTCCTCGACGCCGCCTTCGAAAAGGAGGCGTGGCTGTCGATGGTCATGCTCGATTGGGGCACGTGTGGGCGAATCGCGTGGGAAGAGTCCGAGGCAGTCGGTTATGCCCTCTATGCCCCGCCGTCGCTGATGCCGTACGCAAGCCGGTTTCCGACAGGACCGGTGAGCACCGACGCCATACTGCTGTCGCAACTGACCGGCATTGCCGACCAGACGGGTTCGGCGGCCGGCCGGAGCACGATCCTGCTCGATGCCGTGATCGGCGACCTCATCCGGCGTGGGGTGCGCGCCGTGGAGTCGTTCGGTTACCGGGAAGCCTCAGCGGAGGCTCCCGGCGACCCGGACTTCGACCCCGCAGACCTGGTAAGAGGTGTGCCGGAATCGGCGGGCCCCGACTGCACGTGCGGGCGGTGCATGATCCCCGCGGAGTTCTTGGCGGCGTGGGGCTTCGAGGAAGTGGCACCGCATCACCGCTTCCCCCGGTACAGGCTGGAACTGGGACGGGACCTGGGTTGGAAGGCCGAGGTGGAGGCGGCTATCGAGAGCCTTTTCGACGTCGAGCCGGTCGTTTCGGGGAAGAGCGGCGACGGCGCCCCGTTGGTCACCGCGCGGGCGGTCTCAGCGCACAATGCGCGCTGAGCATAGATGTCAGGCCTGCTCCTCGGCGAGCAGGCGCGAGAACGTATAGCTTCCCGTCGGCTGGTCGTCCTTGTCGAGCAGGTAGAGGCGCTTGACGGCGACGAGGATCGCCTCGGCGACGATGTCGCGGGTATGCGGGTTGGTCAGCAGCGTCAGGTCGGTCGCATTCGAGAGGTATCCGACGTCGACCTGTGCGACGGGCATCCTCGTGAGCCGCAGGATGTCCCACGTGCGCGCGTGGCTGCGGCAATCGCGCAGAGCCGTCCGCGCCACGATCTCGCGCTGAATGAAGCCGCTGAGGATCGAACCGATCATCGACGTGGATCCGTGTGAGTTGCCGAAGTGGAAGGTGGCCACGCCGTTGGGGTTCGGCGAACTCGACGAGCTGGCCTGGATGGAGATCATGAGGTCCGCACCGAAGGCGTTCGCGATGTGTGCGCGTTCCGCCACGGTGGGGCTGTTCCTGCGCCCCCGAGTCAGGATGGTCTCCATTCCCGTGGCGGCCATGCGGCCCTCGAGGCGCGTCGTGATGTCCCACGCGATGTCCGCCTGGGTGAGCGACTCGTTGTCCGCGTGCGGATTCGGAACCGTCAGGCCGGGCTCGGTACCGCCGAGACCCGGGTCCAGCACGATGCGCTTGCCGGCGAGGCGGGGGCCCGAGCGGCGCACCAGCTCGCGTTCCGTCAGCGCGTGCGGCGAGCCTCCGGTGACCCGCGTGCCGAGGAACTGCAGAGAGCGCAGCGTGGCGGGTCCGCAGATGCCGTCTGCGGACAGGCCGTACTCGCCCTGGTAGGACACCAACGCCTCATGTGTGGCGCGGCCGAAATAGCCGTCGACCAGATCGCGGTAGAAGCCGAGGTCCTGCAGCCGCAGCTGCAGCGTGGCGGCGTCGTCCCCGGTCATCGGCGCGGCCACCTGATAGGACAGAGTGCGGGTGCCGAGGCGGTAGGAAGCGTCGCGCAGAGCCTGGTAGGTGGCGGGACCCACCACGCCGTCGACCAGGAGGCCGCGCTGCTGCTGGAAGGTGCGGACGACGAGGTCGAGATGCTCGTCGAAGATCGGCTCACTGCGGTTCCACCGCGCGCTGCCGACCGGCACCGACGCATCCACCGCGGCCTCGCCCCGGAGCATTCCGATGCCGGTGAGGATGGAACGGACCTCTGCCACCGCGGCACCGCGCGAACCGAGGCGGAGTGGCTGCATACCGTTCGTACCTTTCGCGTGGGAGTGTCGTTCGCTGGATTGATCGGTCCGGATAGCCGCCGAACCACCGGGGTTGCGGCTGTCGCGGTGCGGTCCTCCGGCGACTACCGCGATCATTCTTCCAGAACCTCGGGCGAACGGCCGCGCGGGGCGGCGTCGGTGTGACGGGCGGGGTGGGGGTGTCGCGGGGTGATGCCGACCGGGGAACCCCGAGAGTTCCGGACCCTCGGACTGGGCGCACGAACACGTGCTGCGGGGCCCCGGTGCGCGTGTCACCGGGGCCCCGCAGCACGTGTTCGTGTCAGATCTTGCCGGACAGCAGCTTGAGGATCTTGGCCTTGGACTGCGCACCGACCAGCTGTCCCGCCTGCCGACCGCCCTCGAAGAGCATCAACGTCGGAATCGACATGATCTGCAGGTCACGTTGGATTCCGGGCGACTTGTCCACGTCCACCTTGGCGAAGGTGACCTTGTCGGAATGCGCGGCGGCGAGCTCCTCGATGACGGGGGCGATCATCTTGCACGGGCCGCACCAGGTGGCCCAGAAGTCCACGAGGACGGGCTTGTCGCTGTGCAGCACGTCGCTTTCGAAAGAGTCTTCGGTGACGGTGATGGTCGAGGACATGAGAACCTCCGGAATTTGGACGGGTGGGTCAGACGGTGGCGGCGACGGGGTCCGCCGCGTCCTTCGAAGAGACGGTGTCGGCCGGCAGGGCGGCCAGCCAGCGCTCCGCCTCGATGGCCGCGGAGCACCCGGTGCCGGCGGCGGTGATCGCCTGCCGGAACGTGTGGTCGACGAGGTCGCCGGCCGCGAAGACCCCGGGCACGGACGTGGAGGTCATCGGCGAATCGACGCGCACGTATCCGTCCGCGTCCGTGTCCACCTGTCCGTTGACGAGTTCGCTGCGGGGGTCGTGGCCGATGGCGACGAACATGCCGGTGACGGGGAGCGTCGACTCCTCGCCGGTCACGGTGTCCCGCAGGTTCAGTGTGGAAACGGATTTGTCGCCCGCCACCGACTCGACCGCCTTGTTGGTCAGGAAGCGGATCTTCTCGTTGGCGCGAGCACGCTCGAGCATGATCCGGGAAGCCCGGAACTCCTCGCGCCGGTGCACGATGGTGACGGACCGCGCGAACTTGGTGAGGAAGGTCGCCTCCTCCATCGCGGAGTCGCCGCCGCCGATCACGGCGATGTCCTGTTCCTTGAAGAAGAACCCGTCGCAGGTGGCACAGGCGCTCACGCCGCGGCCCAGCAGCTCCTGCTCGCCCGGGACTCCCAGGTAGCGGGCGGCCGCGCCCATCGCCAGCACCACCGCGCGCGCCTGATGGACCTCGTCGCCGACCGTGACGGTCTTGACGGGCCCGGACAGGTCGATGGAGTCGACGTCCTCGGTGCGCACGTCGGCACCGAAGCGGATCGCCTGCTCACGCATCTGGTCCATAAGCTCGGGGCCCATGATGCCGCCGGCGAATCCGGGGTAGTTCTCCACGTCCGTCGTCGTCATCAGTGCGCCGCCGAACTGGGAGCCCTCGAACAACACGGGCGCGAGCTCGGCGCGGCCGGCGTAGATCCCGGCCGTGTATCCGGCGGGGCCTGAACCGACGATGATGAGGTCGTGGACGATGGGGGTGCTCATACGTGCCTTCCGTTCGGGCGGTACGGGGGTGCCGGTGGCTGCGGCGCCCCGGGCGGACCATGCCGTGACAGTGCCGCCGCGCCGCTTGGGCCGACGCCGACACTGTGGGCGTCGCGCGGCCCTACGGCGGAACACGACCGGCTCGAGGTGTTCCTGTATGCCGTCGGGCGGTGCCTATCCGGTCAACACCAGACTAATCGGTGTTGTTCCCGCGCCGGGTGCGGCGGCGGGTCAGGGCGCGCCGAGATCGGTTCGCAGGAGCAGGCCGTCGCCGTCCACACCGCACCGCTCGGTGACGACAAGCCCGGTCAGCATCGGAGGACGCGGCCCGGGGACGAGCAGCAGCGTGCCTGCGCGACCGTCCACGCGCACCGGCCCCGCCCCCAGGATGTGCGCGTCGGGCGGAAGGTCGTTGGCGGACAGGCACTGGTGGAGGGCGGTGGGCTCCGCGAACGGCCCCAGATCGTCCGTCCCCCGCATGCGCAGGAGTCCGTCGGGGTCGAGTCCTCCGGGGGGCGGGGCGCCGTCCGTGCGGCCCGCAGCCGTATCGCCGTCGCCGGCCTGTCCGTGCACGGTGATGTCCCGCCCGTTCCCCGCGACGGTCCCGCCGCGCGGGTGTGCGTCGTGCGCCGTGACCGAGTCTGCGGCGCGGTCGGTGTCGACGGAGAGCCAGAGTGCCGATCCGCCGACGGCCGACCCGATGGCGACGACCGCGGCCGCGGCGGCGAGCAGCTTGCGACTCCGAGACCCGGAGCGGCGGACGGCGGCGGGGGCGTTCCGGTCGGCGTCGCCTGCCGGCGATCCGCCGTCCATGGGAACCGCTGCGAGAAGTTCCCGCCGCAGCCGGGCAGCGACCAGCTCCGGCATCCGCTCCACGTCGTCGCCGCTGGTGTCCGCGTCGCCCGGTCCGGAGAAGTCTTCGCCGGAGCAGCCGCCGCCGGAAAGGCCGTCAGCGGGAGTCCGCCCGGAAGCGTGTCGGTCCCCGGGCGTGTCGTCCGCGAATGAGATGCCGGGATCCGACGCGGGTGCGAGCGCGCCCAGCATGGCGCTGACCTCGTCGAGATCTTTCAGCAGACGCGCGGCCTCCCCGTCGGCGAGGACGGCCTCATGCAACGCGCACTCGGGGGATGCGGCTCGCGCATCCCCGCGGTGGGCGGGTCCGTGTGCGTCGTGCCCGTCAGCGGGCCCGGCCGGAGTCTGCGAGGACTCCCGCGACGCAGGCGGGCGTGACGGGGGCCCGGGGTCGTGCAGGTCCGCGTGCACTGCTGCGACGAGTTCCGGAGGGAAGGGCGACGAGAACCCGGCATCCGGCGTCGGTTCATTCGACATTCCCGTCCTCCTTCCCGTGCAACGGCCACTGTCTTCTACGACGCACGCGGGCGTCTGCGGGTTCCGGGGGGCCGCGGATGTCGGTCGATCGGATCAACCCGCGTGTTCGCGCAGGCCGGCGAGACTCCGGGCCAGCTTGAGGCGCGCCCGCGCACAGCGGCTCTTCACCGTTCCCCCCGCGACGCCCAGCATCTGTGCCGCGTCGGCCACCGACCTGCCCTCCACGTCGACCAGGTACACGGCCATGCGCTGTTCGTCGGGCAACTCGGCCAAAGCCACCCGCAGCGTCATCGACGCGTCGACATGTGCGTACTCGTCGTGGCGATCGGCGGGTTCCCAGCCGCCCTCGGGATACGGGACGGAAGGTCGCGCAGCGTTGCGGCGGAGCCGGTCGAGACAGCTGTTGACCACGATCCGGTGCAGCCAACTGCGCACCGCGCACTCGCCGCGGAACGCGGCGGCACGACGGTGCGCGGACAGCAGCGCCTCTTGAACGGCGTCCGCGGCGTCCTCCGCATCGCGGCAATTGCGCCGCGCCACCGCCCACAGGTAGTCCTGATGCCGGGCGATCAGATCGGCGAACGCATACCGGTCGCCCCGTACATGCTCAGCGAGCAGTTCCACATCGCTCTGCGAGCGATCCCCCCCATTGGTCCGCACGCACGGAACCCTAGCGCACCGGTGAACGGGCGCGATGGGAGACCGCCGTCACTATTCCGCGACGGTGAAGTTGACCTCGGTGATCTTGGACTGGAAGCGGGAACCCGCGGGGCCGAGCTCGGTCAGCCACACGAGCACGTGCGTGGACGCCTGGTCGGTGGGCGGATCCACGGGGATCTCGGTGTGCCCGGCCTGCAACTCGCTCGACGCGATGAGGCGGGTCTGCGCGATCGACGCGTTCGGTCCGGGAGCGGTCCGGATCTCGACACGTGTGCCCGGGGTGGGCGAGTCGATCCCGACATTCATGACCTTGACCGGGCGGTCGAACTCCGCCATCAGGCCCACGCCGTTCTTGAGGGCCGGGAGCTGCTGGAAGTACTGGTCGGTGGACCACTGGGTGCCCGGGTCGCCGTCGATGGCCAGCGGCGCGCCGCGCGGATCGTCCGGTACGCCCTGCGGCGAGTAGACGGCGATCTTCACGGGCTTCGCCGTGACGCTGGCCGGCGGTGGCGGCGGCGCCGGCGCCTGCGCGGTGGTGGGCGCGGCGGTGGTCGTGGGGTTGAGCCCGATGTTCTGCTGCGTCAACGGGGCGTCGCTGCCCCCGCCGAAGACGTCGCCCACCTGCACCATCACGAAGATGACGACGGCGATCACGGCTACCGCCAGCGCCACCAGCACCGTGGACATGGTCCGGCGGGAGGGACCCTTTGGGCCGTCGTCCAGGAGCAGGGAACGCGGGCGCGCGGTGGTGCGGCCGGGAGTCGCCTGTCCGCCCCCGGCCGGTATCCGCCCGGTGTGCTCGTCGGGTGTGCGGTGCGGTGCGTTCCCGGCATGCTGGCCGGGAGCCGCGCGGTCCGCCGCGTGCTCCGTCTCTCGAGTGTGTCCCTCGGTCCGGTCGACGGGCGCTTCGACGGGGCGGCCGTCGGTCCTCGTGCTCCGTTCGGGCCGGGGGAAGCGGCGGCCCGGCGGCGGCGGTGTGGGGGCGTTGGCCGCCTGCTCCAGCACGTGCTGGACGGTCGCGGCGGTGCGGATGCCGCTGTTGCCCTGGATGGCGCGCATCGCCACTGCCGAGATCTCGAAGGGGATGTCGTTGCGCACGACGTGCGGTTCGGTGGGCAGCCCCTGCGCGCCGAGGAGCGCCGTGCGCAAACCGCCGACCTCACCGGCCGGGTCGTCCTGGGAGGCCGGCCACTCGTTGGTGAGCAGGGCGTACAGCGTGGCTCCGAGACCGTGGACGTCGTCGGCGTGTTCGACGCCGGGCAGAGTGGCGGGGAAGGCCAGGACGGCGGCGCCGCCGGGCGTGATGCGGATGCGGTCGGGGTGGTCGATGCACATCTCGGCGCCCGCCCGGTGCGCCTGCTCGGCGGCCGAGGCGAGGACGGCCACGGCGCGCGCGGCGCCGTCAGGTGGCGGGTCGTTGGCGGCGACCTCGCTGAGGGGGCTGCCGTCCGTCCATTCGGAGACGACGATCCCGCCGGACACGCTGCGGACGACGTCGAGCACGCGCGCGAGCCCCGGGGCGTTGATCTTACCGAGCCGAAGCGTGCGGGTGAGGATGGTGTCCGGGTCGGTGCCGGCGTTGGACCCGTCGGGGTTGATGAAGGTGAGGGCGACCTCGCGGTCGAGCCGGGTGTCGAGCGCCTTCCAGAACTGCAGGCCGCGCGTGCCGCCGTGCCGGACGAGCAGCCGGTAGCGACCGCCGGCGACCATCGCGCCGGGGATCAGTCGCGGTCCGCGCTGGGGGCTGCCGGATCCGGCGCGCTGCGCCGCGGCGTGCGTCTCTGTCACTTGCAACTTCCTCAGTGCGGCATCGACCCGTGGCAGCAGCGGGTCGTAGGTGGTCGTGTCGAATCCAGAGTACGGGACGAACAGGTCCGGAAGCGGTTGTCCCGGCCCGCTGAACAGCGGGCCCCGCGGAACGGGCCGACGGGACCGTGCCGGGTCGCCGACGTACGGGTCGTCCGGGTGATGCGGGCCGTGACCGGGCGGCGGCAGGTATCTGCCGCCGCGGCCCGCCGCGTCGCCCGGTGCGGGCGCGCCGGGACCGCGGTGGTCGCCGCGCGGACCGTGGAGGCCGTCCCGGTACTGCTCGCCGTGCGTGTCGTAGTGGCCGGGCTGCTCCGCGGCCGCCGCGGCGTCGGCTGCGGCCGCCCGGCGCAGGCGGGCCGGAACCAGTGCGCCGGGCAGCACCCGTACGAGCACGCGCGCCAGGGACCGGCCGACCTGGTCGACCATGGGAATGCGCATCCGGGACAGCACCAGGACCGTCACGGTGAGCATGACGACGCCGTCGACGCTCACCGCCATCACGGACAGCAGGCCGCGGCCGCCGCCCGCGATCTCGTGCAACCCGGTCAACAGTTCCAGAAGCAGCATCGCGGCCACGCCTACCGCCGAGGCCAGAAGGATCCGCAGGGAGTCGCGCATGATGGAGCCGAGGTTGAGGTCTCCGAGGCTGCGCCGCAGCAGGTAGCCGCCGACGACGACGCCCGCGACGAAGCCGAGCCCGTTGGCCGTGCCGAGTGCGACCACGACGTGTTCGGGAGAGACGAGCACGGGCGCGAACAGCGACAGCGCCGTCTTCACGGCCATGATGCCGATGATGATGAAGGTCGGTGTCCACGCCTCTTCGCGCGCATAGAACACGCGCAGCTGCAGCAGCACCAGGGCATACGGGATGAGCGTGAAGGCGGATGCCGACAGCGTGATGCCCAGCAGCGTCGCCGAGTCCCCGCCGAACGCGCCGTAGTTGAACAGCGCGCGCCCGATACCGGGCCCGTCGAAGGTGAAGAACATGACGACGGGCAGCAGGGCGAGCATCGTCAGCTTGGTCGACATGGTCAGGTCGTCGACGACGGCCCGGTTGTCGCCCGCCGCCGCGTTCCGGCTCAGCTGCGGCATCACCGCGGTGAGCAGCGTGACGCCGAGGATGCCGTAGGGAACCTGGAGCAGCAGCCAGACGAAGTTGTAGATGGCGGGGCCGGCCGCGTCGGCGTCGGCGGCGATCCGCGTGGTGATGACCATCCCGACCTGGCTGATCGCGACGTACACGATGATGGCCACGGCCATGCCCGCGAACTTCTTGAGCCGCGGGTCGATGCCCCACATGGGACGCAGGTCGATCCCCTGGCGGCGGATCGCGGGGACGAGCACCGCGGCCTGGCACAGCACGCCGAGGGTGGTGCCGATGCCCAGCACGAGCAGCTTGGGGGTGCCCATGTCGACCGGGTTGAGGGTGATCTCGCCGGGCATCACCGCGAACAGCACCAGTACCGTGATCGCCACGACGTTGTTGACCACCGGGGCCCACGCACCCGGTTTGAACACGCTGCGGGTGTTCAGGATCGCCGTCAGCAGCCCGCCTGCGCCGTAGAAGATGATCTGGGGCAGGAGCAGATACGCGAACGCGGTGGACAGGCCCAGGTCCACCTCGGAGTCGTCGCCGACCATGAGCTGCGACAACCAGGGCGCGGCCGCGACGGACACCACGGTGGCGATGCCGAAGATCGCCATCGCCACCGTGAAGAGTCTTCGCATGAACGCGGCGCCGCCGTCGGCGTCCTCGCGTTCGGCGCGGACCAGCACGGGAATGACGATCGCGGTGAGCACCGCGCCCAGCACAAGCTCGGAGACCAGGTTGGGCAGCGTGTTGGAGACGGTGAAGGCGCTCGCCATGGCGGGGCCCAGGACCGCCGCGGTGAGCAGCACCTTGAAGAACCCGGTGATGCGGCTGATCAGTGTCGCGATGGCCATCGACCCGGTGGACGCGAGCACGCTGGGCCGGGAGCCGCCTCGGGCGCCGGACGGGCCGGAGCCATCGCCGGAAGTGCTGTGCACCCCGGTGTCGCTACCGTCGTCGTGGCGGTGGGCGTCGGTCATCTGGCTTCTCAACCTTCGTCTTCCGGGCCCTGTTGAGTACCGTCGCGTCGGTACTGCTCTAGGACTGGCCCGCGTTCGCTCGCACGATCGTCGGCCCGGTCGTGCTGTCCGCGCAACCGATGCCATCCGCGGCGGCCCGCGAGGAACAGCAGCAGCGCGCCGGAGAGGCCGGTCACGACGGGGATGACCATGCCGTACGCGTTCGAATGCAACGAAATGTGGATCTGCTCACCGATCGGCGTGGAATCGGGCGCGAGCAGCTGCACCCGCAGGTCCATCTGCCTGCTGAACTCGATCTGCGCGGGGACTTGGATCTGGCGGCTACCGCGGGCAGGGATGACGTAATCGTCGGCCTGACCGATCTGGACGCCTTCCGGGGCGCGGATCCGCAGGCTCGCGTTCACGGGCATCGCCAGGTCGTTCTTCGCGACGACGAGGAGAGGACTCTGCGAGGAGGCGAGGGTGTAGACGGAGCCGGGGGCGACGACGGTGACGGCGTCGAACTGGTCGGTCAGCGACGTGGTGAGCGCGGCGGACCGGCCATCCGCCGCCGCGCGGGCGTCGAGCGCTCCGTCGCCGCCGCGCCCCCAAGTGCTCACTGCGCGCAGCACGTCGCGGTAGAGCGGCGTGATGTAGTGCTCCGGCGTCTCGCCGTCGGGCCCGTTGCCGGCGAGCATGTGGTCCAGCGTCGCCAGCCGCGAAAGCTGGCCGCGGAGGCTTTCGAGCAGCGATTCCGGCACGGACCGGTCGGTGTTCCACGTGAAACCGAAGTCCGCCCCGCTCGTCGTCCCGGTGCCGGCGGGGCCCGACGCGGCGCCTTCCGCGATTCCGTCGCCCGGATACGGATCGGTCAGTTCGGCCGACGGCACCCCGGGCGCGCTCGCCGCGGCGAACGCGGTGGTCAAGGGGCGCGGCGCGGCGAGGCCGTCCCGGTATGCCTGCTGCAGAAAGCCCAGGAGCGCGGCCGCCTCGTCGTGGTCTGCGGTCCAGTCCTGGGGCGGCGCGATGAGCAGCGGAGCCGGCGGTGCCGCGGGTTCATCACGCGATCCGCTCCCGGAACCGGCCGTTCCGAGCGTGGACTTCGCGGATCTGCGGGCCTCGAGCAACGGCCAGGCCATGGCCCCCATGGCGTCCTGCAACCGGGCCGTGCGGGAGTCGTGGTCGACGTCGAATCGGAGGTCGGCGGGCACGAACGCAGGGGTGGACGGTCGGGCGCCGACGGCGGCGAGCGCGGCGCTGGTGGGCATGTCGAACAGCAGGGCGGGACTGGACCCCGCTGCCGTGCCGGTCGCCGTGGAGTCGGTGGATTCGCTGCCTGCCGTCGGGGGTGCACCCGCTCCGTCGGGGCCCGCCGCGCCGGCCGTCGGCAGCTCTATTCGCACCGCGTCGGCGGTGCCGGGGAGCGTCGCGGAGGAAGCGGAGGAGCCGGTACTCGGTGAGGAGGCGTTGCCCGAGGCCCCGGTCGACCCTGTCGTGTCCACGGAGTTGTCGGAGACCAGCACCGTGGGCGGCGCGCTCGGGCCGTCGGCGGCTCCGGACGGATCGGCCGGCTGCCCGGCCCCGTCGCCCGCCTCCTCCCCGGCGGGGGCGAGTGCGCGCGTGACGGTGGCGAGGGTTTCGGGTGCCAGCTGTCCCACCGACGGCCATACGAGGCTGCGGACGGATTTCACCCCCAGGATGCCGTCGACGATGTCGGCGGGCGCCGCGAGTGCCGATCCGGTGACGCGCGGCGAAGCCAGCTTCCGGACGGCGTCCAGGTCGGCCTGGGCGTACGGCAACGCCACGGTGCAGGTTTGCGAAGCGAGTTGTCGCAGGTCCTTGAGCCACGCGGCCGCGGCTGCCTGCCCCTCGGACTCGATGCGATCGGTGCTCGCGGCGTCGGAGTCGGGATCGGCGGGGTCCTTGGCGACCTCGAATCCGCGGGTCATGGCGTCGACGGTGACGAGCAGGTCCGGATCGACGGCCAGGCACAGCCCTGCGGCCAGCGCGCCGTGGGGGTCCGCGGCCGGGGTGAGCGCCTGGCGCGCGGCGGTGAGCACCCCGTGCAGCCTGCCGCCGGAGGCCAGCGACCGGGGCAGCGAGTCGTCGACGAGCCGGACCGCCGAGGGCGAGTCCAGTGCTGGCCCCGGTTGCCCCGCCGCGAGTTCGGGTGCCGCCGTCAGCGGATACAGCATGGTGACCGGGACGGGCGACGGCGCCACCGGTCCTTGTGGCCTGGCGTCCCCGCCGGGTGCGGTACCGGCCGGCAGAGATAGCACCGGGAGCAGGAAGCGGGCGTCGTCCAGACGTGCGCGCCCGCCGTAGTCGGGGGTTCCGTTGACGTTGACCAGTAGCGGATACACGCCCGGTTCGGTGATCGCGAGAGAGCGGGTCGCGGGGTCGTTCAGCGGCAGAGAAAGCGAGAATCCGGCCGATTGGCCCCGTGCGAGGGAGTCGGCCACCGGGTGGAAGAGGCCGACGGTGCCGTAGTTGCTTTGATCCAGGTTCAGCACTGAACGGACCTCGTCGGCGTCATCGATCTGCTGCGCGCGTTGCAGACGGACTTCCACGTCGGACACGTCGCGGTCGCCGACGTTGCGGACCGTTCCGGTGACGGTGACCATGGGCGCACTGCCGGCCCGGTCGGGACCGCTCGTCGGCGGGGCGCCGGTGGACGGCCCGGCGCGGACGACCTCAGGCGTGACCGTATCGATCGTGAGCGAGAGGAACTGCGGCATGCCGGTCCGGTCGGAGCCGCCGGGCTGTGTGCTTCCGGCGTCCGTCGCCGTCGAGTTCGCCACGGCGGTCGTGGTGGAGGCGTCCGCCGTGGTGGTGGCTGTGGTGGGGTCGGCTGCGGAGGGGTCCGCAGTGGTGGAGGCGGCACCCGTCGTCCCGGGTGCCGGGAAATCTGCGGGAGACGTGGCCGTGGAGACGGGCACGGCCTGCGCGGCCGGGGCGGCCATGCCGACGGCGCCGGGCGTGCATGCGAGTGATGCCGCAGCCACCGCGGCGGCCGCCCGGCGCACCCCGTGCACGATGCCGAACGGCCTGGTGGTCCGGATCCTCATGTGGGGCTGGTCTTCCCCCTCGGCTTCGGCAGCATTGCGCGGTGGCTGCGGCGGCGCCTGCGGGCCCGCTTGGCCGGGTCGGCCCCCGGCTGCGGCCGCGGCTGCGTGCCCGCCTCGACGTCCGAATCGGCGCGGGGCGCGGGTCCGGAGATCATCTCACCGAGGATCTCGGCTGCGACCGCGGCGAGCTTGCGCTCGTCCGCGTAGGCGAGCCGGCCGGAGAGCTCGCCCAGCGGCACCCACGCGACCTCGCTGACCTCGTAGTCCTCGTCGGAGAGCTCGCCGCCCTGGTAACGGAGGAGGAAGTGATGGACGGTCTTGTGGATGCGTCGGCCGTCCGAGACGAACCAGTAATCGATGCTTCCGAGTGACGCGAGCACCTCGCCGCTGATGCCCGTCTCCTCGGCGATCTCGCGCATGGCGGTCTGCTCGACGGTTTCGCCGGCCTCCACGTGGCCCTTGGGCATGGACCACAACGTGCGGCCGCGGCGGTCGAGGCGGCCGATCAACGCGGCCCGCAGCTCGCCCGCCGATGCGGAGCCGTCCGCGGAGGTGTGGTCGAAACCGTCGATCACCAGGCCGCCGGCCGAGGTCTCGCGGACGGTGTGCATGCGGCGGCCGGTGGATCCGTCCGCAGAGCGGCGCCCTCCGCCGGAGCCCTGCCGTGGCCCGCCGGTCGACTTCCGTGCGCCGTTGCTCCGGGAACCGCTGCCACGGGAGCCGGTGCCCCGGCCGCCCGAGTTTCGCCCTGCCGCGCTTCTCGTGCCCCCGTTCTTGGTGCCGTTGCCCGGCTGAGCGGGGCGCCGTCGGCGACGACGCCCGCTGCGGGAATGATCGGCAGAGGACACGGGGACAATCGTACTTGGCGCTTTCGGGCGTGGGGGGGGACGCCGTCGACCATGTCGGTCGGCCGTGACGATAAAATGGCCGATCGTGTCGACTACCCGAGGAACCGAGGCGGAACGCCGGCAGCGGCTGCTTGCCGGCGCCACGGCGACCCTGCGATCCCTATCGGAGATATTGACCGGGCTGGGCGGCAGGTTTTCCGAGAACGGACACCGGTTGTACCTGGTGGGCGGCAGTGTCCGCGATGCGGTGCTGGGGAGGCTGGGCACGGATCTCGACTTCACCACCGATGCCCGCCCGGAGCAGGTGCAGCAGATCATGGCGGGCTGGGCTGAGGCGCAGTGGGACACCGGGATCGCGTTCGGAACGATCAGCGCCGTCCGGGAGGGGTGGCAGATCGAGGTCACGACCTTCCGTGCGGACAAGTACGACCGCGTGAGCCGGAATCCCGCCGTCACCTACGGCGAAAGCCTCGAAGACGACCTGGTCCGGCGTGATTTCACCGTCAACGCGATGGCGATGCGGGTGGACGGCGACGGGACGCTCGGGTTCGTCGACCCGCTCGGCGGGCTCGACGACCTGATGGCCGGCGTGCTCGACACGCCCGCCTCCCCCGAGGATTCCTTCGACGACGATCCGCTGCGCATGCTGCGGGCCGCGCGGTTTTTGTCGCAGCTGGGGTTCACGCCGAAGCCGCGGGTGGTCGCGGCGATGACGGCGATGGGCGGGCAGCTGGAGCGCATCACGGTGGAACGCATCCGGGCGGAGCTCGACAAGCTGATCCTGGGCGAGCACGCGGTGGAGGGCGTCGACCTGCTCTGCCGCACGGGCCTGGCCGGGTACGTGATCCCCGAGGTCCCGGCGATGCAGCTGGAGATCGACGAACATCACCAGCACAAGGACGTCTACCGGCACTCGCTCACCGTCCTGCAGCAGGCGATGGACCTGGAGGACGGTGATCCGGACCTGGTGTTGCGGCTGGCGGCGCTGTTCCATGACATCGGCAAACCCGCCACCAAGCGCAATGAGCCGGGCGGGGCCGTCAGCTTCCACCATCACGAGGTGGTGGGCGCGAAGATGACCCGCAAGCGGATGCGCGCGCTGAAGTACTCGAAGAAGATGATCGAGGATGTCTCGACCCTGGTGTTCCTGCACCTGCGCTTCCACGGGTACGGCAGCGGCGAGTGGACCGACTCGGCAGTGCGCAGGTATGTCACCGACGCGGGCGCGCTGCTGCCCCGCCTGAACAGGCTGGTGCGCGCCGACTGCACGACCCGCAACAAGCGGCGCGCGGCGCGGCTGCAGGCGACGTACGACGACCTCGAGCGGCGCATCGCAGCCATCGCGGCCGCCGAGGATCTGGCGCGGGTGCGCCCGGACCTCGACGGCAACGCGATCATGGAGTTGCTGGGCATCGGGCCCGGTAGGGAGGTAGGCGAGGCGTGGCGCTTCCTCAAGGAGCTCCGGCTGGAGCGCGGTCCGCTCCCCCGCGACGAGGCGGAGCGGGCGCTGCTCGACTGGTGGGCGCACCGCTCCTGACGCCCTGGTTTCACGTGAAACCGCGCGCTCCGCGGATGCAATGGGGCCTGGCCACGGCCGTGGGATGGTCACGGCCGCCGGTCGATCTCCGCCTCGGCAGGGCCGCGAACGGGATTAGGCTGTGGTCATGAGCAACTCGCCCGAGGGAACTGCACGACGGGTCGTCCTGCTGGGTGCGGCGGGCGCGACGGGCCGATCGGCGCTGGAGGAGCTCAGACGTTCCGGGTACGAGGTGGTGGCGCACAGTCGCCGGGTGGGGACCGGTGCCGAGCTGCCGCATTCCGGCGACGACGGTGTGAGGTGGGTCGGCGGCGATCTGCTGGGCGACGGGGCGCACCTGCGCCGCGTGCTGGACGGGGCGGACGCGGTGGTCGACATGCGCGTCGCGCTGCCGACGTCGCTGCGTACTGCCGGTGTCATGCGCCAGTACCGGGCGGTGCGCGACGGGGGCGTGCGGGCGCTGGTCGACGCTGCGCTGCAGTTCCGGATCCCCCGGATCGTGCACGACACCGTCACGATGATCTACCGGGACGGCGGGGACGCCTGGCTGGACGAGACGAGCCCGGTCAGCGCTCCGGGTCCGATGCGCGCGAACCTGGCCGGCGAAGCGCACGTGCGCCGCTTCACTGAGGGTGGCGGGACGGGGGTGAGTCTGCGACTCGGGCAGGTGCACGGCGCCCCGGCGGACGACCCGATGATGGCGATGATCGAATCGGCGGCGCGCCGCGGGTGGTTTGCGCTGGCGGGACGGGAGGGCTCGTATATGTCCTCGATCGCACTGTCGGACGTCGGTCGGGCCGTGGTCGCGGCGCTGGACGCCCCCGCCGGCCTCTACAACGTGGCAGAGGAGCCGCGGACGCGCGGCGAATGGCGCCGCGAGTTCGCCCGGCGTGTGGGCCGCGAGGACCTGCACACTCTTCCGGGCGTGGTGGCCGGCCCGCTGGGACGCTCGCAGCGCGTCTCCAGTGCGCGCTTCGCCGACGTGACCGGCTGGAGGCCGGAGGCCGAGCTGTTCGGGATCTGAGCGGAACCGCAGCGCACCCCGGTACGTCCTAGGGGCAGGGGCGTGCAGCATCGCCGGCCGCTCGCAGGGGCCTTCCATTCGTGCGGGCCACCGTGCCGGCGCGGAAGAACGGGGGGGCGTGTGGACATCACCTATGCATTCGGTACGGGCGACGGCGAGGTCACGGAATGGACCTCCTCGGCAGACCTCGACTCGGACGGTGACGGGACTGCGGATGCCGTGGCGCTGGACTTCGACGGCGACGGTCTGATCGACGACGCGATGTGGGATGCGGACGCGGACGGCGTCGCGGACACCACCTGCCTGGACGTCGCCGCGGGCCCGGGGGAAGGCGAAAGGTGGTTCGTCGATTCCGCGGGCGACGGCACGTGGGCCACGGAGATTCCGGTGGAGCACGACGCCGGCGGACCGGGCGGCGCGCGGGAGCCGCCGGCGCGCGCGCACGTCATGGAGGCGGGCGGAAACCCGGTCCACGCCGGTCCGGACGAAAGCGGTCCGGAAGAGCGCGGACTGCTCGTCGATTCCGACCGCGACGGCATCGCCGACACGCGACTCGCGGACTCCGACGGCGACGGCTACCTCGACACCGCCGGACCGGTGGACGGGCCACGGCCGGTGGTCGGGTCCGCCGTCGAGGCGATGCTCGGCGGACTGGCCGCCGTGTCCGGCCCCGGTTCCTGGGGCGTGGGCGTCCAGTGAGAACGCGCGCGAATTCCGCGCACCGATCACCGCGCCACCGCGGAAGATCAATGCCAAGATGGCAGTGTGACGTATCCAGCTGACGGAGAGGGACGGCAGGAATCGCCGGTGGCACAGGTGGGCCCAGGGAGCCTGCTCGTGTCCGGCACCCATCTGAGCGAGCCGGTCTTCCGCCGCAGCGTGATCTACGTGATCGAGAACAACGACGGTGGCACGCTCGGCATGGTCCTCAACCGTCCCAGCGAGACACCGCTGGTCGACGGGCTGCCGGAATGGTCCGAGGTCTGCTCCCCCGCCAAGGTGTTCCACCTGGGTGGGCCGGTGAAGCTGGACGGTGCGTTGTGCCTGGGGGTCCTCCGGCGGGGCGCCGGTATCGACGGCGTCGACGGGATGACGCGGGTCGACGGGCGGGTGGTGTTGATCGACGTCGCGGCGGATCCGCTCGACGTGGCGCCGCTGGTGGAGGGCGCACGCATCTTCGTCGGCTACTCCGGGTGGACCTTCGGGCAGCTGGACGGTGAACTGCTCCGCGACGATTGGATGGTGTTCACCTCGCGGCCGGGCGACGTCATCGCGCCGCCGGAGGTGGACCTGTGGGCGAGCGTGCTCCGGCGACAGCCCCAGCCGTGGGCGATGCTCGCCACCCACCCGATCGACGTCGGACGGAACTGACCTGGCGGCCGGGCCCCGGCCTACCGGCTACTTCTGGGCGACGCGCGTGGCGGTGTCGTTCATCAGTGTCGCCGCCGTCTGCCGGAAGTGATCGAGGACCTCGGGCGTGAGGGCCTCGGTGGACGGCTGGTGGACCATCACGCGGATCGCGGTCCCGTCCACTTCCTCGGCGGTGAGGATGGTCGTGACATTCCCGGCGTCGCCCACGGACTGGGTGCGGGTGATGCCCAGCGGCTCCTCCCCCGTCGCGCCGGCGGGCGCGAAGCCCTCGGTGGTGACGTCGGTGGTGGTGCCGTCGACCTGCACCGTCACCGTGCCGCACCGGTCGAGGGACGAGCGGAACGCGTCGAGCGAGGTGTCGTCGCGGGAGACGATCACGCCGATCTTGGTGCCCTGGTCCTCGTTGCCGGCCGCCACCATCGCGGTGGCCGCGGGATCGAGGCCGGCGGTGAGGTCGAGGGTGTCCTTGCAGTCGGCGGGGTCCACCACCTGGGTCTTCGCCTTGTCGCGCACCTGGTTGAGCGTCGCCTCCAGCTGGGCGGTCGTGACCGGGGCGGCCACGAACCCCGCGCCGAAGGCGGCTTGCTCCGGCAGGAGTGCGCGCAGCTCCTCCGGGCCGGCCTGGGCCGCCGCCCCGGCGGTGGCGGCAGCCGTGCCGGTGGCGATCTCGGCGGAACCGGAATCGGCGTCGGAACCAGACGAGCACCCGCCGAGCACGCCGGCGAGCGCCAACGCGGACGCTGCGGATACGGCTGCGATGCGGACGCGTCCGCCCCGGGTGGTGGTCATCTCTCCCCCTGCTGTTCGACTCGTCCGCGGTGTGACGGACGGCATAACGATACCGGCGGGCCCCGCGTCGGCCGGGAGCAGGCCGCCCGGGCAGGGCGGATCAGCGCCGGGATCTCCGGTCCGCCAGTGCGTCGGCGGCTCCGCCCGGGTCGACGCGCCGGGTGGTCATCCCTCGGCCACCGCCAGCCGGTTGGACTTCTCGGCGAACTTGGGCGCCAGCATCGCGCAGACCACGAGCTGGATCTGGTGGAAGATCATCAACGGCAGGACTATCAGGCCCACGGTCCCGCCGGAGAACAGCACTGTGGCCATCGGCAGGCCACTGGCCAGCGACTTCTTGGAGCCGCAGAAGATGATGACGATCCGATCCGGCCAGGAGAAGCCCAGGGCGCGTCCCGCGACGGCGGTCACCCCCAGCACGAACGCGAGCATGGCGCAGGAAAGGCCGATGACGATGAAGATCTGCGCCGCCGACGTGGACGACCAGATGTGCGCGTTCATCCCCTCGCTGAAGGCAGCGTAGACCACCAGGAGGATCGAGCCGCGGTCGACGATCTTGATGGGGGCGGAGTACCGCTGCAGGAAACCCACCAGCCAGGGCCGCAGCAGCTGGCCGACGATGAACGGCACCAGCAGTTGCAGGACGATCTCGACGATGGCGCCGGCGTGGATCCCGCCGGACCCGGTGGTCTCCATCAGCCACAGCACCAAGGCAGGTGTGAGGAAGACGCCGATGATGTTGGAGAACGAAGCGCTGACGATGGAGCCCGCCACGTTCCCCTTGGCGATCGACGTGAACGCGATGGACGACTGCACCGTCGAAGGGACGAGGCACAGGAACAGCAGGCCCATGTAGAGGTCGTCGGAGATGATGCCGGGCGCCAACGGCTTCATCGCGAGCCCCATCAGCGGGAACAGCACGAAGGTGCTGGCGAGCACGGTCAGGTGCAGACGCCAGTGCGTGAACCCCTCGAGCGCCTCGCGCGGGGACAGCCGCGCGCCGTAGAGCAGGAACAACAGCCCGATGGCGATCTTCACCGCCCAGTCGAGCACGTCGGCGCCCACTCCCGAGGCGGGGAGCAGGCTCGCCAGGATGACCATGCTGAAGATCGCCAGGACGAAACCGTCGATGTTCAGGCGTTTGAGCAGCCTCACACGGTGATCCGGTGGGCGTGGTGCATCCTGCGGCGGCCGGCCCGCATCAGTGCACGGCGGATCCGCACGAATCCTGCAGCGAGCAGGCGCCGCAGGAGTGACCGCACGCGCCCGTGTCCGCGGCGGGCATGGCGGAGGCGACGCGTTGCGCAATGCCGGCCCCCACCGCGGTGAGCGCCACGGCGACCACGGGGGCGGCGATGACGGCGAACAGCGCGGCAGCGCCGTCGAGCAGCAGCCCGCCGCACGCACCCAGCACCAGGACGACGGCGGCGCCGAGCTGAGCGGGCGCGGCGACGCGGTTGGCGGCGCGGAAGGTGGCGTCGTCCCGCAGGGTCGCGTCGGTGCGTAGACCCACCCACCGGTTGCGCGGAAGCCTGCCGGAGAGGGCCGCGGCAGCGACGGCGCCGAGCGCGACGGCCAACACGAGGAACACGATTGCAGCGATCACCACGGGATTCATGGTATCCGACGGCCCGCTCGCCGCCCGCACGGTGCGGCGGGCACCGGGGGACCGCGCGGCGCACACCCATTACCCTGGCTTGTGCGGCGTGCCTGCGGTGACAGCCTGCGGCGTGCCGAGGACCCCGAGTAGAGTGCCGAAACCCCCCGAGTAGATGGTGACGCCCGTGACCGATTCCGCCTCCAGCAGCACCGCGACCCCGGCGGGAGCGGTGTCGGCACCCGACGCCGCGCCGCCGCATCGCTACACGGCGCAGAGGGCCGGCGCGATCGAGCAGCGCTGGCAGCGGTCCTGGGAGTCGGCGGGCACCTTTTACGCGCCGAACCCCACCGGGCCGCTGGCGGGCGAGGTCCCCGACGACAAGCTGTTCGTCCTCGACATGTTCCCGTACCCCTCGGGCGCGGGCCTGCACGTGGGCCACCCGCTCGGCTTCATCGCCACCGACGTCTACGCCCGCTATCACCGCATGACCGGGCACAACGTGCTGCACACGATGGGCTTCGACGCGTTCGGCCTGCCCGCCGAGCAGTACGCCGTGCAGACGGGTACGCACCCGCGCACCACCACCGAGCAGAACATCCAGCGGTACCTGGGGCAGATCCGCCGGCTGGGGCTCGGCCACGACGAACGCCGCCGCGTCGCCACCACGGACGCCGAGTTCTACAAGTGGACGCAGTGGATCTTCCTGCAGATCTACAACGCCTTCTTCGACTCCGAGCAGGGCAAGGCGCGGCCCATCGCCGAGCTGGAGGCCGAGTTCGCCTCGGGCGGGCGCACGCTGGACGACGGCAGGGAGTGGTCCGGACTGAGCGAGGCCGAGCGGGCGGAGGTCATCGACTCGCACCGGCTCGTGTACCGCTCGGATTCGCTGGTCAACTGGTGCCCCGGCCTGGGCACGGTGCTGGCCAACGAGGAGGTCACCGCCGACGGGCGCAGCGACCGCGGAAACTTCCCCGTGTTCCGCAAGAAGCTGAGCCAGTGGATGATGCGCATCACCGCCTACTCCGACCGGCTCGTCGACGATCTCGAGCTGCTCGACTGGTCCGAGCAGGTCAAGTCGATGCAGCGCAACTGGATCGGCCGCTCGCACGGCGCGACGGTCAAGTTCTCCGTGGCCGAGCAGCCCATCGAGGTGTTCACCACGCGCCCCGACACGCTCTTCGGCGCCACCTACGTGGTCCTCGCGCCCGAACACGAGCTGGTGGACACGCTGACCGCCGCGTTCTGGCCGCAGGGGCCGGACGGCACGCCGGTGGACCCGCGGTGGACGGACGGCGCCGGCTCCCCCGCCGAGGCCGTGCAGGCCTACCGCGACGCCATCGCCTCGAAGTCCGACCTGGAACGCCAGGAGAACAAGGACAAGACGGGCGTGTTCACCGGCAGTTACGCCGTGAACCCGGTCAACGGCGAGCAGGTCCCCGTCTTCATCGCCGACTACGTGCTCACCGGTTACGGCACCGGCGCCATCATGGCGGTGCCCGGGCACGACCAGCGCGACTGGGAGTTCGCCACCGCCTTCGGGCTGCCGATCGTCGAGGTGGTCCGCGCGGGCCGCAGCGCCGACGGCGATTCGACCGACGGGGTTGCGGCCGTCGACATCACCGAAGGCGCCTATGCCGGTGACGGTTTCGCCGTCAACTCGGCCAACGTCGAGGGGCTCGACATCAACGGCATGGCCGTCGACGAGGCGAAGCGGACCACCACCGAATGGCTCGAGGGCCACGGTGTGGGCACAGGCACCGTCCAGTACAAGCTGCGCGACTGGCTCTTCGCGCGGCAGCGCTACTGGGGCGAGCCGTTCCCGGTGGTCTACGACGACGCCGGCCAGGCGCACGCGCTGCCGGAATCGATGCTGCCGGTGGAGCTTCCGGAGGTGGAGGACTACCAGCCGGTGAGCTTCGACCCCGACGACCGCGACTCCGAACCGTCGCCGCCGCTGGCCAAGGCCGTCGACTGGGTCAGCGTGGAGCTGGACCTGGGCGACGGGTTCCGGCACTACAGCCGCGACACCAACGTGATGCCGCAGTGGGCCGGCAGCTCCTGGTACCAGCTGCGCTACATCGACCCGACCAACACCGAGGCGTTCTGCGACCCCGCGAACGAGCGCTACTGGATGGGGCCCCGGCCGGCCGAGCACGGCGCGGACGATCCCGGCGGCGTCGACCTGTACGTGGGCGGGCTCGAGCACGCCGTGCTGCACCTGCTCTACGCGCGGTTCTGGCACAAGGTGCTCTTCGACCTGGGGCACGTCTCCTCCAAGGAGCCGTACCGCCGCCTGTTCAACCAGGGGTACATCCAGGCGTACGCCTACACCGACGACCGCGGCATCTACGTCTCCGCCGACGACGTGGTGGAGCGCGACGGCGGGTTCTACCTGGTGGGCGCGGACGGCACCGAGCAGAAGGTGCACCGCGAGTACGGAAAGATGGGCAAGAGCCTCAAGAACTCGGTGGCGCCCGACGACATCTGCGAGCAGTACGGCGCCGACACGCTGCGGGTGTACGAGATGTCGATGGGGCCGCTCGACGCCTCACGCGCATGGGCCACCAAGGACGTGGTGGGCGCGCAGCGGTTCCTGCAGCGCGCGTGGCGCCTGGTGGTGGACGAGGAGTCCGGTTCCGTCACCGTGACGGACGAGGAGCCGGACGAGGCGACCCTGCGGGCGCTGCACAAGGCGATCGCCGGGGTCCGTGAGGACTACGCCGCGCTGCACGACAACACGGCGGTGGCCAAGCTCATCGAGTACACGAACCACCTGACCAAGGCGTACCCGGCGGGTGCGCCCCGGGCCGCCGTCGAGCCGCTGGCCCTGATGCTCGGCCCGGTGGCCCCGCACCTGGCGGAGGAGCTGTGGTCGCTGCTGGGCCACACCGATTCGCTGGCGCACGGGCCCTTCCCGGCCGCCGACGAGAAGTACCTGGTGGAGGACACGCTCGAGTACCCGATCCAGGTCAACGGCAAGGTGCGCAGCCGCATCACCGTGCCTGCCGACATGGGCAAGGCCGACATCGAGGCGGCGGCGCTGGCCGACGAGCGGGTGGTGGAGCTGCTGGGCGGTGCGGCCCCCAAGAAGGTGATCGTGGTGCCCGGCAAGATGATCAACGTGGTCAAGTAGGCCGTCCGGCCCAATGACGGGTGAGCGCGTGCCTACGCTTCCGGGGGGAAAGCGTAGGCACGCGCTCACTGGTCGAAGCCGGTGGCCGCGCGGGGCCGGTCCGGGTCAGCCGACGCTGCCCAGGCTGCCGAACATGGTGCACAGGGATGCGAGCGAGCCGGTGCACGCCGGGTTGTCCGGGGTGTACACGGCGATGCCGACGGGGTGCTCGACGGCGGTGGAGATCACGCGGGAGTCGGAGCCGTCGAGGCCCATCGTGAGGATCTGATCGGCGTCATCCGCGGTGACGTACAGGGTGTCGCCGTCCGCGACGATGCCGGTCGCGTGGTCGATTCCGGTGGCGATCGTCTGCTGATCCGAGCCGTCGGGATTCATCGAGGTCACTCCGGCGGTGTATTCGGTGACGAAGAGCCGGCCGCCCGCGAAGGCGATGTCCCGTGGGTGGTCGAGCCCGCTCGCGATTGTCGTCACGTCCGCGCCGGTGGTGGTCATGGAAATGATGTCGCCGTCGTTGGAGGCGGCCACGTAGAGCCGTCCGTCGTGCACCGTGATCCCCGTATACACGACGCCGCCAGTCGCGATGGTCTCCCTGCCGGTCCCATCGGGCAGCGAGGAGAAGATCGTCCCGGAAGCAGTATCGGCGACGTACAGGCGTCCGCCGGCGGACGCGATCCCCTCCGGGCCTCCCAGGCCCGAGATCACCACGTGCGCGGGCGAGCCGTCCAGGGGCACGGCGACGACGTTGCCGTTCAAGAACGAGGCGACGTAGGCCGTGTCGCCGATGACCGCCACGTCCTGCGGCCCGTCGAGCCCGGTGGCGTCGAGCGTCGCGGCTCCGGAGCCGTCGAGGCCCATCGTGGCGACGGTGCTGTCGGCCCAACTGGTGGCGATGAGTGTCGGCTCGGTAGGCAGCGGGTCTGCTTCCGCGGCGGTGGCCGCGCCCGCGGCGACCCCGACGGCGAGTGTCGCTGCGGCGGCCAAGTGGGCGACGCCGCGCAGACGGCGGTGTGAAAACATGGCGGATCCTCACGTCGTTGAATAGGTCTTCCTCGCAAGAATAGAGCTGTTCGATCCGGATGGAATCCGCCAAATGACGTAGACCGGACGGACAGTTCATCACGGTTGTATAAAGGACCGGGGTCGCCTTTGGCGCGTCCGCCCGGCGGGAACGAGGGTGGCGGGCCGCCGCCGCCCTTCGCGTACTCTCCGGTGGAACGAGTTCTCATTCCGTCACCGAGGAGTCCCCATGGCACCCGCACCCGAGGCCGTCCGCAAAACCATCGAGGCCTACATCACGGCTGTCACCACCGGCACCGTCGACGAGATCCTCGCGCTGTACGCGCCGGGCGCGACGGTGGAGGACCCGGTGGGCAGCGGCGTGCGGGACACCGAGGAGTCGATCCGCGAGTTCTACGGTGTCGTCGCCGGCATGAAGCAGACGGGCGAGATCTACACGATCCGCATCGCGGGCAGCAGCGCGGCCTTCCACTTCCGCATCACCACGGAGGCGGGCGATCAGAAGGTGCAGATCACGCCGATCGACGTGATGACCTTCGACGACGACGCGAAGATCACGAGCATGCGCGCCTTCTGGGGCCAGGAGGACATGGAGACGCTGTAGGCCGGACCCCGCCGACCACGCACCCCACGCCGTGTTCCGCTCGCGGAACGGCGCTCGGTGCGTGGTCGGCGGGCCGCAGTCAGCTGGTCGGCGTCAGCGCGGGCTCGCCGGGACCGTCGCCGGAAAACGCCGACCGCGCCATCCGTACCGACCAGGCGGCGACGACGACGGCGATCGCCACCGCGAAGCAGGCGAGGGTGTACCAGATGTTGCCGATGGGGTCGCCGTTCGCCGTGATCCCATCGACCGCGTCGACGTAGTCGGGCAGCGCCGAGGCCCACAACACGGCGAACACCACGAGGTAGACGACCGCGTAGAAACGGACGAACGGGTTGTCGTGCCGGACGGCGTCGGCCCCGGTGAGCAGGCCCTCGCCCGATCCGGGGCGCAGCCGCAGCCATTGCCGGGTGAGCACCATCACCGCGATCACCGCGATGACCGCGAGCTCGATCACATAGCCGGCGGCCCGCCAGCCGTTGCCGCCGATGCCCATGATGGTCGCGGGCATCGGAAGGATGAGCACCCCCACCGACGCGAGCAGGCCGACCACGACCGTGCGCCACACCAGCCCGGGACCGCTGAAGCTCCGGCCCGCGTCGACGTGCCGGCCCACGAAGAACTGCACGCACAATGCCAGCGACATCGGCCAGAGCGCCGCGAACACCACGATCGACGGCACGGGCACCGCGTCGAGGAAGGGCTTGGCGATCTCGTTGTCCGCCGACCACTCCCACCAACGCAGCTGCGGCCCCAGCTGGTCGAAGATCTCGTAGAACGCGTGGTGCACGAACCCCACGCATGCCGCGCCGATGAACACCCCGTAGCGGCGGAACACCCCCAGCATGCGCACCAGCTCGAACGCCGTCGTGGCCATCAGCGGGTAGATCGCCACGATGTACAGCGGCAGCCGGCCCCACAGGAAATCGACCGCGAACACGTTGTGCGCGAACATGGTTCCCAGATACTCCTCGGTGCCGAAGGTGGCCGGGAAGTAGATGGGCGGCTCGATGATGAACAGGAAGAACAGCGCGCCGAACCACAGCACCAGGTTGGTGGGGTCGCCGTGGCGGCGCAGCCGGACGATGGCGTAGACGAGCGCGAGCACCGAGCCGACGATGATGAGGGTGCCCAGCACGGGCAGCGTCCAGTTCTCCAGGCCGAAGGGGCTGCGGAACGAGACGACACCGCCCGTCTCGGAGCAGGAGAACCCCATGGCCTGGGCCAGTTCGGCGAAGGCCGGCGAGCAGTGGTCGGTCATGCGGAACTCCCTGCGACGTTCGGGTGGTGAGCGGGGTCAGGAAGCGGCGGAGGCGGATTCGGCCGTGTACCAGTGGGTGACGTCGTACCCGTCGTCGTAGCGGCGAAACCACACGTCGGCCAGAGCGGGCAGGCTTTCGTGAGCCGGGTCGTGCTTGGGCAGCTGGCTGCGCACGGTGCCGGCGAGTGCGACGAGCTGCTCGCGCATCGGGAGCGCCGTGAACGCGCGCGGCATGGGGCCGCGGTCGACGTACTCCATGCCCGGGATCAGCTTGGCCAGGCGCTGACGGCGGCGGTAGTTGGCGAACATGCACATCGCGTCCACCTGGCGATCCTCCAGGGGGACATGCTTGTTGAAGCCCTCGCAGGCGATGCGGATGACGTCGAGCACGTGCTTGAAGATCGAGGGCGCCATGCGCATCCGGTACCGGTCGCTGCCGATCACCGAGTCGAAGATCATCAGCCCGGAGCTGCGGTGCTCCACCTCCTCGACGAAGTGCCAGATGAACAGGGACGCGACGCGGTCGTCACCGGGACGGAAAAGGTTCGCCTCGTTGTCGAGCATCAGCTTGAACACCGGGGTGAAGGTGGCCTCCAGGTCCGCGGTGTAGGCGAGGCGGTAGTCGGCGGAGGTGTCCACCGCGAGCTTGTCGAAGGCGCCCACGACGCCGTCGAGGGTCTCCTGCAGCGACGGGTATCGGCGGACGAGCGCGGCGGCATGTTGACGATGGGCGGCGGAGTGCTGGCCCTCCTGGCGGACGAAAGCGGTGGCCTCCTCCGCGATCTCCGGGTCGGTGATCCGGGGCGTGATCTCGCGCATCATGTTCACGATCATCTTCTCGAACCCGATGGCCAGGAACGACACCGCGTTGGCCATCGCGGAGAACGACGGATTGTCCGGGTTCCAGTTGAATGGGACGTCGTAGTCGTCGAACGCGAAGCGCATCTTGCGCATCTGCAGGTTGGTCATCGGCACACTCCTCGCCGTCCGGCAGCGCCCCGCGCCGCTCAGGGGTAATACGAACATACAAGCACCTGGATCACTGTATGGTCAATGGACGACGCATCAGGGCAGGTGCGGGCGGTCTTCGCGCGGGGCGCGCGGCCCCATGCGTGGTAGCGTCGGCCGGGCCGCTCAGCAGCGGTCCGGGGTGCGGGGAATGGGGTGCTCCCCGGGGCACGGGGCATTGCGAGACGAGGACACGGCAGGTGGCGCGCAGACGAGGCTGGGGCGGTGCTCCCCCGGCGAGCGACGAGGAGGCCGCCGAGCGGATCGTCTCCGCGGCGGTAGCCCTGATCACGGAGACCGGAGCCGGCATCACCATCGCCGACGTCGCCGAACGGCTCGGCGTGATCCGCCAGACGGTGTACCGCTACTTCCCCAGCGCGGACGCCTTGATGCGCGCGGCCGCGATCGCCTCCGTCGACGGTTTCCTCGACCGCCTCGCCGCGCACGTGGACGGCCTGACCGACCCCGCGGGCGCGATGGTCGAGGCCGTGCTGTTCACGCTGGAGGACGTCCACCGGATTCCCCACCTGGGCCTCATGCTCTCCGGCGGTCAGGCACAGGGGGTCACCGCTCCCGAGGCGATCGAGTTCGGCATGACGATGATCCGCCGCTTCGATGTCGATTGGGAGGCGCACGGCTATGACGACGCGGCGCTGCGCGAGCTCGTCGAGTTCGTGCTGCGGACCATGCAGTCGTTCTTCCTGTCGCCCGCGGACCCGGTCGGCGGGCGCACTGCGCTGCGCAGCTACCTCGACCGGTGGATGGGGACGGCGATCGCGGCGCAGGCGCGGATCACCCCCGCGCGGTAGGGGCCGCGGCCCGGCGCCGGCTGAACCTTCCCGGCACTTCGAGCACCGTTTCCCGCCGGCGGCGCGGGATCAGGCGCGCGGCCTGCACACGCGGTGCGCGGATCGCGGGGCGGCGCCCCGATCCCGGCCGCCCGCGCTCAGCGCCCGGTGGGTCGCAGCACGATCTCGGTGGGGTGCGCGTCCGCGGGTGTGCGCACGGCGTTGCCGACGGCGCGGGCGACGGTGGCGGGCGCGAGGAAGCGGCCCGGATCGTAGGCGCCACCCTCGTGTTCGACGATGGCCTGCTGCATGGGGGTGTCGATGCGCCCGGGGTGCACGGAGGTGACCCGCAGTTCCGGCTCCTCCTGGCGGAGCGCGTCACCGAATGCCCGCAGCGCGAACTTGCTGGCCGCGTAGGACCCCCACCCGGGGTTCGCGCGCAGTCCGGCGCCGGAGTTGATGAGCACCACGTGGCCGCCCGCCGCGCGCAGTGCGGGAAGCAGCGCGCGGGTGAGGTCTACGACGGCGAACAGGTTGGCCTCGAATGCGCGGCGCCACTGCCCGGAGTCCGAGTCGGCGACCGAGCCCAGCTCGCACACGCCGGCGCTGTGCACGAGCACGTCCAGCCGGCCGATGCGCGCGGTCGCCTCTGCAACGTCGTCGGCCGCCGTGAGGTCCACCCGCCAGGGTTCGGCGCCGGGGAGCTCTCCGGCCAGCGCGCCGAGCCGCGCCGCGTCGCGGCCGCCGAGCAGCACGCGGTGGTCGGCGGCGAGGTCGCGCGCGATGTCAGCCCCGAGGCCGCTGGACGCCCCGGTGACCAGTGCGGTCCGGTCGGTGGTGTCGGTGCTGGTCATTGGCCGCCTCCGCGGTGTGCTGTCGCGTCGTCGCCCGGACCGCCGTGTGCACCGGCGATCGGGCTGGGAAGATGGCCGTATGGTAACTGTGGCGCGCGACGACGGACGGCAACGGCTGATCGATCAGGACCAGCTGCGACGCGTGTTGGGCAACTTCTGTACCGGGGTCACCGTGATCACCGCCGTCCATGACGGCGCGCCGCAGGGTTTCGCGTGCCAGTCGGTGACGTCGCTGTCGCTGGACCCGCCCTTCGTCTCGTTCTGCCCGGCCAAGAGCTCCCGCAGCTGGCCGCTCATGCGCGACGCGGGCACGATCTGCGTCAACGTGCTCTCGCACGACCAGCTCGAGCTGTGCCGCCGGTTCGCCACGAGCGGCGCCGGCAAGTTCGACGGCACCGCCTGGGAGCCCGGCGGCAATGGCGCGCCGGCGCTGAACGGCACGTTGGCGCGGATCGAGGCCGACGTGGAGTTCGAGCACGACGCGGGCGACCACACGATCGTGATCGCCCGCGTCAGCGAACTGGAGGTGCACCGGCAGACGGATCCGCTGCTGTTCTTCCGCGGCGGATACGGGAGCTTCGTGCCCGCTCACGGTGCCGGGCGCACCGGTTTCGGCCAGGCCTGATCCGGCCTCGGCGGTCCGGGGCGCCGGGTCACGCGCGGGAGTGCACCGCGTCGGCGTCCCCGCGCGGCTCCAGTTCCGACTCGTCGACGGCCTGCGCGGGGCCTTCGGCGGAGACGCTGTCCTCGAGGACCTCGAGCTCGGATTCGGTGCGGGCCGCCGCCCTGGGCCGCAGTGACAGGACGCCGACGGCGATGATGCAGCACAGCGCGCCGGCCCAGAACGGCGCGGCCATCGCCGGGTTGCCGTCGGAGCCGAACCACTCGGCGAGATGGCCGACGAGGATCGCGGAGACGGCGCCGCCCATCCAGCGCAGGAAGTTGTAGCCGGCGCTGGACACGGACCGCACCGTAGTGGCCGAGCTCATCGCCGCGCCGGTGAACAGCGTGTTGAGGACGCCGGAGACCAGGCCGGACACGACGACGCCGACGACGATCAGCGCGTCGGACTCGATGGCGGTGCCGACGGCGATGACGGCGAGCACGACGGCGCACAGGAAGACCGCGCCCATGAGGCCGTGTCGCTCTCCGAACTTCGCCGACACGCGCGGCGCCACGAATACGCCCGACACCGCCACGCACAATCCCCAGCCGAAGAAGACGAAGCCGATGTAGTAGGCGCCCTTGCCCAGTGCGAAGGGCGCCCAGGCGATCACCGCGAAGAATGCGGCCGTGTAGAACGCGGAGCCGATGGAGGTCATCAGCAGGTTGCGGTCCTTGAGCGCGCGGATCGGATCGGTGAGCCGGATCGGTGTGCGGTCCGCCTTGTCCCCGTCGCGCTGGAGCATGATGACGCACAGCAGCGCGCCGATGGCCATGAGGATGGCGGTGCCGGCGAACGGCCCGCGCCACGAGATGTTGCCCAGCACGGCGCCCGCGAGCGGGCCGACGGCGAGGCCCAGGCCCAGCGCCGCCTCGTACATCAGGATCGCGCCCTTCTGGCCGCCGGTGGCGGCGCCGACGATCACCGACAGCGCCGTGGCGATGAAGAACGCGTTGCCCAGGCCCCACAGGGCGCGCAGCCACACGAGCTGCTCGATCGTCCCCGCGAAGGCGCACAGCCCGGCGGCGATGACGATGAGGACCAGACCCGTGACCACGGTGCGCTTGGCGCCGAAGCGGTAGCTCATCAGCCCCGTGAGCAGCATCGCGAACACCTGCACGCCCAGGTAGGAGGCGAACAGCAGGGTGGTCTGCGACGGCGTGGCGTGCAGCGCCTCGGTGATGGTGTTGAGGATCGGGTCGACCAGGCCGATGCCCATGAACGCGATGACCGCCGCGAACGCGGTGACCCACACCTGTTTGGGCTGGCCTTTGAGGGCGTCGAGGAGGCCGGGATGTTCGTCGGCGTGGTCGGGCGGTGCGCTGTGCGGGGTGGTGCTCATCGTGGTTGCGGCTCGCTTTCCTGGGTGCGCGTCATGTCGGAGCGGTGGTCGTCGAGGCGTTCGGGACCCGGCAGGTCCAGCGCGAGCATGGCGGTCAGGGCGGGGACGGAATCCGCGATCGCCTGCCGGTCGGCGTCGGTGAGCTGTTCGAGGAGCCCGGCGAGCAGGGCGTTCCGCTCGCGGGCCACGTGCCCCAGGCGCTCGCGACCGGAGTCGGTCAGTTCGACGAGGACGGCGCGCCCGTCGTCGGGGTCGGGCCGGCGCTGGACCAGCCCGAGCTTCTCCACGCGCCGGATGATGGCGGTGGCGGTGGGCATGCGGATCTGCTCGCGATCGGCCAGCTCCCCCATGCGCAGCGGTCCGTGGTCCAGCACAGTCGTCAGGGCGGTGCTCTGCGCCGGCGTCAGCTCGACGGACGGTACTCGGCGTCGCACCAGGTTGTTCAGGCGCAGCAGCACCGGGCGCAGGTCGGATGCGAGCGCGGCTTCGTCGGCGCAGGCCGTCGGGTGGGCGCCCGCCGGGGGCGACTGCGGGGACACCGCATGATCGGACATAGTTAGTAAGTCTAACTAAATGACCCGGCGGGCCAAAGCCGAGTCCCGGTGGCATCGGTCACACGTCCATCTTGCTGTAGGCGTGAACGTGGGTCACACTAAGGGGATGGAGCTGGCTTACGACATCCGCGGCGAAGGCCCCACCCTGGTGCTGGTGCACGGCGTCATCCACCGGCGGCACGCCTGGGACCCGGTGGTGGACCTGCTCGCCCGGCACCGCCGCGTGGTCACCGTGGACCTGCCCGGGCACGGCGACTCCCCGGAGATGCCAGCGGGGGCGAACCCGCTGCAGATCGGGATGGACCTCGCCGTGGACTTCCTCCGCGAGATCGCACCGGACGAGAAGGTGCACGTGGCCGGCAACTCGCTGGGCGGCTGGTTCGCACTGGAGGCGGCCGCGCGGGGCGAGGTCGCGTCGGCCACCGGCCTGTCTCCCGCGGGCTTCTTCGCCAACGCGCTCGACCAGGCCCGGACGGTCAACACGTTCCGCGCCCTGCGCTGGGCGACGCGCCGGATGGGCGGGGCGCGCGACGCCTTCGTCGGCAACCCCGTCGGAAAGTCGGTGGGCATGGGCGTGTTCATGTCGCACCCGTGGCGCGTGCCCGCGGCGACGGCGCGGATCGACGCGGCGAGCCTGCTCAGCAACAAGGTCATCGACCGGGGCCTCAACGCGGACTTCTCGTTCACCCGGCCGGTGGACCAGTCGGTGCCGGTCACCGTCGCCTGGGGGCGGCGAGACCTGGTGCTCCCCTGCTACGAGGCCAAACGGGTGCGCGGCGTCTTCCCGCAGGCCGAGGTGACGATCGTCCCCGGCGTCGGCCACGTGCCGATGTGGGACAACCCGCAGCTGGTGGCGTCCATCCTGCTCGCCGGGAGCGCGGGGCCGACGGTGCCGCGCGGCGCGTCGGGTGCGCACGCCCGCCCTGCGAGCTGACGCCGCGAGTCCGAGCGGCGGGCAGAATCAGGCCCGCGAATCCCGCCAGGCGAGCGCCTGCCGGAGCTCGCTGAAGTCGTATTCGGGGCCGCCGGAGGCGACGGTGAACAGCGTCGCGCCCTGCGCCACCAGCTGATCCGCCCGTTGCTCGGGTGTGTGGCCGTCGTCGGAGGCGGCCGGCCACGGTACAGATCGCTCGATCTCGGCCGGGTTCCTGCCCACGTCGGCGCAGTGCCGGTTCAGGGCGTCGAGCTTCTCCGGGTAGCCGTCCGGATCGGCGAACGAATGCCAGATGTCCGCGTGCCGGGCCACGTGCCGGAGCGTCTTGCGCAGCCCTCCCCCGCCGATGAGCACCGGGATGGCGCGCGTGGGCGGCGGGTCCAGGCGGGGCAGCCGCGCCGCGATGCGGTCCAGGTTGTCCCCCAGCAGGTCGATGCGCGAGCCCTTGGTGCCGAACTCGTAGCCGTACGCCTCGTAGTCCTTGGCGAACCAACCGGCGCCGATGCCGAGGATGAGCCGCCCGCCGCTCATGTGGTCGACGGTGCGCGCCATGTCCGCCAGCAGGTCCGGGTTGCGGTACCCGCCGCCGGTGACCAGTGCGCCGATCTCGATGCGCTCGGTCTGTTCGGCCCAGGCGCCCAGCATCGTCCAGCACTCGAAGTGCGGGCCGTCGGTGTTGCCCTGCGCGTCGGGGTACAGGGGGAAGAAGTGGTCCCAGTTGAACGCGATGTCCACGCCGGCGTCCTCGGCGCGCAGTACGGCGTCGCGGATCAGCTCGTAGCGGGGGGCGTGCTGCGGTTGGAGCTGCACTCCGATGCGGATGGGGCGATCCGTCATGGGCTGACCTCCGAGGTATCGGGTGTGCGGTCACCACGACTGTATGCACAAACCGCCGCGATCGCGCTGAATCCGGCGGGTCGCGCATACGCTCGGCGGTGGGATGGTAGATGTGCGACCCATCACCGCCGCACGGCGACAGCCAGATGCCCCACCTCTTGCACAGCGAAGTGCTCCGGGTCGAAGGCGGACGGCGCGAAGACCACCGGCTCACCGACGTCACCGGGCTCGCGGGGCAGCCGCGAGACCGACAGGCTGTACACCCAGCCCTGCGGGGTGCGGCTGAGGACGAACACGTCCGGGGCCCGCACGGGAGAGGCGTCGAGCGCCGCGGCCAGCCCGTCGCCGGCCTTCGCCCAGTCCCGGATGAGGGCGTTGCGGTCGGCGAAACCGGCCTTGGGGTTGGCGTAGGCGGACGTCACGGTTTGGAAGCCGCGGTACGGGTAGAACGCCAGCAGGGAGTGGACGTCGGTGAGGGCGACCAGGTCGCTCGGGTCCTGCCCGCCGGAAAGCGCGGCGATGGCGTCGCGGATCTCGTCGGCGGACGGCCCGCCCGCGGTGCGTTGCAGCTCGGTGCCCTCGGCGATCACGCCGTCGGGGCCCGGAGTGTTCAGCGCGGCCTGGTCCCAATCGGGATGCACGTAGCGAACCTGGTAGGCCACGTGCAGGGTGGCCAGGACGGCGAACGCGGCGACGACCGCCGTGACGACGCGTGCCCGTTCCGCCGCCCGCGAGCGGCGCCCCGGATCGCGCACGCGTCGACGGGCGAGCGCCGCCGCGTCGCGGATCCCGAGCACGCCGGCGCAGGCCAGCGCGAGGACCAGCAGCGGCTCCAGGCGGAACGCGAGCAGCGTTGTCGACACCAGCGGAGCCAGGAAAGACAGCGCGTACCAGAAGAATGCGGTGCCGACGGCGATCGCCAGCCCTGTGGCGACCACGTCGCGCCGGGCGCGCACGATCAGCCAGCCCAGGCCGACGGCGCACAGCACCCCGATGGGCGTGGCGTCGAAGACGGGGGTGGGGATGCGGGCGCCGATCTCCGGCAGGAACTTCGCCGCCGTGCTGTCGGGGTCGAGCGGGCTCGACGCCAGGAGGTACGGGACCCACACCACCGCCACGAACGGCAGCGCCGAGACCACGGCGATCCCGGCGCCGCGCAGGAACTGCGGCAGATGCGTGCGCGCCCGGGTCCGCGCCCGCAGCGCCACCGCCGCCACCGCGGCCACGAGGAACAGCGCGGCGACCCCGGCGTAGAGCGCGTGCGTGATCGACGCGATCCCCACGAACACGCCGATCCCCGCGCACGCGCCCACGTCGAGGCGCCCGTCGCGGAGGAGCCGGCGGGCCGTGCGCAGGGCCAGCACGGCCAGCGGCGGGGCCAGGGCCACCAGGATCCACGAGTACGGCGAGTAGGCGTCGGTCTGCAGCCCGACCAGCGCGGTGACCAGCGCCAGGATCAGGGCCGTGGATGGCCGGACCACCCGCGACCACAGGACGTGGGCCAGCGCCGCCGCCACGGCGAGGGTGAGGATCGACCAGATCTTGTAGAACTCCCAGCCGGGGATCCCGGTGACGTCGGCCAGCCGCCCGCCGACCCAGAACCAGGCCGGCGAATAGTAGGGCGGCAGGTCGGGGTAGACCGCGTCGGCGAGCGCCGGCGAGTCGGTCATCCGGGTGAGGAACGCGGTGCGGAACTGCTGGTCGCCGCCGAGTCCGTTCATGTAGAACTTCGTGCCCGTCAGCAGCCACGACTGGATCGCGGTGCTCAGCAGTGCGGGCAGGACCCAGCCGCAGGCCGCGATCAGGCGGCGTCGGCGCGCGAGCACCGCCCCGGCGATGCAGGCCGTGACGGCGATGGTGACGAGGGAGGCGACGACCGTCGGCACCTCGGACGGCAGCGGGAAATGCAAGCGCCGGTACGCGGCCTGGTACCCGGCGCTGACCGCCGCGGCCACGATCACCGCGCCGGCGAGCTGCGCGACGACGGGCAGGCGGCGGTCCGCCCGCAGGATCGTCGTCGCGCGGGTCGTGTGGGTCGAAGGCACGGTGACGAGGGTAGCCAGAGCCTCCGGGCCGCCTGCCTTCCGAATCCCGGCCAGGCCCCCGGTGCCGGGTGCTATGCGCGGTGACCAGGAGCGGGGCGCGGGTTCAGGACAACACGGCCTGCGACTGCGTGACCTGCGCCACCGCGCGCCCTTGGTCGTCGGCCACCTCGACGACGACCGCGATGGTCCTGCGCCCCACGTGCAGCGGGCGCGCCATCGCGGTGACGGCCCCGCCGGACACCCCGCGCAGGAACACTGTGCTGGATGACGTGGTGGAGGTCGAGGCGCCCTCGGGCAGGTTGAGGAACGCGGCGACGGCCCCGGCGCTGTCCGCCAGCGCCATGATGGTGCCGCCGTGCAGCATTCCGCCTGCGGTGCACAGCTCCGGCGCGTGCCGCACCCGGGCCACTACCCGCTCCGGCGAGGCCTCCATCAACTCCATGCCGAGGTGCGCGGCGAGCGGCATGAGCCCGCGCATCTGCTCATCGGACAGTGTGTCGGCCATGAAGTCCTCCTCGGTTGCCCTGCCGCGTTCCGGCGGGTACGTCCGATTCTGCGGTGCGGAGGTCACGGCGTCGATTACCCCGGAGGTCATAACGGGCGGATGCGCCGCGGCATAGCGTCGTGGTCATGGTGCAGATCGCCTCGGACCACCCGCACACCCCGGAGCCGCCGCAGACCGCCGCCCTGGGCGATCTTCTGCGCGGGTGGCGCCTGCGCCGAGGGCTCACCCAGGTGGAGCTGGCGCTGCGCGCCGAGGTGTCGACCCGGCACGTCAGCTTCGTCGAAACCGGACGGTCCAATCCCACGGCGTCGATGATCGTGACACTGTGCGATGCCCTGGAGGTGCCGCTGCGTGAACGCAACACGTTGCTGTTGACCGGCGGGTACGCGCCCGCCTATCCGGAGCGCGGGCTGGCCGACCCGCCGATGGCCGCGGTGTGCGATGCCATCGCCCACATCCTCAAGGTCCACGAGCCGTATCCGGCGCTCGTGGTGGATCGCGGATGGGAGCTCGTGGACGCCAACGATGCGCTGACCCCGCTGCTGGCCGGTGTCGCTGATCCTTCGTTGCTGGAGCCGCCGGTCAACGTGTTGCGGTTGAGCCTGCACCCCGACGGCCTCGCCCCGCGCATCGCGAACCTGGCCCAGTGGCGGTCGCACCTGCTGCACCGTCTGGGCAAGGAGATCGAGGCCTCCGCGGACGCGCGGCTCGAGCGGCTGTACGCCGAGCTGCGCGGCTATCCGTGCCCGGGCGGGGCGGACCCGGCCGCGGGCGACTGCGCGGTCGGCGAAGGGATCATCGTCCCTCTGCGCCTGCGTACCGACGCCGGCGTGCTGTCGCTGCTCAGCGTCACCACGGTGTTCGGCACGCCGCTCGAGGTGACGGTGTCCGAGCTCGCCATCGAATCGTTCTATCCGGCGGATGCGGCGACGGCGCGGGTCTTCACGGGATGACCTGCCGGCGAGGGCGGGGCTGCTAGCGTTCTGGCGCAACCCTCTACTCGGATCGTCCGGCACGTTCCTGCCGGTGAAGGGAACCGCCACCCATGGCCTCAGTGACCTATGCGCGCGCGTCGTGCATCTTCCCGGGCTCGGACCGCCCGGCCGTCGACGCGCTCGACCTCGAGATCGTCGACGGCGAGCTGCTCGTCCTCGTCGGTCCGTCCGGCTGCGGCAAGTCCACCTCGCTGCGAATGCTGGCCGGGCTCGAGCACGTGAGCTCCGGCGGGATCAGCATCGGCGACCGCGACGTCACGGGCCTGCAGCCGAAGGACCGCGACGTCGCGATGGTGTTCCAGAACTATGCGCTGTACCCGCACATGTCGGTGGCGGAGAACATGGGTTTCGGGCTCAAGCTGGCGAAGACCCCGAAGGCCGAGATCGCCAAGCGGGTCGCCGAGACCGCCGAGCTGCTGGGGCTCACCGAGTTCCTGGGTCGCAAACCCAAGGCGCTTTCCGGAGGGCAGCGTCAGCGCGTGGCGATGGGCCGGGCCATCGTGCGCCAGCCGCAGGTGTTCCTCATGGACGAGCCGCTGTCCAACCTCGACGCCAAGCTGCGCGTGCAGACCCGCGCGCAGATCGCCGACCTGCAGCGCCGACTCGCCACCACGATGGTCTACGTGACCCATGACCAGGTGGAGGCCATGACGATGGGCGACCGGGTGGCGGTGCTGCGCGACGGCGTGCTGCAGCAGTGCGCCCCGCCGCGCGAGCTCTACAACCGCCCGGTCAACGAGTTCGTGGCCGGCTTCATCGGCTCGCCCGCGATGAACCTGCTGCGGCTTCCCGTCGTCGACGGCGGGGTTCGGCTGGGCGACGCGGTGGTGCCTGTGGAGCGTGAGACGGCGGACCGCTCCGGCGGGGAGCTTGTGCTGGGCATCCGGCCGGAGCACTTCGTCACCGTCGGCTCCGAGGGCGCGGGCGACCGGGTGACGCTGGAACTGAGCGTGGACGTGGTCGAGGAGCTGGGCGCCGACGCCTACATGTACGGGCACATCGCCGGACTCGGTGCCGACGCGCAGGTCGCGGAAGGCGCGGTTCCGGGAACCGGTGCGGCCGGTCCGGCGCATCAGATGGTGGCCCGGGCCGACTGGCGCACCCCGCCGCGGCGCGGGGACCGGGTGACGCTGGCGTTCGACCCCGCCGAGACCCACTTGTTCTCGGCGGCGGACGGGGCGCGGGTCGGCTGACCCCGCCCCGCGGCGGACGGCGGACCACCGCGGGCCGGTTTCGCCTTGGCCGGTAAGTCATGTCACAGTAATCGGCGACAGGCGCGCGCAGACGTGACATGCTAGCGCCGACGGAATTCGGTAAGGGGAAAGGCGAACCATGCGTTCTTACATTCCACGGGCGGTCGTGGCGGTGACGGCTGCGGCCACGATCGCACTCGCCGGCTGCTCGAGCGGCGACGACGGGGGCAGTTCGTCCGCGACCGGCGAGGGATCCGACGGCGGCAGCGGCAGCATCACCTTCGCGATGGGCTCCAACGACGCCGGCAAGGTCAAGCCGCTGATCGAGAAGTGGAACCAGTCGCACCCGGACCAGCAGGTGGAGTTCAAGGAGCTGCCTGCCGACGCCGACGGCCAGCACGACAAGCTCGTCCAGTCGCTCCAGGCGGGCAACGACGACTACGACGTCATGGCCGTGGATGTCACGTGGACCGCGGAGTTCGCCGCCAACGGGTGGATCGCGCCGCTGGAGGGCGACCTGGCGCTGGACACCTCCAAGCTCCTGCCGGCCACCGTGGAGAGCGCCACCTACAACGGCAAGCTCTACGCGGGCCCGCAGAACACCAACGCGCAGCTGCTCTACTATCGCACCGACCTCGTCGAGCAGGCCCCGGCCACGTGGGACGACCTCACCGCAAGCTGCGACAAGGCCAAGGCGGCCGGCGTGGACTGCATGGTCACCCAGCTGAAGAACTACGAGGGCCTGACGGTCAACGCCACCCAGTTCATCAACTCCTGGGGCGGCTCCGTCGTGGGACCGGACGGCAAGACGCCCACCGTCGACTCCCCGGAGGCCAAGGCGGGCCTGACGGCGCTCGTCGACGGCTACAAGAACGGCGTCATCGCGAAGCGCTCCAACGGCTTCGACGAGGAAGCCACCAACAACGCCTTCGTCAACGGCGAGGCGATGTACGCCACCAACTGGCCGTACATGTACGACAACGCAGCCTCGGACGGCACCGGCGACAAGCCGAAGTCGGCGGTGCAGGGCAAGTTCGCCGTGGCGCCGATCGTCGGCGAGAACGGCCCGGGCGCGTCCACGCTGGGCGGATACAACCTGGCGATCAACGCGAACTCCAAGGCCAAGAGCACGGCGCTGGACTTCATCCGCTTCATCGAGAGCCCGGAGAGCCAGATGTCGTTCGCCGAGAACGCGTTCCCGCCGGTGCTCGCCTCGATCTACGACGACCCGGCGCTGGCGGAGCAGTACCCGTACATGCCGGTGCTGAAGCAGGCGCTCGAGACGGCGAAGCCGCGCCCCGTGACCCCGTTCTACTCCGAGGTCAGCAAGGGCATCCGCGACAACGTCTACGCGTCGCTCACCGCGGGCAAGTCGATCGATCAGGCGGTCACCGACATTTCGACGGTGATCAAGAACGCCGGTCAGTAACCAGGCCGGATCACCCCGCGCGGGGTGATCGGCGAGAACGGGGACGACGAAGAAGATGGCTGGATCTGCCGAGGCAGACGACGCCCGGGCCGCGGCCGGAGTCATCGACTCCGGCCGCGGCGCCCGTGCGGACGTCGAGCACGCCCACCGGGGCGGCGGCGCGGACCGTAAGAGCGACGGCGGCGGCCAGGGCGGCCCCGGCGGGGGCGTGTTCGATCGGCTGCGGTCGCGGGTCGCGGGTTTCGACAAGCGCCTGATCTGGTTCGTCGGCCCCACTGTCGTGGTCCTGGCGGCGGTCATCGGATACCCGGTGGTGCGGGCCGCCTACATGTCGTTCCAGCAGGACAAGGGCCTCGACCCCGATACCGGGATGTTCGTGCAGGGCGGCTTCGCCGGGCTGTCGAACTACAAGACGTGGCTGCTGGGCGACTGCGGCGGCGGGGCGTGGTCGTGCGTCCCCGGCACACTGGGGCACGACTTCTGGCCGGCCGTCGGGATCACCTTCTTCTTCGCCGTCATCACCGTCTCGGTGGAGACGGTGCTGGGCATCTGGATGGCGACGGTCATGGGCCGCTCGTTCCTGGGCAGATCTTTGCTGCGTGCGGCGGTGCTCATCCCGTGGGCCATCCCCACCGCGGTCACCGCCAAGCTGTGGGCGTTCATCTTCGCGCCCGACGGCATCGCCAACAAGATCATCGGCCAGCCCATCGCGTGGACCACGGACCCGTGGGCCTCGCGGTTCGCGGTGATCATCGCCGACGTGTGGAAGACGACGCCGTTCATGGCGCTGCTCATCCTGGCAGGCCTGCAGATGATCCCGAACGAGCTCTACGAGGCCGCGCGCGTGGACGGCGCCACGGCGTGGCAGCGGTTCACGCGGATCACGCTGCCCCTGGTCAAGCCGGCCCTGATGGTGGCCGTGCTCTTCCGCACCATGGATGCGCTGCGCATGTACGACCTGCCGGCGATCCTCACCGGCGACTCGGGCGCCTCGCCCACCACCACGATGTCGATCCTCGTCACCGCCGACATGCGCCAGGGCAACTTCAACAGCGCGTCGGCACTATCGACGTTGGTGTTCATCATCATCTTCATAGTCGCATTCATCCTGGTGAAGTTCTTGGGGGCCAACGCCGTCAGAACCCAGGACGAGCAACGCAAGGGAGGCGCACTGTGATGGCGGGACGGCACCGCGCGCCCGACGAGGACGCCGGTATGGACGCGGAATCGCAGGGACCCGGCGGCGCGTCCGGCGGCGGGGTGCGCGTCGCAGAACGCCCGCAGGAGCCCTCCCCCGTCCCGGCGACGCACCGCCGCCCCTGGTGGCCGGCCGTGCGCACCTACCTGGGCGTGGCGGTGATCCTGGTGTGGGGGCTCGCGCCGTTCTACTGGATGGTGATCGTCGCCTTCCGTGAACGCTCGCACACCTACGACACCACGCCGTGGCCCACCAACCTGACGCTGCAGAACTTCTCCGATGCGCTCGACACCTCCAGCGGCAACAACTTCCTGAGCGCGATCGTCAACAGCCTCATCATCGGCGGCGTGACCACCGTCATCGCGCTGCTCATCGGAATCTTCACCGCCTACGCGCTGGCGCGCATGGAGTTCCGGGGAAAGTTCCTTCTCACCGGCGTGATCCTGGGTGCCGCGATGTTCCCGCCGGTGGCGCTGGTGACGCCGCTGTTCCAGCTGTTCGGCGACATCGGCTGGATCGGCCAGTACCAGGCGCTGATCATCCCGAACATCTCGTTCGTGCTGCCGCTGACGATCTACACGCTCACCTCGTTCCTGTCGGACCTGCCGTGGGAGCTCGAGGAGGCGGCGCGCGTGGACGGGGCGACCCGGCTGCAGGCGTTCCGCATGGTGCTGCTGCCGCTGGCCGCGCCGGCGCTTTTCACGACTGCGATCCTGGCGTTCATCTTCACCTGGAACGAGTACATGCTGGCCAGCCAGCTCTCGAACGAGTCCACGCGGCCGGTGACGGTGGCGATCGCCCTGTTCCACGGTCCCAACTCGTTCACCATCCCGTACGCGGCGATCATGGCGGCCGGCACCCTGGTCACGATCCCGCTGGTGATCATGGTGCTGATCTTCCAGCGGCGGATCGTCTCCGGGCTCACCGCCGGCGGGGTGAAGTCGTGACCGCAGGCCGCCGGCCGACGGAGGTGGAGCGGGCGCGTCGTCGGCGCGGCCAGCGGCTCGAGGCCGTGCTGGGCTTCCTGGGCTTCTTCCTCGTCGTCACGGCCGCCGCGGCGGTGCGTGCCATCGTCGTCGGCGAGCCGAGCATGCTGGCATCGCTGATCCTGTTCGTGCTGCTGGCGCTGATGGGGTGGGCGATCCGCGAGCGCCTGCGCTGCTGAGTAGTCCCAGTCCCCCGGCGGCGTGGCATCGATCGCTACGCGCGCACCTGCGCCCCGCGCGCGTGTCGCCCCGGCGTGTCGCGGGAGTGGGCGCGCGGGGCGGCCGGTGAGTCGCCTCTCCGCCCCTCACCGGCCGTGCACGCGCACCGTCACCGGTCCGGACCCGTCGGCGCGGACGGTCAGGTAGCGCGCTTGGGGCGCGGAGGTGATGACGCCGCCGTCCGCCTCGGCGACGTACCCGTCCGGATAGTGCGTGGCGGCGACGTAGATCAGCGTCTCGCCGGCCGGCCCCTGCTCCTGCGAGCGTGCACCGGGCTCGTAGGTGTAGCTGAACCGGCCGTCGTCGATGTCGAAGTCCATCGACATCGGGATTCCGGACGTGGCCTGCGGATAGGTGCGCACCAGGGCGGCGCCCACAGAGCCCCCGCCGTCGTCTCCGGTGGCGGCGAACGGGTCGGGCAGTGTGTAGCCGGGGCCCCGCGTGGAGGTGTAGTGCCAGTAAAGCCACCCGGCGAAGCGTTCGTCGGCGTTCCGCAGCGTGGTCGTGAGCACCGACGGGTCGCCGTCGCCGAACTCCGTCACCACGGTGGGCAGCCCGGTGCGTTCGGTGACCGCGTCGACGTTCGACCACGTGTGGCCCTGCTGCGCAGGGCACAGACTCGACAGCTGTGCGGACTGCCCCAGGTAGATGGAGGTTTGGCTGGGGATGCAGTAATCGTGGGGAGCGAAAACGACGTTCCGGTCGGTGATCGGCCGCTGTGCGCCGAGGTAGGACGGCATCAGCTGGTTCCAGGTGACATTGGGCTCCCAGTACACGGGGATGCCGGGGTTCTGCGCGCGGACCGCGGCCGTCAACGACTCGAGCGCGGCCTGATACCGGTCGTCGAAGCCGGGGCAGCCCAGCGGGAAGCAGGTCAGGGCGCTGGTGCCCGGCCACGGTTCGTTGAGGAGCTCGACGCCCATCACCCCGGCGTGCCCACGGACTGCGCCGGCGAGCGCGCCCAACGCGTCGCCGAGCAGGTCGAGCACGCCGTGGTCGTCGCTCCACACCTCGTCCCAGCCGAGGTTCATGCTGGGCATCAAGTAGTACAGGGGGAATCCGGGATTCGGTTCGCCGGGCAGCGGGCGCGATGCGATGGACCACGCGGGAAACCCGTTGCCGCCCCACACCGCGGACAGGCCGTCCTGGTGGTTGTCCAGCAGCGTGCGGATGCCGTGCGCGGCGAGCATATCGACCATGCCGACGACGCGGTCGATGTACGCGTGGTCGATGCGGCCGCGCTCCGGCATGAGCCCGGCGAAGGAGACGCCCAGCCGCACGGCGTTGAAGCCGTGGTCCGCGAGGAGTTCGGCATCGCGGGGCGTGATCGTGAACCCGTCGCCGGACACCACGAGCTCGCGGGCTCCCAGCGGCTCCTCGCCTTTGTCGACGTTGTTCACCCCGTGCACGACGACGGTGCGCCCGTACTCGTCGACGATGCGGTCGCCGTCGGTGTGCAGAGGTCCGGTGCGCGAGCCCACCGAAGGTGCTCCCGGAGCCGCCGGAGCAGTGGTGGCGAGCGCCGTGCCCAGTCCGAGCGTGACGGCGCAGGTCACCGCGGCCGCCCGGCGCAGCGCGCACCGCACTCGTGCCGCGCCGATGCGGCGTGGGTGGGAAGTCGATGGCTGGTGGGCGCCCATATTGATCCCCTGGTCTGCGCGCTACCGTCCCATGCGGACTGTCGTCGGGGGCGGTCCTGGAAACATGGACAGTAGTCCAGAGTTGCGTGCACCGTGGGCGTTTCGGTCGGAATCGTGATCGGTCACCGTCACGGTGCGCGAACCGCGCCCACCGTCCGCTTCTCGATCCACCCGAGCCGCAGCGTCCGCGCGGCGATCTGCCACACCCCGTCGGTCCTCCGGTACACGTCCTCATAGGTGAGGTGCCAGGCGTGATCCACCGACCGGTCATCGGACACCGAGACATGGTGGGCGATGCAGGCGATGCGGCCCGACGCGGCACCGTCGGAGCCGGCTGTGAACACCTTGCCGACCACCGCGTGCTGCGTCGCGCGCAGGCCGTCGAGGCGGGCGAAGTTGCCGGCGATGGCCGCGCGCCCCACCACCTCGTCGACCGGGTCCATCTGCTTCGGCGGCCGGGGCTGCCGTAGGACCGCGTCGGGGGTGAACAGGGCTCCGAGCGCGTCGTGGTCGCGGTCGTCGACCAGCGCGGCGTACCGGTCGACGAGGTCGGCCAGGTCGAGGCGGTCGGCGACGGACAACGCGGTCATCGCGCGTCCCCTGCCGTTGCGGCGCCGGACGCGGCCGGACCGGGCCGGGGGCCGGTGAGTCCCAGCCGCTCCGCGCAGGCCGACAGCTCGTCGCACTGCTGCTGCAACGCGGTGGCGCCGCTGCCTGCGAGGACGATCCGCGATGCCCCCGCGGACTCCAGCTTCGCCGCCCGGGCCGGGTCGATCTTCATCACGGCGTGGCCGAGGGTGAGCTCGATGGCGTGCGGGTCGCGGCCGGCGTCCTCGGCGGCCCGGCGCATCTCCGTCACGAGCGCCTGCAGCGCGTCGCCGTGGAGGCCGAGCGGCTGGAATCCGTCGCCGCGCCGCCCCGCACGGCGGGCCGCGGCCTTGGAGTGGCCGCCGATGTGGATCGGCACTCCGCTCGGCCGGACCGGCTTGGGGTACGACATCGCGCCGCTGAACCCGAAGAACTCGCCGTCGTGCGTGGCGCCCTCCGGGCCTGACTCGGCCCACAGCGCCCGCAGCACGTCGATGGCCTCGTCGGTGCGGCGGCCCCGGGTGGCGAAGTCGGTGCCGCAGGCCTCGATCTCCTCGCGCATCCAGCCGACGCCCGCGCACACGCGCAGGCGGCCGCCGGAGAGCCGGTCGAGGGTGGCGAGCCGCTTGGCAAGCGGGACCGGGTGGTGGTTCGGCAGGATCAGGACCCCGGTGGCGAGCCCGAGGGTCTCGGTGCATCCGGCCAGGTAGGCCAGCAGGTTGAGGGGATCCGGTATGGGGCAGTCGTCGGCCAGCTCCATCCGGCCGGAGCTGTCGTAGGGGTACTCGCTGGAGTACTGCGACATCACGACTGCGTGCTCGACCGCCACGATCGACTCGAATCCGCAGGTCTCGGCGTGTCGGGCGAAGGCGGCGATCCATTCGGGGTCTGCGGCGCGGCCGGTTTCGGTGGGTGCCATGACGGAATAGCGCATGATCCGCACGCTAACGCCGGACGGGACGCAGCGGGCACCGCGGCTCCCGGCCGCCGGAACGCGTCTGCGCCGGTGGCCGTCCGCGGGTTACCGCGCGGCGACGATCTTCAGCGCGAAGACGATCGAGTCGCCGGCCTTGATGGCGCCGTCGGGCGTGCCCTGCGGGTAGCCGTCGGCGGGCGGGATCACCACGGCCACCGACGAGCCGACGGTCTGGCCCACCAGCGCCTGCTGGAATCCGGGCACCACGCCGGAGGCGGGGAACGCCTCCGGCCGGCCGCGCTGGTAGGCGCTGTCGAACACGGACCCGTCGCGCCCGTCGACGCCGACGTAGCAGACCAGCACGGTGGACTGGCCGGTCACCTTGGGCCCGTCACCCGGCTCGAGAGTCTCGACCTGCGTCCGGTCCACCGAGAACGGCGCATCGACGGTGATGGCGGGTGCGGTGGTGTCGGTCTGGCCCGTCACCGAGACCGAGCCGGTGACGCCGTCGAGCTGCCACTGGACGGGGGCGTCCGCCGGGGCGGGTTCAGACGGGCAGGTCGGTGCGGCCGACTCCTGCGGCGCCGTCGGTGCGGCGGCCGTGGCCGTCGCGTCGGCGGCGGTGTCACCGGACGAGGAGCATCCGGCGAGGATCAGCGCGCACGCGGCGGCGGGGACGAGGACGAACGCCTTGGGGTTCTTCACGAGCGCCCACTCTAGCGATGGCGGGACGACGCTCGACGGCCGCGTGCTGCGGTAGCGCAGCACGCGGCCGTCGAACGGCAGTCGGTGCGGCGGCGGTCAGCCCGCCGCCGCGACGGCGACCGGCTCGGCCTCCGTGGCGGACGGGCCGGTGTAGGCGGCGAACCGGGTGAACACGCGCGGGATGCCGAGCGCCATGATCAGCGCGACGAGGCCGGCGCCGGCGGCCACGAGGAACGCGGCGACGAATCCGCCTTCCGTGTACATCACCGCCCCGCCAGTCAGCTGCGGGTCGATCGGGGCCATGAACGAGTTGTTCATGACGGCGTAGGCGATCACCGGGGTGATCGAGGCGACGAGGCTCTGCGACACGCCGGTCATGCTCGCCGTGGAGGCCTGCAGCTCGGGCGGAGCGGCCTTGATCACCAGGTTGGGGATGGCGGCGTAGCCGAGGCCCGTGCCGAGGCCGAAGACGGCGCCCCACAGCAGCAGCAGGCCCTTGCTGTCGTTCTCCAGCGCGGTGAGCACGCCGCCGAGGATGAGGAGGGCGGAGCCGTTGATCAGCAGCGTGCGGGCGGCGATGCCGCGGGCGCACAGCAGGCCGACGATGATGCCGCCGACCATCGTCAGCGCGCCGATCGGCACCTGGAAGATCGCGAAGCCCTCGGCGTCCACGCCGAAGCCGTACCCCAGGCCCAGCGACGACGGCGTCATCGCCATGCTCGGCAGGATCGTGGCGTAGACGCTGGTGGCACCGTAGACGGCGCCGGCGGCGGCCACGGTGAACAGCACCGGGCGCAGCCGCAGGATGTCGAGGCGCATCAGCGGCTCGCTGATGATCCGCGACGAGGCCAGCCAGGCGCCGAGCAGCACCACGCCGCCGAACAGGTACAGCAGTGTCGAGCCCGCGCCCCAGCCCCAGGTGGGCCCGAAGCTGACGGCGACGAGCACACCGGCGATGCCGGCGCCCAGCAGGATCGCGCCGACGAAGTCGACCCGCGAGCGCAGCCGCACGGCGGACTCGGGGGTGCTCGCGAGGACGAGGACGCCGAGCACCACGAGCGTGCCGGTGAAGAACCAGAAGATGCTGCGCCAGCCGAAGTCGTCGATCAGCCAACCGGTGAGGAACGGCGCGGCGATGGTGATCAGGCCCATGCCGGCGGTCGCGATGCTCACCGCGAGCGGAACGGTCTTCGAGGGGAAGACGTCACGGATCAGCGAGTAGCTCAGAAACAGGCAAGGAACGAGCATGCCGGCGAGTGCGCGCCCGGCGATCATCAGCGCGTAACTGCCCGCCAGCGCGGACATCAGCGATCCGAGCGCCGAGATGATCAGACAGACGATGAGCAGCTTGCGTTTGCCGTAGATGTCGGCGAGCTTGCCCACCAGCGGTGCTGCGACCGCGCCGAGCAGCAGGAACGCCGTGATGAGCCAGGCGGCCTGGGTGGTCTGATAGTGCATGGCGATGTCGGGCAGCGCCATCGCGATCATCATGTAGCTGACGCTGAGCAGCTCGAGGACGAGCACGATCGAGAACAACGAGAATGCGAGCCGGGGCGACCAGCCGCTCTCCTCCGCTGTGCCGGGTGTGTCGACCGGGGTGGTCGGGGTCATGGCTTCCTTCCCGCCCCGTGCGCCGGGACTTGACTGCGGAGTGTGACGTGGCGCTGGGTCCGTGTAGCGCTGTGAGGCAGCACACACCCTCAGGTGCGGGTGGGACCACGTCGAATTCCGTGTCACGGGAAAGCCGAGGAAACGGATCGTGCGGAGAGCGCGGAGAACACCGACGGCCGCGCGTTCCGGTGTGGAACGCGCGGCCGTCGTGGCGTGCGGGGGCGGGGTCAGCCCTCCGCCCCGATGGATGCTTTGGGCGTCAGCCCTCCGCCCCGATAGATGCTTTGGGCGTCAGCCCTCCGCCCCGATGATGAACGCTTCCAGCTCCTCGCGGGCGTGGGTGTCCTCCATCTGGACCGGCGGGGACTTCATCAGGTACGCGGAGGCCGGGAGGATCGGGCCCGCGAGGCCGCGGTCCTTGGCGATCTTCGCGGCGCGCACGGCGTCGATGATGATGCCGGCGGAGTTCGGGGAGTCCCACACCTCGAGCTTGTACTCGAGGTTCAGGGGCACATCGCCGAAGGCGCGGCCCTCGAGGCGCACGTAGGCCCACTTGCGGTCGTTGAGCCAGCCGACGTAGTCGGACGGGCCGATGTGGACGTTCTCGTCGTCGATCTTGCCGGCCAGGGACCCGCTGAGGTTGCTGGTGACGGCCTGGGTCTTGGAGACCTTCTTGGACTCGAGGCGCTCGCGCTCGAGCATGTTCTTGAAGTCCATGTTGCCGCCGACGTTGAGCTGCATGGTGCGGTCGAGCGCCACGCCGCGGTCCTCGAACAGGCGGGCCATCACGCGGTGGGTGATGGTGGCGCCCACCTGGCTCTTGATGTCGTCGCCGACGATCGGAACGCCGGCGTCGATGAACTTCTGGGCCCACACCGGGTCCGAGGCGATGAAGACGGGCAGCGCGTTGACGAACGCCACGCCGGCGTCGATGGCGCACTGGGCGTAGAACTTGTCGGCCTCTTCGGATCCCACGGGGAGGTAGGAGACGAGGACGTCCACCTGCGCGTCCTTGAGCGCCTGGACGACGTCGACGGGCTTGGCGTCGGCCTCCTCGACGGTCTCCTTGTAGTACTTGCCGAGGCCGTCGAGCGTGGGGCCGCGCTGCACGATCACGTCGGTGGGGGGCACGTCGGCGATCTTGATGGTGCAGTTCTCCGAGTTGTTGATCGCCTCGGAGAGGTCGAAGCCGACCTTCTTGGCGTCCACGTCGAAAGCTGCGGCGAACTGGACGTCGCGCACGTGGTAGCGGCCGAACCGGACGTGCATCAGGCCGGGCACGGTCGAATCGGCGGGTGTGTCCTTGTAGTAGTGCACGCCCTGGACCAGGGATGACGCACAGTTGCCCACCCCCACGATGGCTACGCGCACTGCGGTGCTGTTCTCACCCATGGTCGGGTTCTCCTTCTTTCTTTGCGGCCGCCGCGTTGATCGTCGGCGGTTCGATTGGGTCGGTCCGGCTCGCTCCGGACTCGGCGGCGATGACCTCGTTGAGCCAGCGGACCTCGCGTTCGCTGGACTCGAGGCTCAGTTCGTGGAGTTGACGGGTGTAGCGGTTGATGTGGCCGGAGGCGCGTCCCACCGCGTCGCGCAGGCCCTCGCGGCGTTCCTCCACCTGCCGGCGCCGGCCCTCGAGGATGCGCATGCGGGCCTCGGCGGGCGTGCGGCTGAAGAAGGCGAGGTGCACTCCGAAGCCGTCGTCGGTGTAGTTCTGCGGGCCGGTGTCCGCGACCAGCTCCCCGAAGCGTTCCTTGCCGGCGGGGGTCAGACGGTAGACCTTGCGTGCCCGCCGCCGCACCATGCCGTCCGCTCCGTCCTCCTCGGCGATCAGGCCGTGGGCCTGCATGCGCTTGAGGGTGGGATACAGCGAGCCGTATGAGAACGCCCGGAAGGGGCCGAGCAGGCCGGTCAGTCGCTTGCGCAGCTCGTAGCCGTGCATGGGTGATTCGTGCAGGAGGCCGAGGATCGCCAGCTCGAGCACGCTTCACCGCCTTTCGGGCGAGTCGGTTCCGATCAGGCCGCACTCGATGTGCCGGATCGGTCGGTGCGTTGTTTGTATCGCGCCGATATATGTAGAAACTATAGACGACATTCACACTCGGTCGACATGTGGACACGATGTGATACTCGCCACCTCTCGCGCGCACGGGCGTGCACGTACCCTGAACGGGTGCACACGCAACGGCAGGTCGTGGACTACGCGCTGCGGAGAAGATCCGTACTCGCAGCGGTGTCCGGCGGCCGTACCGGGCTGGACGAGGTCTGCGACGCGGATCCGTACCTGCTGAGGGCCGCGCAGTTCCACGGCCGGTCCGGCGACGTGATCTGCCCCATCTGCCGCAAGGAGCCCCTGGCGCTCGTATCCTGGGTCTTCGGCGAGCGGCTGGGCCAGGTGTCCGGATCCGCCCGTACAATCGAAGAGCTGGAGCGGCTGGCCTCGAAGCACGAGGAGTTCACTGTGCACGAGGTCGAGGTGTGCCGAACCTGCAGATGGAATCACCTGGTGCGGTCCTACGTATTGGGCCGCGTGCCGGAACCTCGCGGCACACGGCGGCGGCGCAGCGCGGGTTCGTGAGCCGTACTATCGTGCGCGCGGACCCCGCGTATCGGCGTGCGACGGTGCCGTAACGCGGCGGAGTCGTAACAGCACCGCACGCCGCCGCGACGTCCCGGATAGCGGTTGCCGCATGCCTGCGGCGCGAAGACCGCCGCCGCCCGGGAGTACGCGTGCGCCGGCCAACAACCCGCGGCCGCAAGTGACAACCCAGCCGAGCTCCCGCCGCGGGCCCGCAACGATCTGGAGACGCATTGGTCTACATGCCACCGGGGTCATCCGAGCCCCACGACGACGAGCCCGATGGCGGCGATCCGCACGGTGCCGGTCCCACCGGCGGCCGCAAGGCATTGCGCATCTTCGGCAAGACGGTCAAGTACGGGCTCATCGTCCTGCTGGTGCTCATCGTGGGCGGCGCCGCCGCGGGCGGGGTCTACTACTGGCAGGCGGACATCCCGCAGCCGGGTTCGATCAGCGCCCCGCAGACGGCCACCATCGTCGCCAACGACGGGACCACCGTGCTGGCGGAGATGGGCGCCAACCGCAAGGACGTCGACCTCGACCAGATCCCCCCGCACGTGCGCAACGCGGTGATCGCCGCGGAGGACCGCAACTTCTACTCCAACCCCGGGTTCTCCGTGTCCGGATACCTGCGCGCCGCACGCGACAACGTGCTGGGTCGGGACAACGCGGGCGGCGGTTCCACCATCACCCAGCAGTACGTCAAGAACGCGCTGGTGGGATCCGACCGCTCGCTGTGGCGCAAGATGAAGGAGCTGGTCGTCTCCGCCAAGATGACCCGCAACTGGTCCAAGGACCAGATTCTCGAGGCCTACCTGAACACGATCTACTTCGGTCGCGGCGCGTACGGCGTCGAGGCGGCCTCGGAGGCGTACTTCGGGGTGCCGGTGGAGCAGCTCGACGTCGCGCAGGGCGCGGTGCTGGCCGAGGTCATCCGCAGTCCCTCCGTGCTGGATCCGTCGGTCAACCCGGACATGGCGGAGGGGCGCTGGAACTACGTGCTCGACGGCATGGTGGAGACCGGCGCGCTCGACCCCGCCAAGCGTGCGTCCATGACGTTCCCCACGGTGCTGGAACCAGGCGAGAGCCAAGGCCAGGAGGACCGGCTCGCCGGCCCCAACGGCCTGATCAAGACGCAGGTGATCCAGGAGCTCAAGAACGCCGGGATCAGCGAGCAGGAGATCAACACCGGCGGCCTCAAGATCACCACGACGATCGACCCCAAGGTGCAGAACTCCGTCGTCGACGCCGCCAAGAGCAAGCTGGAGGGCGAGCCGGACACCCTGCGGACGGCGGCGGTCTCGGTGGATCCGCGCACGGGCGCGGTACGCGGCTACTACGGCGGGCCCAGCGGCACCGGCTACGACTTCGCGAACGCGCCGTTGCAGACGGGCTCGACGTTCAAGGTGTTCGGCCTGGCCGCTCTACTGGACGAGGGGCGTTCGCTGGCGACCACGTTCGACAGCTCCCCGCTGACCGTGAACGGCATCGATATCGGCAACGTCGGCGGCGAATCCTGCGGGTCGTGCACCATCGCGCAGGCGCTCAAGATGTCGCTGAACACGAGCTTCTACCGGATGGAGCTGTCGCTGGACCACGGCTCGAAGTCGGTGGCGGACATGGCCCACAAGGCCGGCATCCCCAAGCAGATCCCGGGCGTGGAGGGCACGAGCCTGCAGAATGACGACGGCAATGTGTCGAACGGCATCATCCTGGGCGAGTACCTGTCGCGGCCGCTCGACATGGCCTCGGCGTTCGGCACGTTCGCGGCGTCCGGCGTCCACCACGATCCGTTCTTCGTCTCCAAGGTCGTCACCTCCGACGGGAACGTGCTGCTGGACCACGAACCGGGTGACGGAGAACGCGCCATGTCCGAGGCCGTCGCGGACAACGTGACCGCCGCGATGGAGCCCATCGCCGCGTACTCGCGGGGGCACAGCCTCGCCGGCGGGCGCGACTCGGCCGCCAAGACGGGCACCACCCAGTTGGGCGATTCCGGCGCCAACAAGGACGCCTGGATGATCGGCTTCACGCCGTCGCTGAGCACCGCGGTGTGGGTCGGCGACATCACGAGCGGCAAGCCGTTGACCAACTATGCGGGCAACACGATCTACGGTTCGGGGCTGCCCTCGGACATCTGGAAGTCGGCGATGGACGGCGCGCTCAAGGGCACCGACTACGAGAGCTTCCCCGATCCCCCCGCCATCGGCGGCGTGGCGGGCGTGCCGCAGTGGACGCGGGAGTCGCCCACCGCGACGACAGGCGCGGCGCCGACGACGACCGGCCCGGCGCCGACGACGGCGCCCGGTGACGATCGGCAGCCGCAGTTGCAGCTCCCGCAGATCACGCAGACGGAGATCATGGGCGTGCCGGTTCCGGTGATCGTCCCGCCGAACAGGGGCGGCAACGAGCAGGGGCCGGGCGGCGGTGCCGGAGGCGGAGCGGGTCAATCGCCGCCCGCCGGCGGCGGAGGCGGCGATGGCAACGGAAACGGCAACGGCGATGGAGGGCAGCCGAGCGGCGGGGGCGATTCCGGCCCGACCGGCGACGGCGGCACAGGCGGAAACGCCGGCGGCCCTGGCGGTGAAGGCGGCGGTGCCGACGCTGACACCGATTACGGAGCGCTGCCTGCGGGCGTCGGTGGTGCGTGAGCGTCACCGGCCCGCATGATCCCCCGGGGGATACTGCGTTTCCGCCGGGGGACGCCGATTTTCCGCCGGGGGACGTCGCATCGCCCGGGCCTCCGCCTGCGGGTGTGCAGGACCGTGACCTGCCCTCGCGCACGGACACGCTGGCGGCCGGGGCGTCCACGCTGATCGGCGGGCCGGTGGGCCTGCACGCGGATATCGGGCGGCAGCGGTTCTTCACGCCGCTCCGCGTGCTCCTGGCGCTGTCTTTGGCGGTACTGGCGCTGTCGTGGCTGGGAAAAGCCCCGTGCATCCAGCAGTACCCGGGCGGCCCCGACGGTGCCCAGACCCTCGATTGGCGGGGCAGCCGCCAGTACGTGGCCATGTGCTACTCCGACACGATTCCGCTGTACGGCATCGAGAAGCTCGCGCAGGGCGAGTTCCCCTACAAGTCGTCGTGGACCGACGGCTCCGTGGGCCCCGACGGGCAGCCGGTGATCCGGCACATGGAGTACCCGGTGCTCTCCGGGCTCTACCAGTACGCGGCGATGCGTATCGCGAAGGTCTGGCATGCGGGCGCCGACGCCGGTGTGCTGCCGGGCGCGCTCGAGGTGGTCATCTACTTCAACGTGGTGGCGGCGGGGCTGGCCCTGGCCTGGCTGATCACCGTGTGGGCCAGTTCTTCGCTGTCGGGCCGCCGGCGACCGTGGGACGCGGTGCTGATCGCCGTGAGCCCGCTGGTTCTGGTGCACGCCTTCACCAACTTCGACGCGCTCGCCACCGCGTTCGCAATGGGCGGGTTGCTGGCGTGGGCGCGTCGCAGACCGGTGCTCGCCGGCGTGCTGCTGGGCCTCGGGGCGGCGGCCAAGCTGTATCCGGCGCTGCTGCTGGGGCCTCTGCTGGTGCTGTGCATCCGGTCCGGGCGGATGCGCGCGTGGTGGAAGGCGACCGCCGGGGCCGTCGCCGCGTGGGCGGCCGTCAACCTGCCGATCGCCGTGCTCTACCCCGACGGCTGGTCGGAGTTCTTCCGGCTCAACCGGTCGCGACCCATGGATCCGGATTCGATCTACAACGTCATCGCGTCGTTCACCGGGTGGACGGGGTTCGACGGTCCGCTCGCGCAGGGCGAATCGCCGTCGACCCTCAATCTGGTGACGATGGCGCTGTTCGCCGCCGCCTGCGTGGGGATCCTGGCGATCGGCCTCACCGCGCGCCGCCGCCCGCGCGTCGCGCAGCTGTGCTTCCTCGTGGTGGCCGCGTTCCTGCTGACCAACAAGGTGTGGAGTCCGCAATACTCGTTGTGGCTGGTTCCGCTCGCGGTGCTGGCCCTGCCGCACCGCCGGATCCTGCTGGCCTGGATGACCGTCGACGCCCTGGTGTGGGTGCCGCGGATGATGTTCTACCTGGGCGTATCGAACATGGGCCTGCCGGAACAGTGGTTCACGGCCACCGTCCTGGTGCGTGACATCGCCGTCGTGGCGCTGTGCGCGCTGGTGATCAGGCAGATCTACCGGCCGGGCGAGGACCTGGTGCGGACGGAGCCGCCGCCGGGCGATGGTCAGGCCGTGGACGACCCGGCGGGCGGCGTGCTCGACGGGGCGCCGGACGTGCCGGGAAGGGTCCTCGGCCGGAATGCCGTCTCCCGGCCGGGCGGGACGCGGCGACCGCGCCGGAGACCGGGCGGGGTGCGGGCGGTGCTCGCGCGACGGTGACGACGCCGGTGCGGTGGCATATCCTGCGCTGGTGACTTCAGGACGATGGACATCGATCTCCCGCATCGCCGTCGCCGTCTCCGCCGCCGGCCTGGTGCTGGCCGGCTGCGGCAGCAGCGACGGTTCATCCGACGCGGCCGCCGCCACGTCCGCCACCGGCGCCGCCGGGGCGACGGCCACCACCGGCGCGTCGCCCACCACCGCTGCGTCGGGCATGTGCGACTTCACCGCGTCGCCGCAGGCGGCCGCGCGCAACGTGCACCCGCCGGAGAATCCGAATCCGCCCAGCACCGGCACGGTGCCGTTGACGCTGGACACGTCGGTGGGCGCCATCGGGCTCACCCTCGACCGCGCGCAGGCGCCGTGCACCGTCGAGAGCATGGTGTCGCTGGCCCAGCAGAACTACTTCGACGACACCCCGTGCCACCGGCTGACCACCCAGGGGATCTACGTGTTGCAGTGCGGTGATCCCACCGGCACCGGCAGCGGCGGGCCCGGCTACACCGTCCCCGACGAGTTCCCGCAGGACCTCGCGCCGGCCGAGGGAATGGGGTCGGGAACGGACGTCTACCCGCGCGGCACCGTCGCCATGGCGAACACCGGCCGTGCGCACTCCGGCGGCAGCCAGTTCTTCCTGGTGTACAAGGACTCGCCGCTGCCGCCCGAGTACACGGTGTTCGGCACCATCGACGAGGCCGGGCTCGCGGTGCTGGACGAGGTGGCAGCGGCCGGGACCAAGCCGGGGCCGGGGGGCATGACGGCGCCGAACATGCAGGTCCAGATCGTCGACGCCGTCGTCGGCTGAGCGATTCGCGCCGCGCCGCCGCGCACCGTCCCCGCCGATGCCGTCGGCAGGGTCTCGCCGTCCTCGCGCCCGCTGCGGCCGTTCCGATCCCCGAGGCGGATCGGGACGGCCGCAGCGGGCTTCTTTATCACCGATTCCGCCCAGCCCCTCGCATTGACACGCCGCATCTGGTTCACTTGTGCAAGTTGAGGTTGATGTGACTACTGAAGCCACTGAGGTTAGTGACACCCCTGTGGCTTCCGGGATAGCTGATGCCAGTGTTCGCCGAGAGATTCGATCGGCCTCGCAGTCCGCGCGGTAGGCGCGCACCGCGCGGCCGGCCTGGATTCCCATGAGGGAGGAGGACGACGCGTCGCCCCGCGCGCGTCAACCGACGATGAAACGTTCCGCATTCGCATCGCTGCTGCTGGCGGGCGTCACCGCGGCGGCATTCGTGGTGCCGGCCACGAGCGCGGCCGCCGACGACGTCTCCGACGACGCGTTGGCCGGCAAGACCGTCTTCCTCGACCCCGGCCACCAGGAGTCGGCTGCCGGCCACGACATGTCCAAGCAGGTCGACGACGGGTACGGCGGCACCAAGAACTGCCAGACCTCCGGCATGACCGCGCTGGGCGGCACTCCCGAGTACGCGATCACTTACAACGTGGCGGAGATCGTCAAGGGCGCCCTGCAGCAGCTGGGGGCGGACGTGGTCATGAGCCGCGGCGCCACCGGCTGGGGCGGCTGCATCACCGACCGGGCGGACAAGGCCAACAGCTCCGGCGCGGACGTGGCGGTGAGCATCCACGCCGACTCCACCTCGGCGGGAACGGACTCCTCGAACCACGGCTTCCACATGATCATCCCGCAGCTCGAGGGGATCACCGACGCGAAGGCGGAGGAGGCGCAGGCCGGTGGCGGTCGCGACGCGTCGAAGATCATGCGCGACGTGTACAAGGACAGCGGGTTCACGCCGTCGAACTACTTGGGGCAGGACGGCCTGGACGAGCGCGGCGACGTCGCCGGCCCGGCGCTGACCGAGGTGCCGATGGTGTTCGTGGAGATGGGCAACGGTTCGAATCCCGGTGACGCGAAGGTCCTCGAGAGCGCCGACGGGCAGGCGAAGCATGCGAAGGCCATCGCCGTGGGCATCGCGACGTACCTGGCCGGCGGCGGTGCCGCGGGCCAGGCCGCGGAGGACGCGGTGGAGTCGGCGCCGGAACCGGAGGGCGGTGACGGCGGCGGGAATGTCGGCGGAGACGGCGGCGGGGCCATGGGTGAGGGCGGTGGCATGGTCGACGGCGTCCTGGACCGCGTCGATGACGTGATGGACCTGTTCGAGCAGTTGATCGCGGTCAACGGCATCGACTCACTGCTCGCGTTGATCAACGACGGCAACATCGCGAAGGTCGAGGGGATCCTGGGCGCGACGACGGACCTGGCGGATCCGCTGCTGGCCGAGATGGGAACCGCTTGACGGTCGGTACCGGCAACGGCATGGGCGGCTGACGCCCGGGGCGCGCCTGCGGCCCGGGCGTCAGAGCTCGTCGAGCGTGATCAGCCCGTCCTGAACGGCTCGCGCCACCAGCGCCGCCTTGGAGTTGGCCGTGCGCCCCACCAGTTCGTATTTGACCCGGATGCGGGACAGATACGTCGAGACGGTGCCGGGTGCCAGGCCGAGCTTCTCCGATACCGTCGCCTTGGATTCCGAATGGAACCAGGACAGCAGCACCTCCACCTCGCGCGCCGAAAGACTGGGCTTGGGCAGCGCGTTCCCGGTGGTCGCCGATGCCGGCATGCGGCGCGCGGCGGGGCTGTCCGTGTTCTCGCGTTGCGCCGGGCCGGATGATGCGGCGCGGCGTCCTTCCGGCCCTTGGGTGCGAGGCTCCTGTTCAGGCTGCCTGCGCGGTGCGGGCGGGCGGACGCCTTCGGGCCCGCGAGGCCCGGTGGGGCGCCGTATGCCGCCGCTGCTCTGCGGGCGGGGCCGCCGAGCACCGCTGGGCAGGTCGGGCCGCCCCGTCGGGTCGGATCGCGTAGGGGGTACTCGACGACGCGACCCGGCGGTGCTTCCGGAACCGGAGACGGACTCATCGCCCGCCCGCTCATCGTCTGAGGGCGTGTTGCGTGCCAACGCTCCTCAACTCCCTTCTGCACGGGACTGTCGGGTCCCGTCGGTCGCGCCGCGATCACGTCAGCCTCGTGGCCGGTCCCCCGCGGCGTGACCGTCCGGCATCGCGACCGTCGTCTGCGGATGCGCCATCGGGTGATCCGATCGGAGCCGTCCGATCCGATCCGATCCGATCGCAGGGACTCAGGACCTCGCGGGTAGTCGTCTTGCGGTCCCGCACGTCCATGGACCACCGGGTCCGCCGGCCGGGTCGGCGGCGGCAGCGATTGTGTACTGAACAATTGCTCTCATGGATGAGGCTAGTGATGGACTCCGACAACTTTCGCGCGTTGCCGCCGGGATTGTCCTGTCGCAATCAAAACGTTGTTCGGTCGCCGTGGCGGAACAATGGGGAATGTGATGCCGGAGCGTGCGAGGAACCTTCCGCGGCCAGCGTCTTTGTGAATGCCATCAATGCAATTCACCAATGGCGGTGCCGCTGCGACCCCGGAAAATGTCACGATGCGGTCACAGTTCTTCGAGACTGAGGATCCCGTCCTGGAGTGCGCGCGCCACCAAAGAGGCCTTGGTGCCCGCATTGCGGCCGACGGCCTCGTACTTGCCGCGGATGCGATGGAGGTGGGACTTGATGGTGCCCGGCGCCACGTGCAGTTTGCCGCTGACCTCGGTCTTGGAGTCCGACAGCAGCCAGCAGCGCAGGACCTCGATCTCGCGGTGCGACAGCGTGGGCCGCTGGTAGTCGCGTGATCGAACCGTCGTGCCGGTCCGGATGACGGTGGCCGCCGGCCGGCCGGATGCGGTGGTTCCGCCGCCCCGTGCAGGTGCCGCGTCGAGCTCGGCGCATCCGCGCGACGGGTCCCCGCCAGGACGGCTGCCTTCCGTTGTGCGCACAAGATCCTCCCCAGATGCTTTCGCGGGCGTGCATGCGTGCCGCGCCACGCGGTGCCCGGATCTCGACCCGGGTCACCAAAGCCGGTCACTGACGGTGTGATCGATCACTGGGCCGTTTTCGTTTCGCTTCGCACGGGTGTGCGGAAGAGTGAATGGCGGAATGCCGGGTCCGGGTGCGGCGGGATAGACCGAATACGGGAACTGTTGTTCTATAAAACTGTTGTTCTATCGCTGGCCGTCGGGGCCGGGGATGCCGCGCATTGCGGAGGGCGGAGCGGCCGCTGCCCGGGAGCGTCGCCACCGGACGGCGCGGTCCGGAGGAAGACGACGAAGAGGACGGCGAGAAGAACGGCCTGCCCCCATACGCCGAACCACACGAGGTACTCCCACCGGCGTGCCACGTCCGGATCGGTGCCCAGCGCGTCGTAGTAGCGGAAAAGGCCGATTCCGAGGGCCGTGTTGGCGGCGAGGTATCCGATGACGACCTGCCAGCGCACGCGCAGCAGCACGAAGAACGGAAGTATCCACAGGACGTACTGCGGCGAGTGGACCTTGTGCAGGAGAAGGAACCCGCACAGCATCGCCGCCGAGACCTGCAACCAGGGGTACGTGCCCGTCCGACGGGCTATCCGGACGCCGATCCACAGCGCCAGGACGAACGACGCCACCACCAGCACCGGGGAGGCGATCGACACGACGGAGTTGTAGGCGTCGTCGTCGCCGATCAGCGGGCGCAGGCCCCAGTACCAGATGGAGTTGGTGGTGATGTCCGCGGTGCGATTGCCCTGGAAGGCGAACGAGGCCAGCCAGCCGTCCAGCCCGAGGACGGCGAACGGCAGGTTGATGGCGGCCGCGGTCCCGACGGCGACGCCGACGGTGGACAGCGCGCCGCGCACATCGAGCGGCCCGGACCGTCGGACCGTCGCCCCCCCGTCGTCGTCCGGCGTGCGCCCGGCGCGCTGTGCGACGGGGCCCCACAGGACGGCCAATGCGACGGGGAGCACGAACAGCCCCGGATAGAGCTTGAGGCAGGCGCCCACGGCGAGCAGCGCGGCGGCGATCATCCCGCGGGTCCGCAGGCTGCCGGGGCCCTTCATCATCACGTAGGCGGCGGCGACGGTGGTGGCCACCGCGGGCAGGTCCCAGTTGTGGAAGGCGAACAGGACCAGTGCGGGGCTCAGGGACCACCACAGCGCCCGCCACCCCGAGATCCGGCCGAGCAGCCACGCGGTGAGCAGCCCGAACGGGGCCAGGATGATGGCGCTGTGGAGCAGGAACGCGGCGTCGGTGTGCGAGCCGATCCCGCCGAGCCACATCAGCAACCCGCTGAGCACCGGGTACTCGACGGTGCCGCCGAACAGGCTGCCCGACGGCGTGATGCCGCCGTGGAGGAACGGGAAGACGTGGTTGTCGATGTCGCGGCCGATCCACAGGTACTGGATGTCCGAGTAGCACACGTCGACGTTCTTGAGCGACTCGAACTTCAGGCTCCGGCCCAGGTCCGAGAACGGCGGCCCGGCGCATCGCGCCTTGTTGACGTACCCCAGAACCAGAGTCACCAGGGATGCGAGGACGACGACGGCGGTCGTCCGGGCGGGCAGGCGCATGGAGGCCAGCGTAGGGAAGGGCGCCGGGGTGCGGCGGGGCGCGCCCGCCGAATCACGCGTGGGGCGGGCCGCACGCCGATACGCTGCGGTTCAGTCCGCCTGCGTCCGACGCGGGATCGGCGGCCGAGGGCGGAGGCGGGATGTGACCGACCCGGAACCGGAACACCCGGGCACGCGGAGCGCGGGAGGGAATCTCACGCGCCGGCAGACCGTGGGATATGCGCTCGGCTCGCTGGGCACGGGCGGATTCGGGGTGGTGCCCGGCCTGCTGCTCGCCTACTACCTCACCGACACGCTCGCCGTGGCGGCCGGGTTGGCCGGGGCCGTGGTCCTGGTGCCCAAGCTGTGGGACGTCCTCATCGCGCCCGCGATCGGCCGGATGACGGACCGCACGCTCATGGCCCGCGGCGACCGCCGCCCGTGGCTGCTGGCCGGCGCGGCGGCGCTGCCGGTGGCGTTCGCGCTCACCTTCCTGACCCCCGGAGCGCTGTCGGGCGATGCCGCGGCCGCGTGGGTGGTCGTGTTCTTCCTGCTGGCGGCGACCGGGTACGGCGTGTTCCAGGTTCCGTACGTGACCATGCCCACCGAGATGACCGCCGACCCGGCCGAGCGCACCACCATCACTGCCTGGCGGATCGCGATGCTCACCGTCGGCATCCTGCTGTTCGGCGTGACCGCGCCGATCCTGGTGACAGTGGGCGGCGAGGGGCGCGGCGGGTACGCGCTGATGGGCATCGTGCTGGGATGCGGGATCGCCGCCGGCATGGTGGGCGCGTGGCTGGGCACCCGCGGCATCCGCACGGTGCGCGTAGGCGAGGTCACCGGCACGATCCGGTCCCAGCTGCGCGCCGCCGCGGGCAACAGGCCGTTCGTCGCGCTGCTCGCGGCCTTCGTGCTGCAGGCGGTGGCCTCCGGCGCGATGCTGGCGGCCGCCCCGTACTTCGCGCAGTACCACCTGGGCGACGACGGCCTCACGTCCGTGCTCTTCGCGTGCCTGGTGGGCCCGGCGCTGGTCACGATGCCGCTGTGGCACCGGGTCGCGGGACTCGTCGGCAAGCGACGCGGGTACGTGCTGGCGACGCTGGTGTTCGCCGCGGGCGCGCTGGGCCTCACGGCGGGCGGATCGCTCCCCGCGCTCGGCGTGTATGCGCTGGTGGCCGTGGTCGGCGTCGGGTACGCGGGCACGCAGATGTTCCCGCTCGCCATGCTGCCGGACACGCTGGCGGACGATGCGCGCCGGACCGGCGCGTCGCGGGCGGGCATCTTCACCGGGGTGTGGACGGCGGGCGAGACCGTGGGCCTGGCGCTGGGGCCGTTCGTGGTGGTGTCCGTGGTGCTGGGGCTCAGCGGCTATGTCTCCGCGTCCGGCGACGAGACCGTGGCCCAGCCGGCGTCCGCGCTGCAGGCGATCACCTGGTCGATGTCGCTGGTGCCCGCCGCCTGCGCTTTGCTGAGCATCGTCTTCGTGCTGGCGCATCGCCCCCCGGATGACGGCGGGTCGGGGCATGCTGGAGGCGGAGAGCCGGTGGGACGAGGCGGGTGATGTCGGATGGATCCGGACGCGGTCGACGGAGACGCGGCGGGGCTGCAGGGGCTGGAGCGCGCGGCCGACCCCCCGCCTGGTGGCCTCGGTACGCCCGGTGACCTCGGTGGTCTCGGTGGTCTCGGTGGGCTCGGCGACCGGGCGCGGCGGGTGCTCGCGGACCTTGCGGACCTGCGGCGCGACGACCTGCCCACCCGCGGGGGCACCACCACCGCGTACGTGTTCGACTCGGGACTCGACCAGGTGGACGCGGTGGCGCTGCGTGCCTACGAGCTGCTGGCGCACGTCAACGGCCTGGACCCCACGCAGTTCCCGTCGGTGGCGCGCATCGAGAACGACCTGGTGTCCATCGTCGCCGGGCAGCTGGGCGGCGACCACGAGACCGTGGGGACCGTCACGAGCGGCGGCACCGAGTCGTGCCTGCTGGCGGTGCTGGGGGCGCGCGAGCTGTGGCGGCGGCGGCGCAGCACCGGCAATCCGCGGATCGTGGTGCCGGCGACGGCCCACGCCGCGTTCTTCAAGGCCGCGCACCTGTTCGGCCTCAAGGTGCAGACCGTGCCGGTGGATCCGGACACGCTGCGGGCGGACCCGGAGCAGATGGCGGCCGCGATCGGCCCGCGCACCGCGCTGGTCGTCGCGTCGGCCCCCGCGTACGCCTACGGCGTGGTGGACCCGGTGGAGCCGATCGCCGCGGCCGCCGCCCAGTGGGAAGTGCCGTGCCACGTGGATGCGTGCATCGGCGGGTGGATCCTGCCGTTCCTGGACGACCCGCCGGCGTTCGGGCTCGACGTGCCGGGCGTGACCTCGATCGCCGTGGATCTGCACAAGTACGGCTACGTGCCCAAGGGCGTGTCCGTGCTGCTGCACCGCAGCGCCGAGCTGCGCCGGCTGCACTGGTTCACCCTGGCGGGCTGGGCGGGGTATCCGCTGGTCAATCCCACGTTGCAGTCGAGCCGCCCGGTCGGGCCGATGGCGTCGGCCTGGGCGGTGCAGAAGTTCCTGGGGATCGAGGATCACGATCCGGGTGCGGGATCGTCGCCGGGAACCGGCGGCGCGGCCATGCCGGGGTTCCGGTCTCTGGCCAGGTCGGCGCACGACGCGGCGCGGCGGCTGGCCGCGGGCATCGACGGGACGGCGGGGCGCCCCGGGATCGGCGGACTGCGCACCGTCGGCGACGTGGACTCCACCCTGGTGGCGTTCACCGACGACGGCGGGCCCGACGATCCGGACGTGCGCGTGGTGGTGGACGAGCTCGCGCAGCGCGGGTGGTATCTGCAGGTGCAGCCGTCGATGGGCACGGCGCTCCGGGCCCGCCGCGTGCCCATGACCGCCCACGCCTCGATCACCGGCGCGGCCGCCGGGCGGATCGACGAGCTGCTGACGGCGCTGCGCGACTCGGCCGATGCGGCCCGCGCGCATGGCCGGGTCGAGCCCGATGCGCAATTGGTGGAAATGGCGCGCACCATCGAACCCGCGGAGCTCACCGAGGAGCAGGTGGAGGGGCTGCTGCGGCTCGCCGGTGTGGGCGACGGCGGCCACGCCGGTCTGCCCGCCCGGATGGCGCCGGTGCATGCGCTGGTGGACGCCGTTCCGGCGCCGCTGGCCGAGCGCCTGCTCGCCGCGGTGCTCAGCCGGCAGCTGACGCCGCCGCGGTGATACCGATACGCCGGAGGACCGCGTGCCGCGCCGCGACGGTGACCGGTCACCGTCGATACGGGCCGACATCGCAGGTCAGCATGCCGTCTGGTAGCTTAACGGGGTTGCTTGACGCAACGACCCTCCTGCCACGGACAAGCCGTGGCCGTTACTCAAGCCCATAGGAGGTGATGAGGTCCCGTGCGTCAGTACGAAATGATGATCATCCTCGATCCGAGTCTGGACGAGCGCACCGTAACCCCGTCCATGGAGACACTGCTGAACGTGGTCCGTGAGGCCGGCGGCAAGGTCGACAACCTGGAAGTCTGGGGTAAGCGGCGTCTCGCTTACGAGATCGACAAGAAGACCGAAGGCATCTACGTGGTGGTCGACATGACCGCCGAGTCCGCCACGGTCAAGGAGTTCGACCGCCAGCTGGGTCTGAACGAGTCGGTTCTGCGTACCAAGGTGCTGCGCCGCAGCGCCTGAGCGTTCGCGTCACCGCAACCACCACCCCGATCCCAGCACCAATCGATCCCAGCACCATCCGATCCGACCACCGGCCGCTGCGACAGGGCTGTTCCGGTAGGGCCGTTCCGAAGACGAGCGGCACTCCCGGGAGCCGTGCAGGACGCCCGGCCGGTGAATGCCCGAGCATTCGCGTCAGTCAACCCGCGGCCCCATCGGGGCCGACCGCACGAGGAGGACACATGGCAGGCGAGACCGTCATCACCGTGGTCGGCAATCTGACCGCCGATCCCGAGCTCCGCTTCACCCCTTCGGGGGCGGCGGTGGCCGGGTTCACCGTGGCGAGCACGCCCCGCCGGTTCAACCAGCAGACGAACCAGTGGGAGGACGGCGAGGCCCTGTTCCTGCGCTGCAGCATCTGGCGGCAGGCGGCGGAGAACGTGGCGGAGTCCCTCACCAAGGGCGCCCGCGTGGTCGTGCAGGGCAGGCTCAAGCAGCGGTCCTTCGAAACCCGCGAGGGCGAGAAGCGCACCGTCGTGGAGCTGGATGTCGATGAGATCGGTCCGTCCCTCCGCTACGCGACCGCCAAGGTCGAGAAGGTCAGTCGCGGTGGCGGCGGCGGGTTCGGTGGCGGAGGCGGCGGAAACGCCGGCGGCGGTGGCGCACCCTCAGGCGGCGGCCGGGCGGGCGGCGACGATCCGTGGGGCAGCGCCCCGCAGGCGTCGGGCTCGTTCGGTGGCGCCTCGGACGACGAGCCCCCGTTCTGACCTGCGCAGCCGGGCTCCCGCCCTACCGGCGGGACCGGGCCGCGCACGTCGGAGTCGGGTGAGCGCTGCAGCGGGGCGACACGCCCCCGTGAGAACCCAGACTACGGAGAAGGACCATGGCCAAGGCGCGAGAGCGCAAGGCGCAGGCCGGCAAGCCGCAGAAGACCAAGGCCTGTGCGTTTTGCAAAGAGAAGAACACGGTGATCGATTACAAGGACTCCGCGCTGCTGCGCAGGTTCATCAGTGATCGAGGCAAGATCCGTGCCCGCCGGGTGACCGGCAATTGCGTCCAGCATCAGCGGGACGTAGCCGTTGCCGTCAAGAATTCGCGTGAGGTGGCGTTGCTGCCTTACACGCCGACGGCTCGTTGAGGAAGGGGATTTACCGATGAAGCTGATCCTCACCGCTGATGTCGAGAACGTCGGTGTTGCTGGAGATTCGGTCGAGGTCAAGGACGGCTACGGCCGCAACTACCTGCTGCCCCGCGGGCTGGCCATCGTGGCCACGCGCGGCGCTCTCAAGCAGGTGGAGGGCATCCGCCGCACGCAGGAGATCAAGCGCGTGCGCGACATCGACCATGCGAGCGAGCTGAAGGGCGCCATCGAGGGCCTGGACGCCGTGGAGCTGCAGGCGCGTACGGCTGCCGACGGCGAGAAGCTGTTCGGCTCCGTCACCGCCGGCGACGTGGCCGCTGCCCTGCTGGCTGCGGGCGGCCCGAACATCGACAAGCGCACCCTGGTGCTGCCGAAGACGCACATCAAGAGCGTCGGCAAGTACGAGGTGTCCGTCAAGCTGCACGCCGGCGTCACCGCCGTGTTCACGCTGACGGTCACCGGCGCCGCGGCCTGACCCGGCCCCGGCGCGCGTAGACCGCGCACTGCCGCCGACCCCCGCACCGAGAAATCGGCGCGGGGGTCGGCGGCGTCTTCATGCGGACCTGGAACTGGTACCAGTTCACCGCCGCCGGCGCGGGCGGCAGCGGGAGCGGAGGGGCGACGGCCCCGGTCTGCGCACTGTTCCGCCTGGCCGTGACGCCCATCACGGCAGCTTGTGGAGAGCTTGTGGATAGTCCGGCGCACCCGCAACGGCGACACGCCCGGCTGCCGGGTCGGCGCGACACGCCGAACGAGAAACAATTCACAGGGTGTGAAGTTCGTCCGGTGGTCACTACCTGCAGGGATGGCATAACTCCGCTACTTCATCCACAGCTTGTCCACAAGGGGTTAACAGGCTGACGGCATGTCTTCACAGGTCTGCCGCGACTACTCACAACTTGTCCACAGGCTCATCCACAGGCGTAGTTGTCACCCGCACGCGGACGACTTACGGTCGATCCGGGACTCCCGGCGACGGGTGCGCGCGGGCGCCGATTCCGGCGATCGGCGCGGCACGATCAGAACTTGTCGCAGGTCCGGTGTAGTAGTTGTTCGAAGACCACAGGGGTCTTCGTGTGAGGGGAGGCTTGAGCCGCGTGTCGGTGGTCGACGATCGTGATCAGTCCGGGTTTTCGGACGGGCCGCTGCCGCAGGAGCCCCCCACCGAGGATTTCGGCCGGCAGCCCCCGCAGGACATGGTGGCGGAGCAGTCGGTGCTGGGCGGCATGCTGCTGAGCAAGGACGCCATCGCCGACGTGCTCGAGGTGGTGCGTTCGTCGGACTTCTACCGGCCGGCGCACCAGAACGTCTATGACGCGATCCTCGATCTCTACGGCCGGGGCGAGCCGGCGGACGCCGTGACGGTGTCCGCCGAGCTGGACCGGCGCGGGGAGCTCAAGCGCATCGGCGGCGCCCCCTACCTGCACACGCTGATCTCGACGGTGCCCACGGCGGCGAATGCCGGCTACTACGCCGAGATCGTCGCGGACAAGGCCGTGCTGCGGCGGCTCGTGCAGGCGGGCACCCGCATCGTGCAGTACGGGTACGCGGGCGCCGACGGCCAGGAAGTGGACGAGGTGGTCGACCGCGCCCAGGCGGAGGTCTTCGAGGTCACCGAGAGGCGCACCACCGAGGACTACGTGCCGCTCGAGGAGCTGCTGCAGCCCACGCTGGACGAGATCGACTCCATCGCCACGCGCGGCGGGCTGTCGCTGGGCGTTCCCACCGGTTTCGTGGAGCTGGACGAGGTCACCAACGGCCTGCATCCGGGGCAGATGATCATCGTGGCGGCCAGGCCCGGCGTGGGAAAGGCGCTCGCGCTCGACACGCCGCTCCCCACGCCCGCCGGGTGGACGATCATGGGCGAGGTCGCCGTGGGCGACGACCTCATCGGCGCCGACGGCCGGCCGGTGCGGGTGGTTGCCACCACCGAGGTGATGGCGGGTAGGCCGTGCTTCGAGGTGGAATTCTCCGACGGAACGGTCATCGTCGCCGACGCGGAGCACCAGTGGCTCACGGAGACGCGTGCTTCGCGGAAGTCGGCGCAGGCGGCCGCGGCGGGGTACAACCGGTACAAGAACCAGCGCACGTTCCCCGAGGTGCGCACAACCGAGCAGATCGCGGCCACCCTCCGATGCCCCACCGCGGACAGCCGGATCAACCATTCAGTGGTCAACGCTCAGGCGATGGAACTGCCCGACCAGGACCTGCTCGTACCGCCTTACATGCTGGGCGCCTGGCTCGGTGACGGCACCACAGCCGCCGCGGACATCACCACCGCGGACCCCGAGATCGCTATGCTCATCGAAGGCGAGGGGCTGGTTGCGACGAGTTCCTCGTCGGCCAACTACCGCTATCGGATCTCGCTGCCGCCGGAACCTCCGATCGAATCGCGCGAGTGCGTGGTGTGTGGAAAGACGTTCGTGCCGCATACGAGCGAGGTCCGCACGTGCGGGCAGTCCTGCGGCGGCAAGGCGAGGTTCATGTCGCGCCCGGTAGCGCCTCCCACCTGCCCGGTGTGTGGCGATCCGTGCACCGGCCTTCGGATGTGCCAGAGCTGCCGAAACTCGGTCGGTAGTGTCCAGGCCCAGCTCCGCACTCTGGGGGTACTAGGCAACAAACACATTCCGACCCAGTACTTGCGTGGGTCGGAGCGTCAGCGGCGGGCGATGCTCGCGGGCCTGCTCGACACCGACGGCACCGTCACCGCCGGCGGATCGGTTCAGTATGCCGGGGTGGACAAGCGGCTGATCGACGATGTGTACGAGCTGATTGTGAGCCTGGGATACCGCTGCCAGGTGAGTACCAAGCGGGTCCGCGGTAGGAGCGAGGCCACTTCCACCGCCTATACGCTCACCTTCGCGACCGACGACACGGTGTTCGGCATTGAGCGCAAGCGGATTGCTCACAAGGAACGGCGACACGCATCGAACACCGCTCGGTCGGGCTCGCGTTTCATCGTCGACGTTCGCCCGATCGACTCGGTGCCGGTCCGGTGTGTTGAAGTATCGGCCGAGGACCATCTCTACTTGGCAGGCCGGTCGATGGTCCCCACGCACAACTCGACCCTCGGCATGGACTTCATGCGGTCATGTTCCGTTAAACACGGGATGTCGAGCGTGATCTTCTCGCTGGAGATGAGCAAGACGGAGATCGTCATGCGTCTGCTCTCCGCCGAGGCGAAGGTGAAACTGGGCGATATGCGTTCCGGCAAGATGACCGACGACGACTGGACGCGACTGGCCCGCCGCATGAGCGAGATCTCCGAGGCGCCGCTGTTCATCGACGACTCGCCGAACATGACGATGATGGAGATCCGCGCGAAGGCGCGCCGGCTCAAGCAGAAGCACGACCTCAAGCTCATCGTGGTCGACTACCTGCAGCTGATGTCGTCCGGAAAGAAGGTCGAGTCGCGGCAGCAGGAGGTGTCGGACTTCTCGCGCAGCCTCAAGCTCCTGGCCAAGGAGCTCGAGGTGCCGTTGGTGGCGATCTGTCAGCTCAACCGTGGGCCGGAGCAGCGCACCGACAAGAAGCCCATGGTGTCCGACCTGCGTGAATCCGGCTCGCTCGAGCAGGACGCGGACATGGTGATCCTGCTGCACCGCCCCGACGCCTTCGAGCGGGACGACCCGCGCATGGGCGAAGCCGACTTGATCCTGGGCAAGCACCGTAACGGTCCCACCGCCACGGTCACTGTTGCGCACCAACTCCACCTTTCGCGGTTCGTGGATATGGCGCGGGGATAGTGGCTGCCGCTCGCGCGCAAATCTGGGACTGAACGCGGCTATAGGGGCTCTTCGAGTTTGTGCGGGCAGTCAGCATGAGAACTGGTGTGCAGCATCCCGCTGTCGACGGGGGCAGTGGAATCGTGTCCGGGGGCGGGAGTTCTCCGTGTTCCGGAAGCCGCAAGCAGACCGCTTGACGGCTTTGACCAGCCTGTTGTAACCCTCGGTGCCGGCGTTGGTGATGCCCGTTTCCAGGAACGCGTTGATCTCCGGCCACCACGTGTCCACCGTGGTCGCGAGCGTGACCAGTTCCGGTAGCTGCGAGTCCGCGCACTATGCGAAGAACCTGTGCAGCCGGTGACGGGCCAGGTGCGGGTCTCCGCCGGCCTCCACAGTGCCGAGCAGCCGGCGCAGCTCCTCTTTCGCGATGTAGGCCATCAGGATCCGGTCCGACGGGTCCTCGTCGATCATCGCGTTCCACATTCGCACAAAGCTCTTGTCCGACAATCGTTCCCGCGCGGTCCGGAGCCGTCTCCTATTGGCCCACTCCGGGTCGGCCTTCCCGCCGCGGCGGTCCTTGAGTTCCCAGGTGACCCTCCTTCGGACCTGGGTGACCGCGTCGTTGGCGAGCTTGACCAGGTGGAAGTGGTCGACCACCAGCGCCGCGTTCGGCAACAGCCCCGGCGTGCGGACCGCCTTGGCGTAGACGCCGGCGGGGTCGATCGCGACGTGCTCGAAACCCGCCCGGAAGGCCGGCGTCTGCTCCTTGAGCCAGGCGACGACCACGGCCGCGGTGCGCCCCTCGGCCTGCCCGAGCAGCCCCTGACTGCCGCCCAGATCGACGAACCCGGTGTCCCACGGATCGACCACGCACCCACTTGCCTGTCGCCGCGCATCGCTGCCAGCGCGGCTTGCCCCGTCGCGTTTCATCTATGCCCAGCACCCGCACCGGCGCCGGGCCCGCCAGGAACGCGTCGGAGTGGTCGATGAACGCCTGATGCGCCGTCGGCCAGGACACGCCGAACCCGGCGGCGACCTCTGCGACCAACCGTGCGGCGTCGCCGATCGCCACGCCCATCCGGGTGCGCAGCCGGCCGGTGACCCGGGCCCGCGCCGGGATCTGCTCTATCTCCTCGGTGAAGCTGGTGCGAGCGCAACTGGCCTCGCGGCACCGCCACCGGGACTCGTGCCACTGCACCATGATTCAGTCGCCGCCGTAGGGAAGGTCTTTCGGCCGGGTGACTGCGGCGCCCTTACGGGAAGTCGACACCATCCCACAGTCCGGGCAGACACGCGCACCGTCGTCGTCGGTGACCACCTCGACGATTCTGGTGCCGTCATCGAGATGATGAACGTCGATGACCCGCAGCCCCGGTAGCCCTAACAGTGTTGTCGTAGCATCGTCCATGCCCTTGGCCCTCCTGAGATCCGATTGCTTCGCAACAACCAGATTTCAGGAGGCCAGGGGCTTTGGCATGTCAGACACGCCGAACGCCATCAGGCCACGACAGCCCGCTCAACCTCGAAGAGCCCCGATATTTCGTCGGTGATTCTCCGACGTGCCTTGTGAACGCCGTGCTGAACGCGCTCTCGGAAAGGTATCCGATTTCGCGGGCGAGGGTCCCCACCGGTGTATCGGTGGAACGTAGTGCGCGTTGCGCGATGAGCATCCGCCAATCGTGCAGGTACGTGAGCGGCGGCACGCCTGCTGCTCGTCGGAATCGTTCCGCGAAGGAGGTGCGCGACATCGCGGCCGCATGAGCGAGATCCTCGAGCCGCCACCTGTGACCGGGATTCTCGTGGATCAGCGTGAGAGCAGGGCGTAGCGACTCATCGGTGAGGGCGGTGAGCCATCCCGCGGGCAACTCCGGATCGTGGGCGAGACCGCGGATGAGCTCGAGGATCAAGAGCTGCCCGTAGTGCCGGACGGCGATCCGGGATCCCTGCCGGCCGCCGACGAGTTCGTCGAAGATGCGTCGGATGTAGTCGTGGAGGTGCACCCCTGCGGAGTCGCCTGCTCGCACGTGGAGGAGCCGAGGCATCGCGTGGAGCACGAGCTCGCGTCCAATCGGGTCGAGCTCGACGCGGCCACCGATCAATGCATCCGCGTCACCGTCGAGGGTGCCGTCCAACGGCGCACCCGCCTCGGGCGGGGCAACTTCAGTGGGCTCACCGTCGCCAGCGCCGCCATCGATACGGAGCCAGGTTCTCCCGTTGAGGACGGCGACATCACCCGGCCCCAGGTCGGCGACGCCGGGCACGTCGTTGGTCTGCAGGCGGGCGCTCCCGTGCACGACTGCGATGAACTTCAGATGGTCGTCGATCGTGCTGTTCACCTGCCACCGGCTGGTCACGACGGATCCGCCGGATACGACGCTTCTGACCTCGACGAAGTCGAGGATGTCGGAGAGCCGGTCACCGGAGCGTATAGCTCGTACTCTAGCGCAATAATTGCGGATTCCACGTTATGGAAAGTCCGGATTCGGGGTGCCACGCTCGTGACAGAGCCCGCTGAGCACCGGGAGCGTCGGCGCCGTAGTGCGCCGGGGAAGACCGCGTCCGCTCGAAAGGCCATGAATCGCCCTCCCCCACACCACACGGATACAGGACAGCGGTACACCACCGCAGGAAGAGGCACACTCTATGAACACCGATCTGATCGCGCTCGTCACGGGCGGGAACAAGGGCATCGGCCGCGAGATCGCTGCCCAGCTCGCCGGCCAGGGGCACACCGTCATCATCGGCGCGCGCAGCCAGGAGCGTGGGGATAAGACGGCGGCCGAGCTTCGCGCACTGGGCGGCGAGGTCACGAGCGTGGCCCTGGACGTCACCGATTCTGAATCTGTCGCGGCAGCGGCGGCGGCCGTCAAGGCCCGGCACGGCCGTCTGGATGCACTGATCAACAATGCCGGAATCAGCCATCAACCCGGTGCCGACTTCATCGGCCAACTGCCCGGATCCGCCGATGTCGATCATGTCCGACACGTGTTCGAGACCAACGTGTTCGGCGTCATCACCGTCACCAGTGCATTCCTTCCCCTCCTGCGCGCCTCCGACGCCCCCCGGATTGTGAACATCTCCAGCAGCGCCGGCTCGCTCGCAGCGATATCCGACTTCTCGAACACCGATCCGATAGCTCTCGGCTACGTGCCGTCCAAGACTGCGTTGACCGCGGTCACCATGATGTACGCACGCGATCTGCACGCCGAGGGAATCCTCGTCAACGCCGTCTGCCCCGGCTTCGTCGCCACCGACCTGAACGACCACCATGGAACCGGAACCCCGCAGGACGGAGCCCGCCAGGCAGTCGCCATGGCCACGATCGCCGCAGACGGGCCGACCGGCACCTTCACCGACTCCGCCGGGCCCGTCGCCTGGTGATCGCAAGTCGACGCCCCTGACCCCTCATTCCTGTAGGAGAACTGTGCGCATTCTCGTTACCGGAGCCACCGGATGGATCGGCTCCGCGCTCGTCCCGCAACTCGTCGCCGCACGTCACCACGTCGTCGCCGCCGCCGTGCGCTCTACCGCTGCGGCGCACAAGGTGCGCTCGCTCGGCGCTGTCCCGATCCGCGGCGACCTCGAGGACACCGACTCGTTGCGCCGCGCCGCTGAGGAGAGCGACGGGGTCGTCCACCTCGCCTACCGTCACGACATCGCCTTCACCACGGATCCGGCCGGAGCCGCCGAGACCGAGCACCGGGTCGTCACCACCCTGGGCGAAGCCCTGGCCGGGTCGCACCGTCCCCTCGTCGTGGCCGCCGGTCTCGCCGGTCTCCCTGAAGGCTCCGTGGCCACAGAGACCGACCGCGCCGTGGCAAGCGGGCCTGCCGGGAAGCGCATCGACGCAGCTGCGCACGCACTCAGCCTCGCCGAACACGGAGTCCGCTCCTCGGTGGTCCGCCTGCCTCCCACCGTCCATGGCGCCGGCGATACCGGCTTCGTTCCCCGGCTCATCGATCTCGCCCGGCGAACCGGTATCTCGGCATACATGGGAGACGGCGCGAACCGATGGCCTGCCGTGCACCGTCTCGACGCTGCACGCGTGTTCCACGTCGCCGCGGAACACGCAGAACCCGGCTCCACGCTGCACGCAGTGGCGGAAGAGGGAGTGCCGTTCCGGCGCCTCGCCGAAAGGATTGCCGCCCACCTCGACATCGCACCCGCATCTCTGAACGCCGATGCGGCAGCAGAGCATTTCGGCGAATTCGCCGGCCTCGCGGGCGGTGATTTCCCGGCCTCGAGTGTCATGACCCGGAAACGACTCGATTGGTCACCCTCCGAACCGGCACTGGTCGACGACCTCGAAGGCGGAGGCTACTTCCCGTGATCGGCGGCCGAGTATCCGGTGATCCGCCATCCTGCGGCCGACAAGGCGCAGGAACAGCGCCCCACGAAGCCGTGAGGCCAAGCCAGGTGCGCTTTCACGGCTTTGCAATGACAGCGTCACCGATGTGCTCGATCTCGTTGATGCAGGCGCTCAGGGTGGGCCCAGTCCCCTCTAAGGCGATGTGTGTGACGCCGGACGACTCGAGCCGCGCGGACAACTCCATGAGTGCATCCGCGCGTCGGGCCGGATCATCGTGCTGTAGCGGCGTGTATATCACCTCGAAGTGCGGGTCGCGCCCCAAGGCCGCCCGTCGCTCGCCGATGGCCGAAATGTGGTCGGGAAGATCGTCGGCTGAAAGCCGCGGTGTGCCCGTCGTCTCGGCCATCGGCGCCGTCTGCTCGAACGGAAGCCACCCGTCGCCCAGCTCGGCGACGCGGCGCATCGCCGCCTTGCTGTTGCCGCCGATGAGGATCGGCGGCCCCGGCCTTTGCCGCGGTCGAGGCAGCATCACGTTGCCCGTGGCCGGGAACTCCGATTCCTCGCGCAGGAGCGGCTCTCCGAGCCATGCCTCACGCATCGCCGCCACTGCCTCGTCGAACAGCGGGCCGCGCCGCGGGAAGTCGGCTCCCAAAGCCGCGAACTCCCGGCGCTGGTAACCCGCTCCCATCCCGATGGCCGTGCGTCCCCGGGACAGCACGTCGAGCGAGGAGATGGACTTCGCCATCAAGTACGGATTGCGGTATCCCGACACGAGTAGAAAAGTCATCACACGGATCGTCGTGGTGGCGGATGCCATGAACGATAGAGCCACGAACGGGTCGAACGCATGGTGGCCGCCGTTGTCCACCCACCGTCCACCGGGGAACGGGTGGTCGGTGGCCGACACGACGTCGAATCCAGCCTCCTCGGCGCAGACGGCGATGTCGGTGAGGTCGCGCCCTTCGGCCCAGGCGTCCCACTGAGCCAGCGCGTGGCCGGGGAACTGGTAGCTGTATTGCATTGAGGCGCCGTCCTTGTCGAGTGATTGCGGTTCCCCAGCCGCCTGCATCCACCGGGCGGCGCATGGGGGCGCCGGCGCGCCCCCATGCGCTCAGAATGCGCGGGGCCGAGGGCGATCAGATGTGCCGAAGATGCTCATTCGGTGCCGATCCACACCTCGTCGAGCAGCATGATTCGGCCATTCGGATTCACGCCGTGCACGTCGCGATTCCAGGCGACGAAGTTGGCGCCCTCGGCCCAGGGGACGAAGGGCACGTCCTGGTGGATCTGATTCTCCACGGCGGCGAGCGCCGCCTTCTTGGACTGCTCATCCGTCGCGGTCTTCGCCGTGTGCAGCCGCCGGTCCATCTCGGGACTGGCATAACCGAGCGGGTTGTTCGTCGATTCGCTGTGCACGCCCGAGGACAGGCGCAGCACCGGCATGGCGTCGGAGACGCTGTAGCCGCCGTAGGCCACGTCGAAGTCGTGCTTGACGTAGTTGCGTTCGATGAGCGCAGTGAAGGAGGGCACGGTCTCGACGCTGACATCGAACCCGACGGAGTCGAGTTGCGCCTGCGCCGCAGTGGCGATGGCCTGGTAGGTGGGACCGTTCACCATCACGTAGGTGAGCTTGCCGTCGTAGCCGTCCGCCTTGGCCTGATCGAGGAGCTCGCGCGCCGCCGCGGGATCGAAGGAGGCCTCGGGGTCGTCGTTGTTCCACTGCGACCATTCCGGGAAGACCTTGCTCGTGGCGAAGGCCGTGTCGCCGTATGCGCGCTGGCTGATCAGAGACGGATCGATCGCCATCGCCATGGCCTTGCGCACGCGGACGTCTGCACCGGGCCGGCCGTCGCGGCTGTTGATCGTGAATACGTCGACGAGGCTCACCGGCTCGTAAAAGCCCGGGTATGCGGCACGGGCGGTCGTGACCGAGTCGGGCGCCTTGATGAAGGCCATCTGGACGTCTCCCGCGCGAAGGGCTTCGATCCGGGCCTGGTCGGTCGCGATGCTGACGAACTTGAGCGCGTCGACATGCGGCTTTCCGCCCCAGTAGTCGGGGCGCGGCACCAGGTCGAGCGACGTGCCGGGCGCGAACCGCCCGACGGTGTACGGCCCCGCGCCGATGGGAGTGAAGGCGTTGGGGTCGGAGTAGGCGGCGGGCGCGACGATCATGCCGTGCCCGAGAGACAGCAGTGCGGGGAACTCCGGCCAGGGCTCGGTCACGCGGAACACCACCGTCCGTGCGTCGGTGGCCTCCATTCCGGCCACCCCGTCCGTGAACGGTTGAGCGATTGCCCCGCCAAGGGTGTTGTAGCGGTTGATGCTGGCGACCACTGCGTCCGCGTCGAGCGGCGTGCCGTCGGAGAACGTCACGCCCTCGCGCAGCGTCAGAGTCCACGTGAGGTGGTCGTCGCTTTCGGTGAGCGACTGCGCAAGCCGGGGCACGTACTCGTTGGTGTCCGTGTCGAGGGTCACGAGGACGTCGTAGATGTTGATCATCTCCGTGCCGCCGGTTTCGCCCGAGGGCTGCGTCTTCGTGGGGTCGAGGCTGGACGGCATGGTGTAGCCGGCGAAGGTGACCGTGCCGCCCTCGACCGGGTCACCGGAATCAGGCTGCTCACCGATGATCCCGGCCGCGTGCACCTCGGTGAGCCCGCCGTCGGTGGCGCCGGACGCCTCCGTTCCAGGGCCGGCGCACCCGGCTACGAGGGCGGCGCAGGCGACGGCCGCCCCGGCCGCCGCGACCAGGCGCCTGCGTTTCTGCATGATTCTCGGATACCGCATGTGTGGGGTCCTTTCTGCAAGGGTTCGCACTGACGCGGGAGCTGCTGCGGGGCCGTGGGCCGACGGAGCTTCCGGGGGACGCGCATGCGCCGCTCCGGGTGCGCCGTTCGCGTTGGTCAATTCATCGACGGTGAGCGTCCGCCGTCGATCCTGAAGTTGGCGCCGGTGATGAAACCGGCGAGCGGACTGGCCAGGTAGGTCACGGCGGCGGCGATGTCCTCGACGGAGCCCATGCGCGTGACGGTCTGCGGGACGATGTTCGCGATCGCCCACGCCGCGCTGCGATCCCGGTCGCCCGGCCAGCCTTGAGCGCGGGCGATGTCGTCGAGCCACTCGTCCAGGGACGGCGTGCGGATCATGCCGGGACTGATCGTGTTCGCGGTGACGCCCGAGCCGGAGAACGCCTTCGATGCGCTCAGGGTGAGGTTGATGATGGCCGCCTTGGCCGCGGCATAGTGGGCCATTCCGGGGTTGGGCGAGATCGCCGCGGCGCTGGCCATGGTGATGAGTCGGCCCCAGCGGCGCTCGACCATGTGCGGCGCCAGCTGCCGGATCAGTCGGACCGTCCCGACCGTGTTGGACGAATAGGCGTCCACCCAGTCTGCGGGCGCGGCGCCCGCCCACCCGTCGATGCCGCGCCCGTGGGATGCCCCGCCGGCATTGCTGACCAGGATGTCGATGCGGCCGCGCGTCTGCAGCGCCGCGAGCGCCACGTGCTGCGCGCCGGCGTCGGTGGACAGATCGCCGGTGACCGCCGCAGCGGTGCCGCCCTCGTGTCCGATCTCCGCCGCGACCGCCTCGCACCGCTCGCGGTCCCGTCCGGCGACCACGACCGCCACGCCCTCGCGCGCCAGCCATCGCGCGCATTCGGCCCCGATACCGGAGCTCCCGCCCGATACCAGCGCGCACTTTCCGTCGAGTTGCAGATCCACTGTGGTCCGGGCTCCGTTCCTGTATTGATCCGCGCCGATGCAGGTGACGGGTAGCCCTCATCGCGCCCCGGCACCCGCAGCAGCGGTGGAGGCTTCACATCGGTGTCGTTGTCATTCCGGCGTGCCGTTTCTAATCCGATTGACGCCCGGCGTCGTCGACTCGTCCGTCGACCGCAACCGAGCGGTGCGCGAGCAGCCATCGGGAGCCGGCCCGGGAGAAGACGTCGCGGTAGGTCCCCCAATGATCGAGCGCATCACCGCGGCAGACCATGAAGTAGGCCGAGGCCCGCGCCGTGTCGCGCTCGATCGACTCGAACCGGATATTCGAGACGAAATGTCTTATGCGCGCTGGCTTCCCGGAGGAGGCTGCGGAGTCGCGGGTGTCCGGCGGCGGGCGCATCAGGCAGCGGACTATGTCTTCCCTGCCGCGCGCGGAGAAGTACCCCGGTGCGTCGAGGACCCCGTCCGGGGTGAAGCACTGCGCCAGTTCCTCCAGTCGCCCCTTGTCGCCGGACCGGTTGTAGATCGCGTACCTGTCGCGGATCGCCTCGCGCGTGAGCATCTCCTCGACGTTCACGGGTGCAGCTCCCTCGGTGAGCGTCGGCGCGAAGTGACGGTGCAATCCAGCATTCGCATGCATCCCCTTTCAGGGCCTGTTCGCTTGACCGGTGACGATGTGTCGCGCCTCCGTCGCGCCGATGACCGGTTACGCGGGTGTCGAGATGACGCGCCGCGCTGCATGATCCGACGGCGTTAAGTGATAGACGCCACTGTAGCCACCGGCTACAGTGGCGTCAACCTTCCGGTTAGCCCAGCCCGGGCGTTGCCGACCCGTTCATGGGTCGACTTATTCAACTCTTGTATGCACAAGAGTTGTACGACACAATTCGAGCAGTGTGTATTGCCCGAGATGTGCGCACGGCGCAGGAGCGCTGCGCGGTCGGCGACGTCGGTGGTGGTGCTGGTTGCGTTGGTGCCGGTACCGGTATCGGTATCGGCCTCCTGATGACTGCGCAGCACAGAGGTATCCGCAAGCAGCCGCACGGCCAATCCCGTTGCCGCGTCGTCGTTTTGATCCCACACACGGAGGTTGATCACATGAATGTCAGGTTCTCCGGCTTCGGCCGGACATGCGCCGTTCTCGCGGCCTGTGCCGCCCTCGTCGCCGGGTGCGCCGACTCGGGCGCCACGGACAGCGGCGGCGCGGCGGAAATGGGCGAGACGCGGGGATTCCTGGGCGACCAGGGCGACCCCGGCGAGCCCGTGCAGGGCGGAACCCTGAGCTACGCGACGTTCGCGCCGGTGGCGAGCCTGGATCCGACCGTCACCCCGCCGGCCGGATCCGCAGGGGCCAGCGAATTGGCGGCGGTGTACGACGTGCTCATGCGATACGACAACGACGCGGACGAGTTCGTCCCCCAGCTCGCCGAGTCGCTGGAAGAGAGCGACGATCACATGACCTGGACGCTCACGCTGCGTGACGGCGTGACGTTCAGCGACGGCACGCCACTGGACGCCGACGCAGTCGTATCGAGCATCGAGCGATTCAACGACGGCGGCGGGCTCTACTCCGAGCTCTACGCCTACATGGTCGACAGCACGACTGCGAGCGACCCGTCCACCGTCGTGTTCACCCTGAACAAGCCCTGGCGGAGCTTCCCCGCGATCCTCGCGTACGGGCATGGCATGATCGTCGCCCCGTCCGCCGACAAGGGCGGAAAGTTCACGCCGATCGGCGCCGGCCCGTTCACGGTGGTCGATCTCCAGCCGCAGCAGATCCTCGAGCTCAAGGCGCGGCCGGACTACTGGGGCGGGAAGCCCAATCTCGACGGCCTGAAGTTCGTCGCCATAAGCGGCGAGCAGCCCAAGATCGACGCACTCAAGACCGGCGGCGTCGACATGATCTACCTGCGCAGCGCCGACACCGTCAACGCCGCGAAGGCGCAGTTCCCGGGATTCATCGCGACCACGAACATGTCACTGGTCCAGTTGATCAACAACCAACCCGGCCACCCCGGTGCCGACCCGCTGGTCCGGCGCGCCATGGCCTACGCCATCGACCCGGAACTGATCAATCAACGTGCCTACGACAGCCAGAGCATAAGCGGCTCAGGGATGTTCCTGCCGTGGTCGAACTGGCACGGAAACGTCGACGGGGCCGAGTACGACCCGGCCAAGGCGAAGGAGTTGTTGAAACAGGCCAAGGCGGGCGGCTACGACGGGCAGCTGAACTATGTCGCCGTCAACACTCCCGAGCGGGTGAAGGTGGCGCTGGCGGTGCAGGCGCAGCTCAATGCGGTCGGATTCGATGTGACGATCGATTACGCCAGCAGCATCACCGACATGAACATCAAGGTCTACGTCGAGCAGAGTTTCGACCTCGCGCAAGGCGGCTACGACGTCACCGAGATCGGACCCGAGATCCGGCTCTTCAACTCGCTGCACAGCGAGAGCGACCCCATCATCGGCATCGACGATCCCGAGATGGACCGGCGGATGGACGCCGTGTTCTCCGCGCCGAGCGAGGACGCCAAGCGCGACGCGATCGACGACCTCCAGGCGTACACCAACGAGCAGCAGCCGTTCCTGTCCACGAATGCCGGCCAGGTCTTGGTTGCGTGGTCCGACAAGGTGTATGGCGTTCACCCGTCGATCGACCAGGTCATGTTGTTCGACAAGGCGTTCATCAAGAAGTGAGTCGCCGCCCCGGGGGCTCCGCCCCCGGGGCGGTGCGGAGTTCGAGCATGGCAGGCTGAGCCCGGCGCCGCGTGCGCCGGGCTCAGCGCGCCTCGAAACGTCGCGCCTCGCGGGTGATCGGCTGTCGGCGCCCGCCGATCATCCAGGCCCGCGCGCCGGCCTGAAGTAGGGCAGGGCGGCGCGCACTGGCGAGCGGTCGAACACGACCTCCACCGCCATTCCGATCGCGACGTCTTCGGGGGCGCATCCGACGATGTTGGTCAGCATGTGGAAACCCTCGTCGACGGACACGATCGCGACGGCATACGGAACGACGAAGTCGGCCGTTTGCGGACGGTGGACGATGGTGTGGCTGTACACGATTCCCGATCCGGCGCTGACCTTCCATGCCACGCGCCCGCTTCCGCAATGTCGGCAGAGGATGACCGGGTCGAATGCCGCGCGCCGGCAGTCGGTGCACCGCTGGAATCGCAGTTCCCCTATGGCGCACCCGTCCCAGAAATGCTGGGAAAGTACGGTGGGCCGCGGCGCCGCGACCGTGTCCGGTTGCGGCCGCAGGATCCGGTCGCTCCTTTCCCCAGTCGGTCTTGTCATGGCCGCTCACTTCCCAGCAACAGCACATCGGTGAACAGCGCCCCGGCGCCGCCGTTGCTGCACAATACGGTGCGGGCACCCGCGACCTGGTTGGATCTGCAGGTCCCCTGCAACTGCTGAACGCCGCGTGCCACCCGTTGATTCAGCTGGACGACGCCGCCGCCGTGGCTGTACGACATCAATCCGCCGTCGGTGGTGATGGGCAGCGCGGGGTCGTCTCCGGTGACCCGCTCGGTCGCGAAGGCTCCGCCTTCGCCGTCCTTGCAGAACCCGAAAGCCTCGAACTGCCGAATGAGCTCGAATGAGAACGGATCGTAGAGTTCCGCCACATCGACGTCCTCGGGCCCGATGCCGGCCATCGCGAAAGCCTGCCGTGCGGCCCGCCGGCCGACGTACCCGTTCGGAATGTCGTCGGTACGGCTGACGAGGTCCCAGTCGGGCGCATGCCGGTACTGCGGACCCATGGAGTCGAGCCCGCCGCCCAGGATGTAGACAGGTTCACCCGGCAGGTCCGCCGCGCGGGCCGCCGTCGTGAGGATCAGGGCGCATCCGCCCTCGGACGTCGTCGCGCAGTCGAGGAGACGGAACGGGTCCGCGATCATCCGCGACGACAGGACATCGTCGATGCTGAACGGCCCGCGACCCCGATACACTGCCTCGGGGTTGATGTGCCCGTTGTTCCGGATGCGCGCGGCCACCGCTGCCAGCTGCTCGGGCGTCGTGCCGTATCGGTGCATGTGGCGCCGGGCGATCAGCGCGAACTCGACCGCCGTGTACAGACCGAACGGCGCGACGAACTCGTTCGACGGACGAGTCCACGGAGCGGTGGCGCTGCGGTCCGTGTACAACCCCGCCTCGCCGTCCGCGATGAGCACGGTGGTGCACAGCCCCGCCGCGATGACGCTCGCAGCCTGCAGGATTCCGGCGATACCGCCCCGGGTGTTGGAGCACCACACCGGGCCGAGGCCGAGGGCGTAGACCGCGGATGACGCCGACTGTCCGAAGACCCCGTCGATGCTCGAGACGTCGACCCCGGCCTCGGCGATGACGCCGCGTGCCGCGTCCACCGTGATGGTCACGCTGTCATGGCCCTCGAGCACCCGGGCCTGCGGAGTGTTGTAGACCGCCGAGACCGCGACATCGCGGAACGGGTGTCCATTCACGTGGGTCGCCTTCGTATCCTGCTGCAGCCCCGGCGTTTCACGGCTTCGACGAGCTCTCGACGCCGGGACTGCAGGGCATCAGAGTGCGGTACGTCCGCCGTCGATGGGGAGGACGACTCCGGTGAGCGCAGATGCCTGCTCGGAGACGAGGAAAGCGGCGCAGTTCGCCACCTCCTCCATCTCAAGGATCCTGCCCATCGGCATCTTCTTGACCAGCTCGTCGACCACGCCCTTCGTCGACTCGTCGGCGAGCAGGGACTCGATCATCGCGGTCCTGATCGAGGCAGGGCAGATCGCGTTCACCCGGATATTGTGCTTGGCCAGGTCCATCGCCATCATCTTGGTCAACAGGATCAGGCCGTGCTTGGCCACGGGATACGCGGGCGAGACCTCGGGCGGCGGCTTGAGCGCGGCGGCCGAGCTGGTGAACAGGATCGCACCGCCGCCCCGCTGCATCATCTGGTCCACCGCCAACCGAGCCCCGAAGAACCCCGCCTTGAGGTGGACGTCCATCTGCTGGTCCCAGTCGGCTTCTGTGACTCCGCTCTGGTAGCCGGTCCCGTCCGCACCGAACGCGGAGCCGGTGGTCCCGGCGTTGTGCCAGAAGACGTCGACTCCGCCGTACGTGGTGGCGGCGAAGTCCATCAGCTTTTCCAGCTCGGCGACCTGCGTCACGTCGCATGCACAGTACGTCGCCTCGTTGCCGTTGCTGCGGATCTGGTCCACGGTTTCGGCGCCGGCGTCGTCATTGACGTCGCTGACGATCACCCGCGCGCCTTCTGCGGCGAACCGGATCGCCGACTGTCTGCCTATGCCCGCACCGGATCCGGTGATCACTGCGACTTTGTCTTTGAGTTGCATCAGGAGTCTCCTTGAGGTTGATTATTGACAATCACTGTCGATCGGATCGGATCTCCGTTCAGCCGACCAGGGCTATCAGCGCGCCCACGTCGTCCACCGACTCGAGGGTGCGGAAACCTTCCACGGCCTGATCAAGGTCCGCCGGGGGAACCGTGCGCGCGGAGTATGCTGCGCAGTCCCTGAATTTCGCGATCAGTCCGTCCCAGGACATCGGCTTCAGCGGATGGCCGTAGGCCCGCGGCTGCTGTCGGCGCAGCACCCGGCCGTCCCGCAGCACTATCTCGATTTCACCTCCGGGGAAGCCCGCTCCCGAGACGAAGTTGTACTGGGGATCGAAGCGCGACGTGATGCGGTCCGCCATCGCAAGCACCTCGCCGTCCACGCGCTTCTCCTCCGCGTAGTCGGCGATGGTCACGTTCCCCGTATGCAGGACCGTGGCGACCGTGAACGGCACACTGAGCTTGGCGAGCATCGAATTGGCCGGCCGGCGCCATTCCTCGAGCGGCTCGGTCTGGCCGCGGGCGAAGTCGCCGACGGTGACCAGGACCGACTCCACCTCGTCGCCGGCGAAACCATTCTCGCGCTGGAGCTCCTGGACCATGTCCACGAAAACGTGCGTGAATGCGCACGACGGCCAGGGCTTGAAGCCGTCGTTCAGCACGTCGTAGCGGGTCCCCAGCCCTCCGAGCAGAAGCTCTCTGTCGTAGATGCCGCGGTAGTAGGTGTTCCACAATCCCCGCGGTCCGTCCAGGCTGTTCCGCACCCCGCTGATCCCCAGCTGCGCCAGCTGCGCAGCGCGCACTCCGACCTCGCCCGGCACTGCATGCCCGAAGCCGCGGATGGTCGAGTCCTTGCCGAACACGATCTCCTGGGTTCCGGCCGCCTGGGTGAAGGCGATGCCCAGGGCGTCCACAGTCTGGTTCACATCGAGGCCGAGCAGCTTGCTGCAGGCCAACGCGGCTCCGAAGACGCCGAACACCGGCGCCGGATGCCACGGCGCCATGACTCCGCCGGGCTGGGCGGCCGCCGCCCTGGTCAGGCGGCACTGCAGGTCCACGCCCACAGCTACCGCGGTGATCAGATCACGCCCGCTGACGCCGCCCTGCCGCTCTGCCAGGGCCAGGGCTGCGGGCACTACGGGGGAGGAGATGTGCGCCGCGTCCGGGTGCAGGTCGCTGTAGTCTCCGCAGTTCACCATCGCACCGTTCACATACCCGGCGAGCCACGCGGGCGCCTTCGTGCCGAATCCCAGAACCGTCGATTCACCTTTTCCGCCGAAGTCCAGGACGTGTTCGGCGAGCAGTCGCGCCTCCACCGAGGTCGTACTCGCCGGAAGGATGACGCCCAGCGTGTCCATGATGGCCTTGCCGGTCATCTCGGCCACGCCCTCGGGGAGGTCGTCGAATCCGACCGCCACGGCGTTCCGCGCGAATACCTGCGCGGCCTCCTCGGTGGTCTCTGAAATGTTTTCTACAGTGGTGGACATAGTCATAGGCTCCTTACGCAATCTGATATCTCGTGCGCCGCGCAGAACGTGGGCGCCGCCGGCCCCCGGAGCCGAGCGCGCCTCCGACCCCGGGGGCGCACGATTCGTGCCGTCCAACGGATCCACCCGGATGGCCGGTCGTCGGGCGGACGGTGTGACCGCCCGCCGGGGTCAGCCGTCCGCCCCCAGGATCACCGCGCTCGTCGGAACGCCGGTTCCGGCGGTGACGAGGACGTTCTCGGCACCCTCGACCTGATTCACCGATTCGCCGCGAATCTGCCGGGCGCCCTCGGCGATTCCGTTCATGCCGTGGATGTAGGCCTCACCGAGCTGACCGCCGTGCGTGTTCACCGGAAGGGCGCCGCCGAGTTCGATGGCTCCGTCCTTGATGAAGTCCTTCGCATCCCCCGGGCTGCAGAAGCCGAACTCTTCGAGCTGACACAGCACGAACGGCGTGAAGTGGTCGTAGAACACCGCTGTCTGGATATCGCGCGGCCCCAGTCCGGTGTCCGACCACAGCCGTTTTGCGACGACGCCCATCTCGGGCAGTGCACGATCTCTGTCGCCGCGGTAGTAGCTGGTCATCGAGTGCTGGTCGTATCCCGCGCCCTGCGCGGCGGAGCGGATGATCACGGGTCTGGACTTGAGGTCCCGGGCGCGTTCGGTGCTCGTCACCACGAACGCCTGCCCGCCGTCCGATTCCTGGCAGCAGTCGAGCAGATGCAGAGGCTTCGCGATCCACCGCGACTGCTGGTGGTCGGCGAGGCTGATCGGCTTGCCGTGGAACCACGCCTTGGGATTCGTTGCGGCATGCTTCCTGTCCGCCACCGCGACCCGCCCGAAATCCTCGCTGGTCGCGCCGGCGACGTGCATGTACCGGCGCGCGAACATCGCCACCCAGGACGCCGGCGTCAGCAGTCCGTACGGCAGGTACCAGGCGTAGTTCGCCGCCCGCGCGTCCGGTGCCATCCCCTCGACGCTCATGCCCGTGCCGAACCGGTTCCCGGACCGCTCGTTGAATGCGCGGTAGCACAGCACCGTCTCGGCGGCGCCACTCGCCACCGCCATCGCCGCGTGCAACAGCGTGCCCGCCGCGGCGCCGCCCCCGTAGTCGACCAGGCTGAAGAAGTTGAGGTTCTCGCAACCCAGACCGCGCGCCACGTCGATCGTCGGATTCGTATCCATCGAGTACGTGACCATGCCGTCGACGTCGTGCGGGTTGATGCCGGCGTCATCGAGCGCCGCCTTGCATGCTTCGAGGGCAAGCTGCAGTTCCGACCTGCCGGACTCTTTCGAGAACTCCGTGGCGCCAATTCCGGCGATGGCGGTCTTGTCCGCTATCTCACGCATTCTCGAGCACCTCCGCACCGTGGAAGGCGAGATGCGCCTGAGCGGATACATGGGTGCCGAGTGAATTGCGGCCCTGTACCGACACCCGCACGGTGCCGTCGTCCGCGACGTCTTCCACCACGCCCGTCAGGGTCATCTCGTCACCGGGAAAGTTCGGTGCCCCCAGGCCGATGCTCAACTTCTTCATCCGGGCGGAAGGGCCGGCCCACTCGGTGAGGTACCGGGTCACCAGGCCGTTGGTCGTCAGGATGTTCATGAAGATGTCCTTGGTGCCGGCGGCCTGCGCGGCATCGCGATCATGGTGCACGCGCTGGAAATCCCTGGTCGCAATCGCCCCGGAGGCGATCAGGGTGGCGGTGATCGGGACATGTGATTCGGGGAGCGTTTCGCCGACGCGACGATCTGCCATTGTTTTACTCCTCTGCATGTAAAAGAAGATCGGATCTAGGTGATCGGCCGGGCGACGGGAAGCGTCAGCTCGTCATCCACCGCCTCCGCGGCGACGCGCAACGTCATTCCGATTTTGACGTCGTCTTCGGCGATCCCTTCGAGGTTCATCACCATGCGCGGACCCTCGGGGAATTCGACGAGGGCCACGATGTATCCGTCTTCGAACGGCGGCCGCACGGGATGGTGCATGACGACGAAGCTGACGAGTTCGCCTTCGCCCGGCATCTCCCGCGGGGACCACTCGAGCGAGTGGCACCGCGGGCACATGGGGACGGGGGGATGGCGGAACTCGCCGCAGGCATCGCAGCACTGGGCGCAGACGGTGCCGGCGTCGAGCGCGTCGAAGTAGAAGCGGTTGTCGGCATTGATGGGCGGCCGCGGCCGCAGCGCCTCACTCATCGCCGCTCTCCTGCCCGTCGGCGGCGTACCAGAGCGTGCGGAAGCGCATCGTCCCGACGGGGCTCCCGCTCTGATCCGAGTACGTGGTGAGCGTGGTGATGAAGTGGCCCGGCCCCAGCTTGGTGCTCTTGCGCGCCGAGATGCTCTCCACGCGCTCTTCGGCGGTCAGCAGGTCGCCGGGCACCAGGTACCGCACATACTCCTGCTCGCTGTTGACGGCGACGACATTCGGGAACCCGTTGTAGCGCAGCGTGTCGTAGGCCTCGTCGACGGGGCTTGGCCCCGCCGCGTCCTCTTCGCCGGGGACCGTCATGTTCCACACCTGCAGCGCGCCGGTGGGCGCGACCACGTCGGGGTGCCCCGCGGCCTTGGCCGCCTGCGGGTCGAGGTGGATCGGATTCTTCTCGCCCAGTGCGTCGCACAGGTGGTGGATCATGGGCCTGTTGACCGGGTCGCGGGCCACCGAGGTGCGGATGCCGCCGTCGTCGATCATCGCCTGGATCTTGGCGACGAGTTCTTCTTCGCCCATCAGTCCCTCCTTGCGGGAAAATCATCGGAAGCCGGCGGCGCCGGCAATAGCGCATGCCGCTTGTTGCGTTCGAAACCGCGGCGGATCTCGCCGCGGTCTCGGTCGGTCATCGGCCGGTACTCCTCGGAGCAGCCGGGCCGCAGGAAGATCGGATCGTCGACCATCCACAGTTCGGTGCGCAACCGCGCTTTGTCGATCTTCCGCGTCGCCGTGATCGGCACGTCGGTCACGATGCGCACGTACCTCGGGGACCATTTGGTGCCCAGGTCGGGCTGCCGGGCGAGGAACTCTGCAAATGCCTGGGCGTCGAAGTCGTCTGCATCGGGGAATTGCAGCGTGGCCATGACCTGGTCGCCGGTGCGTTCGTCGGGGGCCGCGTAGACGGCGGCGAGTCGCACGCCCGGATAGCGGGTGAGGATCCGCTCGATGGGCGCCGACGAGAAGTTCTCGCTGTCGACGCGGAGCTTGTCCCCTGATCTTCCGGCGAAGTAGAAGAACCCCTCGGCGTCGCGATAGCCCAGGTCGCCGGTGAGGAAGATGTCGCCGCGCACCCGCTCGGCCTCCGCACCCGGGTTCTTGTAGTACCCCTCGAACAGCCGAGCGCCGGTGAGGTTCGCCAGCTCGCCGATCGCCTCGCCGGCGTTGGTCAGCCGTCCGCTCGCATCGAACCGCGCGCGGGGGCATTCCTGCAGGGTCGACGGGTCGAGCACCACCGCATCCAGCCCGGGCTGCGGGCGGCCGAGCGCATCCTCCGGCGTGTCGTCGGTGCGGACGATCGACAGCCCGCCCTCGCTGGAGCCGAAGCTCTCGGTCGGCATGATCCCGAAGCGCCGGTGGAACTCGTGGCGGTCGACGCTGGACGCCTCGGTGCCGAAGGCGCAACGTAGCTTCGTGGCCTTCTCGTCCGCGGATTCGGGCCTTGCCAGGACGTAAGCCAACGCGCGGCCGACGTAGGTGAAATACGTTGCGCCGAATTTGATGAGATCGGGGACGAATCGCGACGCGGAGAACCTGCGGGCGAGCGCGAAGGTGCCGCCCGTGGCAAGCGTGCTCGCCCAGCAGGCCATGATCGCGTTCCCGTGGAACAGCGGCATCGAGCTGTACGAGACGTCGTCGCGGCCGATGTCCATGTGCCGGCGCGACGCGATGGCGGCGAGCCTTCCGGTGGAGCAGATCACCGCCTTGGGCCGCCCCGTCGATCCGGATGTGAACAGCAGCAGCAGCCGGGTGGCCGGATCCTGCGCGGCGGGCGTGGGCAGCGCCGGCGCGGATCGGGTGGCCGCCTCCTCGAGCATGGTCTTGTACTCCGGCGAGTCCAGCACGAGGACCCGGCTGTGGTCGATGCCCAGGTCGAGGCCGTCCAGCCGTCCCGCCGAGGCGCTGTCGGTGACGATGATCCGGCAGTCCGTGAAGCGGATGTCCTCAGCCAGCTCGCCGCCCCTGCGTGTGAGGTTGACCCCCACCACGGTGGCGCCGGCAAGGGCGGCGCCACCGATGAGGAACAGGTACTCGGGGTCGTTCTCCAGCATCACCCCGATGTGGAACGGGCGGTCACCGTCCCGGAGCTCATGGAGGAGCCGCGCGCGGGTGGAGGACTCCGCGACGAACTGGCGCCACGTCCAGCGCGAGTCCTCGAAGAGCAGTGCCGCGTGGTCGTCGTCCGCTCTCTCCAGCAACAAGGAGGCGGTGGTCAATGGTCGGTCGTTCATCCTCCGGGCCTTCCTGCCCGGGCCGACTGCAGTATCTGCCTACGGCCTGCGCCGTCCCGGTCGAGTGGTGGTGTGTGAGACGTCATGGCCGGACCGCTTCGCGCGGGTCGGGGGTGCGCAGGGTGTTCGCGAGTTCGTCGAGCACCAGCGGGGCCGGGCCGCCGACCATGTCCAACTCGCGGGCCCACAGGAAGAACCGGTGGATGTGGTTGTCCACGTCCGCGCCCATTCCGCCGTGCAGATGCTGCGTGGCGTGCACGACGCGGACGCCGCCTTCCTTCGCCCACCACGCCGCGGTCAATACCGCCGCCTCGGGGTCGGAATCCACGTCGCATCGCCACGCCGCGTCCAGCATCGTCAGGCGGACGATCTCGGTGTCGATGTACGCGTCGGCCGCGCGCAGCGCGACGCCCTGGTTGGTCGACAGCGGCCGCCCGAACTGGGTGCGCTGCGAGGTGTACTGCGCAGTCCGGCGGATCGCCTCGGCGCACACGCCGGAGACGATCGCCGCCACGGCGGTGCGATACCGGTGCCGCACCCACGCCGCGGGTGCGGCACCGTCGGCGGCGGTGCCCAGCAGGTCGGACTCGCCCACCGGTACCCGGTCGAGGACGATGTCGGCGTGCGCGGTGCGGCTGATGCCGTCGAAGACGTCGGCCGTGACGCCGTCCCTGTCCAGCGGGACGACGTAGCAGCGTTCGATGCCCGCGTCGTCCGCCGTGACCAGGACGTGTGTGCAGGACCCGGCCATGTGCACGTGCGGGCAGCCGCCGGTGAGGACGGTGCGGCCGTCGTCGCGGCGCACGACGAATCCGGACCGCGCGTCGGCCGTGGCAACCGCGATCCGGGCGTCGCCGCGGCGCAGCGAGGCCAGCAGCGGCGCATCCGCGCCGTGGAAACGGGCGAGGGCAAGGGCGGCCGTGCCGGTGGAGGCCAGGGGAACCCGCCCCAGGCGGATCCCCTGCTGCTCCAGGATCACTGCGAGGCCCACCATTCCGGCGTCGCCACCGCCGGCATCCGACGGGAGTACGGCGTCGATCAGTCCGGTGGTGAGGAGGCTCGACCACAGCTGCTCGTCGTAGGGGACTCCGTCGCGCTCCATGGCCGCGATGCGCTCGTCGTCGCCGAACCGCGCGAACACGTCCGCGGCGAGTCCGCGCAAGGCCTCATGGTCCTCGCCGAGAGAGAAGTCCATGCGTTCTTCGGTCATCGTGCCCTCCTGGCCAGGCCGAGTCGGTCCCAGGCGACGATCTCGCGTTGGATCTCCGCCACTCCGCCGCCGAACGTGTTGATCTGTGCGGCAAGGTTCATCACCGCGAGCCGGCCGGAGTCGAGGCGCCACGGGGAGTCGGTGATGCGCAGCGCCGACGGACCGCGCACCTCGAGCAGCATGCGGTAGACGTCGACGGCGGTTTCCGTGGCGAAGACCTTGGCCGCGCTGGCGTCTCCGGGGGCCACGTCGCCGCCGGCGGTGGAGTCCACCAGCCGCAGATTCATCAGGCGCATGGCGCTCAAACGCGCGTGGGCCTCCGCCAACGTGGCGGCCACCCAGGGGATGTCGATCATCCGGCGCCCGTCGGCCGCGGCGGCCCGGTTCGCCCAGGCGAGGGTCTCCTCGAGCATCCCCTCGCAGATCCCGCTGAACGCGGCCAGGCCCACGCGCTCGTGGTTGAGCTGGGTTGTGATCAAGTGCCATCCGTTGTTCTCCGCGCCGACGACGTTCGATGCGGGCACCCGCACGTCGTCGTAGTAGCTGGCCGTCGTCCGTCCTCGGCCGACGGTGTGGATGGGCGTCGTGGAGAAGCCTTTCGACGTGGTCGGGACGAGGATCAGCGAGATCCCCTTGTGCTTGGGGGCTTCGGGGTCGGTCCGCGCAGCGAGCCAGATCCAGTCGGCCTCATCGCCGCCGGACGTGAAGATCTTGTTGCCGTTGATCACGTACTCGTCGCCCTCGCGCACCGCCCTGGTGCGCAGCGACGCGAGGTCGGTCCCCGCCTCGGGCTCCGTGTATCCGATCGCGAAGATCAGCTCGCCCCGGAGGATCCGGGGCAGGAAGTACTCCTTCTGTTCAGGAGAACCCTTGGCCATCAGCGTGGGGGCCACCGTCGTCAGGGTGACCATGGGCAGCGGGGCCCCGGCGCGGTAGGCCTCGTCGAACAGCACGTACTGCGCCTCCGGCCCCCGCGCTTGGCCGCCGTATTCCGTGGGCCAGCCGATTCCCAGCCACCCGTCTTCGCCCATCTGCCGGAGGATCTTCGATTTGGCCAGCCTGCCCGTCTCGCCGGGTGCCGCCATGCCGGCGCACACCTCATCGGTGAGCAGTTCGGCGAGGTAGCGGCGCAATTCCTGGCGAAGTCTCCGGGCGCTTTGCGACGGTGTGAGATACACCGGGCGCCTCTCTTCCATGACGGATCACGTCGGTCGAATGTGCCCACGGCCCGGTATCGGACGTGGTGTGATGACGCTAACAAGTATCTATTGCATCTGCAAGACTTGTGCGCAACAATAGTTGCAGTTTAAGCCCGTGAAGATGGCATGCATTCGATAACACTGCAGGTCAGCGACATCGTCGCGCGGGGATCTTCCGATCACGCAGGTGTTCTGGCCGTGGAAGCGCACTGAACCGCATCGTCGGCGCGCTGCAACGGCGCCGCACACAGCCGGGCCCCGACCCGCTGCTGCCGCCCGTATTCGAGGCGGTTCCCCCACACACCCATGGAGGTCGATCACATGAAACTCACACGCCCCCGTCTCGGGCGGGTCGTCATCGCGGCCGCGGCCTGCGCCGCCCTGCTGGCGGGCTGCGCCGATGCGGGCGCCGGCGACGACGTCGGCACGGCATCCTCGTCGGAGGTCTCCCAGACTCGGGGATTCCTCGGGGAGCAGGGAGAACCCGGCGAGCCGGTCCAGGGCGGGACGGTGACCTTCGCCAGCTACGCTCCTGTCGCCACGCTCGACCCGGCCCTCACTCCGCCCACCGGGCCGACCGGGGGTACGGAGATGGCGGCCGTCTACGACGTCCTCGTCCAGTACGACGATGAGTCCGAGTCCTTCGTCCCCCGGCTCGCCGAGTCGCTCGAGGAGAGCGACGATCACATGACCTGGACGCTCACGCTCCGCGACGGTGTGACCTTCAGCGACGGCACACCTCTGAACGCCGACGCAGTCGTATCGAGCATCAAGCGGTTCAACGATGGCGCCGGGCTCTACTCCGAGCTCTATCTGGAGATGGTCGAGAGCACGACCGCGAAGGATCCATCGACCGTCGTCTTCACCCTGACCCGCCCGTGGCGCGATTTCCCGGCGATCCTCGCGTACGGGCATGGCATGATCGTCGCCCCGTCCTCGGACAAGGGCGGCAAGTTCACGCCGATCGGCGCCGGCCCGTTCACCGTCGCCCGTCTCCAGCCGCAGCAGACCCTCGAACTCACAGCCCGGCCGGACTACTGGGGCGGCAAGCCCAACCTGGACGGCTTGAAGTTCGTCGCCATTTCCGGTGACCAGGCGAAGATCGACAGCCTCAAGACCGGCGGAGTCGACATGATCTACCTGCGCGGCGCCGACACCGTCAACGCGGCGAAGGCGCAGTTCCCCGGATTCATCGAGACCGCAAGCATGTCGCTCGTCGGGTTGATCAACGTGCGGGAGGGCCGTCCCGGCGCCGATCCCCGCGTGCGTCAGGCCATGGCATACGCGATCGACCCGGAGGTAATCAACCAACGCGGTTACGACGGTCAGAACATGGCGGGCACGGACATGTTCGAGCCCTGGTCGAAGTGGCACGGGGACGCATCGGGCATCGAGCCCGACCCCGCGAAGGCGAAGGAACTGCTGGATCAGGCGAAGGCCGACGGCTACGACGGGCGCCTCACCTACGTCGGCATCAACAGCCCCGAACGCACGAAGGTCGCGCTGGCGATCCAGGCGCAGCTCAACGCGGTCGGCTTCGACGTCACCCTCGATTACGCCAGCAGCGTCACCGACATGGTCATGCGCGTCAACGTCGACCGCGACTTCGACCTCGCGCTCGGGGCCTACGAGGTCACCGACGTCGCACCGGAGATCCGCCTGTTCAACTCCCTGGCCGGCAAGAGCGATCCCATCACCGGGGCCAACGACCCGGAGATGAACCAGCTCATCTCCGACATGCTCTCGGCGCCGGACGAGGCGGCAAAGCAGGCGGCGATCGACGGCATCCAGAAGGCGGTCAATGAACAACAGCCGTTCATGACCTGGTCGGCAGGCCAAACGTACATCGCATGGGCCGACGATGTCTTCGGCGTCGATCCTTCGGTCGACCAGATCATGCTGCTCGACAAGGCCTTCATCGGAAAGTGAGGCGCAGCCGACCGCAGAAGAACATGCTCTGCGGCCGGCAAGCCGGGTGCCGGACGCCGCCCCGGGCGGTGTCCGGCACCAATCTCCCGGGAGTGAACCCGGAATCTACGAACTTCTCGCTCCTGCAGCATCGCGAAGGGAACAGACATGACCCGAACCGTCCCACCACAGTCGGATGCGGATCGCGTCATGGCTGAACACACCGGCCCGGGCGGCCGATTCGAAATCGTCGAGGAGGAGGTCCTCGGCACCCGTATGCGCGTGATCAAGAATCGCACCCGGGCCGTCGGCGACCTGCTCACCGATGCCGAAGCCTGGGGCGACCGCGACTACATCGTCACCCTCGACCGCCGTATATCGTTCGCCGAGCAGGTCGCCTCGGCCCGCGCACTCGCAGCGGCTCTCAGCGAGCAGTACGGGATCGGCCAGGGCGACAGGGTCGCGATCCTGTCCGCCAACAACCCCGAGTGGGTGACCGCATTCTGGGCTTCGCAGGCGCTCGGAGCGATCACGGTCGGTCTCAACGGCTGGTGGGTCCCCCGCGAAGTCGAGTACGGCCTGCGGCACAGCACGCCCGCGGTCGTCATCGTCGATGCCAAACGGGCCGCGGTGCTCGCGGACGTCGACACGGCCGACGCCCACGTGCTCACGGTCGAGGACGATGTTCCGCGCCTGATCTCGGCCTTCGCGGGTCGCACGCCGCCGCCCGCCGACATCCAGGAGGACGACCCCTCCGTCATCCTCTTCACCTCCGGGACCACCGGCCGGCCCAAGGGCGTTCTGCATTCACACCGGAACCTGCTCGCAGTGGTCGACCACCATCGGCTCATCGATGTGAAGATCGCCGCCCACGCCGGCCGCCGACCGGATCCGGCTTCCCCCAGCGACCTCCGATATCTGCTTACGTCTCCGTTGTTCCACATCGCGAGCCTGCACAATCTCGTCGTGCCGCGGTTGGCGACCGGCAGCACCGTGGTGATGCACCAAGGCGCCTTCGATGTCGACGCCGTCCTCACCCTCGTGGAGCGTGAGCGGGTCACGAACTGGGGCGCGGTACCCACGATGGCCTCGCGCCTGCTCGAGCACGACGGCCTCGAGAAGTACGACCTGTCGTCCCTGACGACGTTCGCGCTGGCGTCGGCGCCCTCATCGGTGGCGTTCAAGGACCGGCTGCGTGAGCGGATTCCCTTCGCCCGCCACGCGATCTCCGACAGTTACGGACTCACGGAGTGCAGCACCGCGATCGCCGTCGCGGGGCCGGCGGATCTGGCGCGGCACCCCGGCACTCTCGGTCGGCCGATCATGACGGTGGAGCTCGAGATCCGCGGGCCCGACGGCATCAGGGTGCCCGACGGAGAGGAGGGAGAGGTCTGCACCCGCAGTCCGTTCGTCATGATCAGGTACTGGAACGACGCGGAGGCGACCTCGCGCGCGATCACCGCGGACCGGTGGCTGCGCACCGGAGACCACGGCGCGGTCGAGGACGGAGTGCTGCGCCTGACCGGTCGGCGCTCCGATCTGATCCTCCGCGGCGGCGAGAACATCTATCCGACGGAGATCGAACAAGCGCTGGATGAGCACCCCGCGGTCACGGAATGCGCGGTCATCGGTGTCCAGCACAGCGATCTGGGGCAGGAGGTCGCGGCAGTGATCGTCACCGCCCCCGGTGCCGCGGTCACCGATGATGAGCTGCGCGACTTCGCGGCCGCCCGACTGTCCTACTTCAAGGTGCCGACAAGATGGCGGTTCACGACCGGGCCGCTGCCGCGCAATGCCACGGGAAAGCTGATCCGCACGAAGATCATCGCGTGAGAAACGGGCCCCGTCCATGATGGACGGGGCCCCGCTCGTGCTCAGCGCGCGGGGGCCGGATCCCGGGGAAGTTTCAAGATGCGTTCACCGATGATGTTCAACTGGATGTTGGTTGTGCCGCCTGCGATCGACATGCACTGAGAGTTCAAGAACATGTGCGTCGCGGAGGCCCGGTCGTGATCGCCGTACAGCGACGACGGGCCGGCCCACTCCATGGCGACCTCCCACACCTGCTGGATGTGCTCGACCCCGAGCAGTTTCGCCACCGACGACTCCGCGCCCGGCTGCGCTCCGGCCAGCGACCGCAGGGCGGTGCGCAGACCCATCAGGCCGAGGCTCTGCGCGTCGCACAGCACCTGACCCAGCAACGTCCGCTGTTCCGCGTCCAGGCCGCCGGGCATCGTGGCCGCCAAGTCCACGAGCGCCTCACCGCCGGAGCCGAGGGACGAGTCGTTCGACAGCGCCACCCGCTCGTTGGCGAGCGTGGTGCGGGCGAGCGTCCATCCGTCACCCGGATCACCGACGAGGCAATCATCCGGTACGAACACGTCGTCGAGGAAGATCTCGTTGAACAGCGCCTCGCCGGTCATCTCCCGGAGCGGACGGATGTCGACTCCCTCGCTGTTGTTCATATCGATGAGGAAGTACGACAGCCCCTTGTGCTTCGGGACATCGCCGTCGCTGCGTGCCAGGCAGACCCCCCAGTCCGCGTCGCGTGCCTTCGACGTCCAGACTTTCTGGCCGGACAGGAGCCAGCCGCCGTCGACCTTGACCGCCTTGGTCGACAGCCCGGCCAGGTCGGAACCGGCGCCGGGCTCGGAGAACAGCTGGCACCAGGTGATCCCTCCGCTCAGCGACCCGGGGAGGAAGCGTCGGACCTGCTCCTCGTCGCCGTGCGCGAGCAGAGTGGGCACCACCCAGTCGCCGATGATCATGTCGTGCGGGCGCAGGCCGGCGCGGCGGAGCTCCTGGGCGATCACCACCTGGGCCACCGGCCCCGCGCCTTTCCCCCACGGCGTGGGCAGGTGCGGCGACGTGTAACCCTTCTCCGCCAGATAACGCTTCCGGCCGGCGTCGTCGAGGCCGCACGCGGGGGCGAGCTCGGTGCGTACCCCGGCGCGCAGCTCCGCGGACTCCGGGGGCAGCTCGACCTCGAGCCGCCGTCGCGTGCCCCCGGTGGTGAGGTCCGCCACCCTGCGCCGCCAGTGCGCGCCGGCCCCCGCAAGGATGCGGAGGGTCTGGGCGCGGCGCAGGTAAAGGTGCGCATCGTGCTCCCAGGTATAGCCGATTCCGCCGAGGACCTGCACGCATCCTTTCGCGGCCTGGAAGGCGGCATCAGGCGCCACAGCGGCGGCGACCGCGGCCGCGAGCGCCGACTCGCCGGCGCCGGTTCGGTCCCCCAGGGCACGCGCGGCATCCCAGGCGGTCACGCGTGCCTGCTCGGCCATGCCGAACATGCGGGCGACCTTGTGCTTGACTCCCTGGAATTGCCCGATGACGCGTCCGAACTGACGCCGTGCTGCGGCGTACTCCGCGGCTGTCGTGGTCGCCCACGCGGCGATCCCGGCGGCCTCCGCAGCGAACAGCGTCACCGCGATGTCCACGACACGACCGGATTCCGGTCGCAGGATCGCTCCGGCGTCGAGGTCTGCACCGTCGGCGGAGGCGATCGCATTGCGGCGTACCAGGTCATGGCTCCGGACGTCGGTGACCTCGAGGAGCGCTCGATCGACCGCGACGAACACGGTGCGGCCGCCATCGTCGGCGGCGAGCAGGAAGACGTCTCCCACCTGGCCGCCGAGCACGGGTCCCGATTCGCCGGTAAGCCGCGACCGTGCACCATCGCGTACGACTGTGAGAGTTCCCGGCTGCAATGCGACCGCGCCGTAGCGGCTGCCGTCGGCCAGGCCGGGGAGCTCTTCGACCATGCCGGCGTCGCTCAAGACGGCCGACACGATGACAGTGGGAAGAAACGGGCCGGGCACCATGGCCCGGGACAGTTCCTCCGCCACGACGGCGAGTTCGACGAACCCGAATCCGCCTCCGCCATGCTCCTGCGGCAGATGCAATCCGAGCATCCCCAAGTCGGCCAGGGACCTCCAGTAGTCGGGGCGCACCTCCTTCTCGGCCTCCACGGCCGCGCGGACCACGTCCGGCGGCGCGTGCCGTGCGGCCCATCGCCGCACTAAATCGCGCAGCTCGTGTTCCTCGGCGCTCAGCGCTAGAGTCATGGGCTCTCCTCTGCAGGTTTCCGGGGCATCAGCGCAGGACGGCTCAGATGCGTTCGATGATGGTCGCCGTCGACAGCGCGCCCCCCGCGCACATGGTGATCAGCGCAGTGGAACAGTCCGAACGCTCCAGTTCGTGCAGAGCCGTCGTGATCAATCGCGCGCCGGTGGATCCGACGGGATGCCCGAGCGCGATCGCGCCGCCGTTGACGTTGACCTTGCCCATATCCGCATCGAAGTGCCGCGCCCACGAGAGCACGACCGACGCGAAGGTCTCGTTGATCTCGACGATGTCTATGTCGCTCAGCGACATTCCCGTGCGTTCCAGGACGTCGCTGGTCGAATCGATGGGACCGTCGAGGTGGTAGTACGGATCCGAACCGACCAGCGTCGACGCCAGAATCCGCGCTCGCGGGCGCACGCCCAGCTCCGCGGCCTTCTCCTCGCTGGCAAGCAGTACGGCGGCGGCGCCGTCGCTGATCTGTGATGATGAACCCGCCGTATGGATCCCGCCGTCCACCACTGCCTTGAGCTTGGCGAGCCCGGCCACGGTCGTCTCGCGAAGCCCTTCGTCACGCGATACCGTCGCCGTCCCGGCCGGTCCGCCGTCCTCGCCGGGCACGGGGGCCTCCACCGGGACGATTTCGCGGTCGAACCGCCCTTCGGCCCAGGCCGCAGCGGCGCGCCGTTGCGATTCGGCGCCGAATGCGTCCGTGTCGGCTCGCGTGATTCCGCGGAGGGAGGCGATCCGCTCGGCTGACGTGAACTGGTCGCCCATGTCCACGGCCCAGTCGTCCGGGTGCGGCCTGCCGGTGCCCGGGGTCCCGGCCTGGCCCAGGAACACGCGGCTCATCGCCTCGACCCCGCAACCGATCCCCGCCGAGATCTGGCCGGACGCGATCAACCCGGAGACCATATGCACCGCCTGCTGCGAAGATCCGCATGCGCAGTCGATCGTGGTTGCGGCGGTGGAATAGGGGAGGCCCCGGTGCAGCCACGCGTTGCGGGTGACGTTGTTTGATTGCTCGCCGGCCTGGGTGACCGCACCTCCCACGACCTGACCGATCTGCTCGGACGCGATCCCCGTCCGGTCGAGTACCGCATGCTGGGCCACCCCCAGAAGGGATGCAGGGTGGACACCCGACAGTGCGCCGGATCGGCGCCCGATCGGTGTCCGCGCAGCATCGATGATCACGGCTTCAGGCATCGGAGCTCCTTGGGAGAGTGCGGAAATTCCTCGGGCATCGAAGCCGCCGTCGGGCATTGGAGATCGTCCTCACACGGCGCTATCGCCTCAAGCTATAATGTATTCTAGTGAACATGCGCGGTCAATGGCCGTTCCGGGTCGGCTCTACCCTCCTGGTGGCGCGACTGCGTGACCACAGTAGGCAACGCCGCCGCCGCCAACAATTCTGATGGATAGACTGAATTTCAGTGCGTGGTGCGGTCAGAATCCCTCGGACGAACCGGCAGGGAGATCCGACAACAGCATCCTGCAGGCGACGCGGATATCGGACTCCGCGTCCGGAACGGAAAGCCGTCCGTTCAGGCAGGCTTGGACCAGGCCGAACCACGCGTACATCAGTACCCGCACCGGCACGAACTCGCGTTCGGTCACCCGCTCCACGTCGATGCCGGCAGCGGCGAGGATCGTGTCCCGGAAGTGCCGGTCGACCGTCGAGACGTCGGGGATCGTCGCCGCGCGCGCGGCGCTCACCGCCAGGATCATGGAATTGCCGAGCGTCGGACGACGGAGCAGTGCGCGCGTGGCCTGGAGGAGGACCTCGCAGATCCGATCCTGGGGGGATGCCGACGGGCCCGCGCTGCGCACCGCCGACGCGTTCAACCGATCGATCTGGTCGATCATCACCCGCACGAACAGGTGCGTCTTAGACGGAAAATAGCGATAGAGCGTGGCAATCGCCACGCCCGCCTCTCTGGCGACTTCATTCATCTGCACACGCTCGAGTTCCTTCTCGGAACCCAACTTCGCTGCCGCGCTCAGAATGCGCCGGTACCGCAGCCGTTGATCGGCCGAGGCGGGTTCCGCAGCCTCTCTGGCCTCGCCTACCCTCGGCACCGCCGCTCCCCGCTTCCCGCGATCCGCAGACTCATCGCCTCATACCCGGACCATCCCACAGTACCCAGTAGTCAGACCCATGCATCGCGGTCACGGGACACTTCGTCGGCGATGCGACGTGTGCTATCGACGAGAAGCGGCATCGGCCACTTCGGCACACCCCGCCGAGCCGCAGGTACGGCCGACGAGGCCTGCAGCGAGACCGCGGCCGTCACCCCGAACCGGTCGGGTATGGCGCGCGCTGCTCCCGCACACCGTGACGAGTCCGTCGTCCGTTCGATCGATACGCCATACCGGTGGCGTATCCGGCTCAACTCCCCGTGCAGACGCTGCCTCGTCCACACCGTGCCGCCGACCCTGCTCGGGAGGTGTCCCTGCACGACGGCATCGACGATCTCCGGCTCCATCGTCGACAGGATCGCGCGCCCGGATATCCCCTTGAACGCCATCCGGCGATCACCGATCCGCGCGACGCTGTCGCGACGTGATCGGGCCCCGACCACGTCCAGCACGATCGTGTCCGCCCCCTCGATCACGCTCAAGGTGACGACGAGGCCGGTGCGCTCATGCAGTTCCATCAGATGCGGGCTCGCGGCGCTGCGGATTCCGAGGTGGTTCCGCGTCTGGCCGGCGAACAGCAGGGGCCTCCCGCCGAGTCGGTAATTCGGCGGGTCGTATGTCAGCCATTCCAGACTCACCAATGAATCCAGGATCCGATGCGTGGTCGAACGCGGCAGACCGGTGCGCTCGACGATGTCGTTGAGGCAGAGCCGTTCCCACTCGTGCAGGAAGCAGGACAGGATCGCCGTGACCCGATGCAGCATCGACCTGGGGTTCTGCCGCAGTGGGGAGACCGACCAATCCACGCCGGACCCGCTCGCATCCCTGCCGGGACACTGTGCGCCGAACTGGGCGCCGACAGCGCCGCTGTCCATCGGGACACGGTCCACGGGCTCGGCCACCGCAACGCGTTCGATCATGGAGTCCTCTCATCGACGGTTCGATCGGCCCCGCCACGGGCGGTGGCGGTGCCTGCGCTCAGAACTCGACCTCCACCGAGTCCGACACCGGCCGCGCCTGGCAACCGAGGAAGTATCCGTCCTCGACGTCCTGCGGATCGAGAATCTCCGAGTTCTCCATGCGGACCTCGCCGGTGAGGATCGTGCAGGCGCAGGACCCGCATTCGCCGGACCGGCATGAGTGCGGCACATCCACTCCGCGCTCAAGAAGGGCGTCGACCAGCGAGCGGTCCCGCGCCCAGGTGAATTCGTGCACCCTTCCTTCGAGATGCACTACGGCGGCCGCTCCCCCGCCCACTGCGCCCTCCGCGCCGATCGGCTTCCCGGACGCGACATCTCCGACATGGGGGGCGGTTTCGGCGAATGGATTCCCGGACAGCGAACTGAAGGTCTCACGGTGTACCCGGGCCCGCTCGAAACCGGCGGCGGCCAGCCCGCGGGCCACGAGGTCCATGAAGGGTGCCGGACCGCAGACGAACGCGTCCCCATGCGGGAGGGCCTCCGCTGTGCGCCTGACAACCTCGGAATCCGGGTGTCCGCTCCGGTCGTCCAGCCAGTGTTCGACGACGAGCCGGGCCCGATACTGCCGCTGCAGATCCTGCAGCTCCGCATCGAAAATGACGGCATCGGCATCGCGGTTCGCGTAGAACAGGCGCACCCGGCCGGAGCCGCACTTCATCGTTGTCTTGAGGATGGACATCACCGGGGTGATTCCGCTTCCCGCCGCGAGCAGCAGCAGGTCGCCGTCCAGGGACTTCGGCGTGAAGCGGCCGGACGGAGGCAATACGACGACGCCATCCCCGGGCGCGATGTTGTCGCAGAGCCAGTTCGATCCGTATCCGCCGGCCGTGCGTTTGACGGTGACCTTGAGGTGCTCATCGATGCCCGGAGCGCTCGACAGCGAGTACGACCGCGCCACGGAGCCGGTCTGTTCCGATGGGATTCTGAAGGTGAGGAACTGACCGGGGCTGTAGCTGAACGCGTCATGGCCGCCCTCGGGCACCTCCAGGACGATCGACCGGGCATCGGATGTCTCATCGATGACGTCCCGGACCAGCAGTACCGGGTGCGCGTCACCTGGGTCGCCCACCCGGCTATCCACTGCGGGGCGCACCGGTGAACTCGAAATCGTCCGGGTCCACATTGGCGGACATCGAGAACAGATGTTCGCCGGTGAACGGGGCGAGCGACTGGAGACGTCCCCAATCGTTGACGTAGTAGTTCTTCTTGAACGCGGAATCGTCCAACAGGTAGACGAGACGGCGGGCTTCGTCGTCGATCAGGCTGTTGTACTTCTCGAACACCTCCGGGCGTACCGACATCGCGGAATGGCCGCCCTCGAGCATCATCACGAGGGCCTCGCCGATGTAGCGGGTCCAGATCTCGAACCAGCACGGGAGGCCGGTTCCGCTGGCGACGGGCTGGGAGTTGGGCCCGTAGAGCATGAACAAGTTGGGGAAATCGGGGACGGTCATGCCCAGGTAGGCCTTCGCGCCCTCCTCGGCCCAGGCTTCCTCGAGCGTCCTCCCGCCGCGGCCCCGGTACCGGGTCGGCCACAGGTACTTCTGGGCCTGGAACCCCACCGCGGTCACGATCAGGTCCACCTCCCGGTGGCTGCCGTCCGCGAACCGCAGCCCGGTCTCGTCGATCGACTCGATCCCCTCGGTGACCAGCTCGACGTTCTCGCGGGTCAGCGACGCGTACCAGTCGTTGTCGACCACAGGCCGCCGTGTCATGGGCGGGTAGTCCGGGATCAGCCGCCCGATCAGATCCTCGCGCCCGCCCACCTGCTGTGCGATATATCCTTCGAGCACGGCGCGCAGGGCGTCGTTTCGTTCACTGACCTGGCCTCCGGCGCGGATCCATTCATGGTCCACCAGCAACTGCTCGTACAGATCGGTGGAACTCATCCCCGCCACGAACTTGTCCCAGTTCCAGTAGCACGGCATCGCGTCGATCAGCCATCGCAGCTCGTCTTCGATCGGCGCGCCGTATCCGGGACGCGGCATTATCCACTGCGGAGTCCGCTGGCATACCGCGACGGATTCCGCATCGTCGGCCAGGCGCGCAAGGATCTGCACCCCGGTGGACCCGTTGCCGATCACCGCCACACGCCGGCCCTGGTACTCGATCGATTCGTCCCACTCGGTGGTGTGGAGCACGCGGCCGCCGAAGGTCTCGATACCGGGGATGTCGAGTGCCTTGGGGGTCGCGAACAGGCCGCTCGCCGTGACGACGACCTGCGCCGTGTGCTCGACGGTGCGCTTGCCATCGACTTCAATGCTGAGATGCCATTCGTCCGCGTTCTCGTCGTACCAGGCGTCGCGCACATCATGGCCGAACCGGATCTTGTCTTCGATGCCGTGCTCATGCGCCACATGATCCAGGTATCCGCGGACTTCGCTCTGCCGCGCGAAGTGCTCCGTCCAGGCGTACTTCTTCTCGAAGCCGAACTGGTAGATCGCGCTGAGCGTATCGACCCGCGCATCCGGATAACGGTTGATGCTCCACACGCCGCCGACCTCGGCGCGGCGCTCGAAGAGCCGGTACGGCACACCGAGCTGTTCCAGTTGCATGGCCATCGCCAGGCCGGCGAATCCGCCGCCGACGATCGCGACGGAGAATCCTGCCGGCGTCAGGTCGTCCTTCGACCACCGCGCCCGGTGCGGGACCCGGCCGAAGCTGGGGAGAAGTCGCCGCATGTCGAGTTCGAAGGGCGGAATCTCGCGTGCCTCGGCCATCTGGACGAGCTCATCGAGTTCCTTGTCCGGAACCTCTTCCGGGGCAGCCTCTCCCGCGTGCTCCAGCAGGTACTCCACGGCCTTCCGCCGGATCAGGGCGACGCCGTCGTCATCGATCTGAACCGATTCGGACCCTGCGGCCATCACGCGTCTGGCCGGTACGGCACGCACTTCCGGGTCCCTGGTCACCTGGTAGAGCGCGACGCGGAGCGCGTTGGTGTTCGCGTAGGCCACCGCCCGTTCGATGTAATCACGATCCGGTTGTGCTTCCGGCATGTGCAATGCTCCCATCACGTTCTGGTGTTGCGGCGCGGGTCGGGTCGCCGGATTCACCCGGTACTCACAGCTGCGTGGAACCGGCCCGAATCGTCCGTGCCGGCAGGCTGAAGGTGTTGCCGCAGTTCCTGTTTGCGAATCTTCATCGTCGGGGTCCTGGGCATCGAGCGAACCACCTCGACCTGTTCCGGCGCCTTGAACGGCGCGAGACCGGCCTCGAGGCACAGGGTCCGCAGGTCGTCGATCGTCGGTGGTTCACTGTCGGCGATGAGTTCGATGACCGCGCAGATCCGTTCCCCGCGGACCGGGTCCGGCATGCCGATCACTGCGGTGTCCGCGATGGACGGATGGCCCTTGAGCACGTCCTCGATCTCCATCGGGCTGATCGATTCACCCTTCCGGATGATGAGGTCCTTCTCGCGCCCGACCAGCACGACGTGCCCGTCCGGCGTCAGGTATCCCACGTCGCCGGTGGGGAACCAGCCGTCGGCATCGTGGGGCACGTCGATCTCGCCGTCGACGAGGTAGTGGTGGAACAGCATCGATCCGCGCACCAGCACCTTCCCTGCTTCGCCGCGCCCGAGGGGCTCGCCGTCGTCCCCGCGGATCTCGACCTCGCATCCCAGCACCGGCCGGCCTGCCGTCGTCGCGAGCCGTTCGGGATCGTCGTCCGGGCCCCCCTGCGCGATCATCGGGCACTCCGTCATGCCGTATCCGTGCAGGACCTGGATTCCCATGGCGTCGCGGACGTCGTGGTAGACCCATTCAGGCATGGGCGAACCGCCGCCCGAAAGGCTCTTGAGCGTGGGTACGAGGGGCTCGGACCCGTGTGCCAATTGCTGTTCCATGTACAGCAGATAGAAGGGTGTGCCGCCGCCCGACATGGTGACGCCCGCCGCGCGCTGCAGTGCCATCGCCGCCGCCGGCTCGAAGATCTCCATCAGCACGGTGTGCATGCCGACGGCGAGGACCGCGACCATCATGTCGGGGCCGCCGATGTGCGCGTAGGGATAGAAGATCGTCGTCACGTCGCTGCTCACCAGCTTGGTGGCGTCGGCCAGCCCGAGTCCGCCGGCGATCAGCGAGGAGTCCGAATGGCACACACCCTTCGGCTCCGAGGTGGTGCCGGACGTCGTGTAGATCCACCGGATGTCCGACCCGGACCGCGGTGGCGGCGGCAACGCGCCGGGATCGCCTTGCGGCATAGTGCCGCCGAGGACCAGTGCCTCGATCCCGCTCGAATGTGCCAGCTCCCGGGCCAGGGCGCCATGCGCGAATCCGCGGAACTCCTCCACGGTGATGAACCACCGGGCGTCGCATTGCCGGACCATCGCCGCGACCTCGCGGCTGCGGTAGACGGGGATGATCGGGTTCTGCGTCGCACCGATCCTGGCGAGCGCAAAGCTCAGTACCACCGTCTCGATCCGGGTGGGCAGCTGCCAACTCACCGTGTCGCCCTCGCGCACACCGATTTCCAGCAGTCCGGCGGCGACGCGTTCCGCCTCGTGCAGCACTGCCGCGAACGTCTCGCTCCTGCCCTTCTCGTCGACGAGCATCGTCGCATCGGGGGTCAGCGCGGCACGGTGGGCGAGCAGGCCCCAGAAAGTCTCCGGAAGTCCGGTGAAATCAGTCATCGTCACTTCCCGTTCCGCCCTGCGTCGGCGGCGCTCAGCGGGCCCTCCGACAACAGCGGGCGCCCGGTACGGACCATCGCGTTCGCGTGTCCGGACCAGTGGATCTCGAATGCCGCCTGCAGCGCGCTGTGCTGCCCCATGATGTCGAGCGTCTGATTGACGGCGCGCTTGGCCTGGGCGAGCCCCCAGGAGTCCATGCGCGCGATCTGCCGGGCGAGGTCGAGGCTGCGCTCGTCGAGTTCGCCGACGGGGACCACCCGGTTCACCATGCCGAGCCGCAGCGCCTCGTCCGCCGTCACCGAGCCGGCCGTGAACAACATCTCCTTCGCCTTGCGCGCACCCATCTCCCAGGTGTGCGCGTGGTATTCCACTCCGCCGATGCCGAAGCGCACCACCGGGTCGGAGAACCAGGTGTCATCCGCCGCCACGATGAGGTCGCAGGGCCAGATGACGTTGAGCGCGCCCGCCACGCACGCACCCTTCACCGCCGCGATCGACGGCTTCGGAACATCCCGCCAGCGCCGGCTGAACCCCAGATAGTGCTCGGCCTCCCATCGGAAGCCGGACTCGACGGCCCCCAGTCCGGGCTTCGCGAAACCGTCCGCCTCCGACTTCAGATCGTGTCCCGCGGAGAAGTTGTCTCCATTGGCGCGCAGCAGGATCACCTTGACGGCATCGTCCGCCGCCGCATCGCGCCACCGCGCATCGAGCTCCACGAGCAACTGCTGGTCCTGGGCGTTGTGCTTCTCGGGCCGGTCGAGCGTGATCGTCGCTACCGCGTCCTCCACGCTGTACTGCACCGTCGTCATAGTCGTGCTCCGATCAATTGCCGCCGCATTTCGGCGTGAATGACCCCGTCGTGCCGCTCATCGCAGCCGCCCAGGTCGAAGACCCACTTCTTGGCCGCCTTCGTGAACAGGTGGATATCGGTCTCGACCATGAAGCCGATCCCCGCGTGCACCTCGTGGGCCGCATGGACCATCTGTTCGGCGGTACGCCGGGCCTGCTTGCACATCAGGGCGACCGCCAGGCCCGCGTCATCCCCTTCGTCGACGATCCGCGCCGCATCCCGGATGAATGCGGAGGTGAGGTGGGCGTCGACGGCGATGTCGGTGCACAGGTACTGCACTGCCTGGAACCGGCCGATGGGTCCGCCGAACTGCCGGCGCTCCCGGGCGTAGTCCACCGTCCTGTCCAACAGGGCACTTCCCGCCCCGTACACCTGGGCGGCCGTGAGGATCGCCGTGCGCTGCCGCGCTCCGACGAGTGCAGTGCGCGCGTGTGGACCACGAGCCAGCACATCCGCTTCCGCCACAGGCGTTTCCCGGAACTCCACGGCCGACATGCGATATCCGCCGAGGTTCGGCATCGGATCGATCGTCATGCGCGGCCCGCGGTGCACCGCGATCAGTACCTCGACCGGTTCATCGGTGTCCGCGTTCTCCGTCGCCTCCACGAGGAGCACGTCCGCGGCGTCCGCATACGGGACGTCCAGCACCGTGCCGGTGAGCACGCCGTCCCGCAACCGCGGTGCGGGCCGCCGCCACGCCGGGTCGGTGAACGCAGGAAAGACCTGTACCCCACCGGTGGCCGCCCGCGCGGCGAGATCGTCAGCGGCGCGTGATCCGCAGAGGAGCGCGGCATCGCGTGCCGTGGTGAGCGCCGGCAGCGGGCTGCGCACGAGGGCGCGGCCGAGTTCGACGAACACAGCGGCCATGCTCGCGAGGTCCGCGGCCTCGGATCCGGCTGATCGCGGATCCCCGAGTTCGAGCCACCCCAGCTCCGCGAGCTCCCGGATCTCATCGGCGAGGTCCCTGGAGATCTCCCGGTCCGTCAATGGCGACACGCGCTGGAACACAGCGCGTGAAACTTCTGCGAGGACGTCGTAGTCCTCGCCCCAGATCAAATCCATCATTTGCTCCTATCGCGGCAGACCGAGACCGCGGGTGGCCAGCACCATCCGCTTCAATTGGCTGGTGCCCCCGGCGTGGTTCGCGAACGACTGGCGGTACCAGGCCTCGGGTGCGCCGCCCAGCGGCGCGCCGGCCGCGTCCGCGGTGAGCTGGCTGGCGGGCCCCAGGACACGGTCGAAGAACTGCGCGAACCGCGGCTCATACTCCTTCGCGATGACCTGCTGGACACCGCCGCCGTACGCGGTGCGACGGCCCTGCACGTTGTCGCCGACGACCTCGTAGGCGAGAAGGCGCTGCGCCTGCACCATCAAGGCCAGCTCGGCGATGTCCGAGGATGCCGAGGCGCCGTGCTCGGGCGCCCCGTCGCCGTGCTCGAGCAACGCCTGCAAGCGCGCTTCCTGAGACGAGTAGATCGGTTCCACCGTGCCGGAGGAGTAGAAGGCACCCATGATGTAGCTCCAGCCCTTCCCCTCCTCACCGATCAGCGCCTCACCGGGCACGCGCACACCGTCGAGGAAGGTGGTCGACTGGACTCCGCCGCCGAAGTTGCGCATCGGGTGCAGGGTGACGCCGGGGGATCTCAGGTCGACGACGAAGATGCTGATCGCACCGCTGGTCGACGCCTCCTCCGAGGTCCGCGCGGCCACGAACAGCACATCCGACATCGGACCCCAGGACGTGAAGGCTTTCTGTCCGGTGATCACCCAGTCGTCCCCGTCGCGTACAGCGCGCGTCCGCAGGGAGCCCAGATCGGATCCGGCCTCGGGCTCGGTCAGACCCTCCGCCCAGAGGGTCCGCATGGACGAGATCGCCGGCAGCAGGGTGGCCTTCTGTTCCTCACTGCCGCCTGCGAGGATCGTCCCCGCGGCCAGGAAGATCCCCACCGAGTTGACCACCGGGGCATCCGCGGCCGCCAACTCCTCGAGGAGAACCTGGTTCTCGAGCGGGGACCGGCCCGCGCCGCCGTACCGCACCGGCCACGTGAGGCCGATCCACCCTTTCGACGCGAGCTTCCTGCTGAATTCCAGTGCGGTCTCCCACCGGTCCGGAGCGTCGTCGAACTCCACGTTGAACGCGTGGGACGGGGGCAACTCGGCATCCAGGAACGCCCGGATCTCCTTGCGCCATGCCTCCAGCTCCGGGGACAACACGCGCCTCATCGCTCTGCACCGCCGGACGCGGTCGCGACCGATGCATCCGTACCCGCCATCTGGTCTGCGGCCTCGTGACCCTTGTGCCCCTCGGGATAGAACCGCCGCGCCCACTTCCGGACGTCTCGGAAGCCGGCCGCCTCCGCTGTGGCGAGCCCCGGCGGCTCGGTGTAGCGCTGATGCCGCCAGATCGCCAGGTCCGCTCGGACCTGAGAGATCGCGCTTCGCTGCCGGGCGCGGATCGTGTCCTCGTCCTCGCCCTCCTTGCTGACCCATGCCGAGAACCACAGCGTCGAGGTCTCGTCGTCGACCGGTGTCACCGACGTCAGACTGCAGACCCGCCCCGCGGCGGAAGCGAAGGAGTAGCCCAGCCCCACGCCGAGGATCATCGCGTCGACGTCACCCCGCACCTCCTCGATGGACCCGTCCTCCGCCTTGCGTTTGAACTTCATCGACAGCGCGGTGCGGAACTCATGTTCCAGGAAATCCCGACGGACCACCTCGGGCATCTCGTCGGCCCGGTGCACGTACTTGAAGTGGGCGAAGTCCACCCCGTTCTCGATCACGTACTGCGGGTGGATGGTCAGCCCGGTTTCGCAGAAACCGCCACCCGGCCGCACGGCGTGGTACTCGTCGGCCGTTCCGGACCCGGAGAACAGGTCGAACACGCTGGGCACGTCGTGGTCCGGCGCGCGGCCGGCGGCATCATGCCAGACGAACATCACTCCGTCGCGTTCCGCGGACGTCCACGTCCCGATCCGGCGCACACGGTTGATCTTCTCCTGGTAGGGAATGCACGTATTGCGTCCCTCCGGGCTCCAGCGCCACCCGTGGAAGGGGCACTGGATGTCGTCTCCGCAGACCGTGCCGCCGTATCCCAGATTCGCACCGAGGTGTTCGCAGTAGGCATCGAGCACCGCAAGCCGGCCCGATTCCGTCCGGTAGGCGACCAGTTCCTTCCCGAAGAAGCGGAGCGGGACCACTTCCCCGGCAGGGATTTCATCGGACCAGCCGATCTGGAACCAGCCCGTGGGCTTCATCGACAACGACATCGACGTCATGGACATCTCCTAGTTTTCCGGGCGCTAGCGGCTGCTCGTGCGCCGCGCATGTCGCCGGCCACCCGACGTGGCCGGGGTCGCAAGGGACGCGACCGAGGCTCGGCGTGGAAGGCGTGATAGCGATCACGGTAGCCAATGGCTACACGTACGTCAACCTTTAAGCGGGTTGACATCCATGCAGAACGAGCCGTCGCGGCGTGGCTTACGTTGACGGGCTGGCGTGAGGAAAGTTGGCGTACTCCGGAGGCTGACGTGCGTAATCGATGGATGATCGACAGCTTCTGGCGTCGCGAGGGGGAGGGTCAGGTGCGAATTCGATGAAACTCATTGACGAAGATGTAGCCACTGGCTACGGTGAGGTGGGCGCTTCCGGACGCAATGCGTCAACCATCCGTCCGCAGGTTCGGCGAACGCGGCCCGGGAACACCTGCCGTCATTCCTACGCACGTGAAGCGAGGTCACCAGGTGAGATCGATACTGTTCGACGGGCACGAGAACACGATCGTCGACGACATGGAGCTTCGCCGACCCGCCGACGGCGAGGTCGTGGTGCGGATGCTCGCCAGCGGACTGTGCCAGAGCGACTTGAGCGTAATGAGCGGCACGATCCCTTACCCCGTTCCCGTCGTGCTCGGGCATGAAGGCGCCGGCGTCGTCGAAGACGTAGGGCCGGGCGTGGTGTCGCCGCGGATCGGTGACCGGGTGGTCACCTCCACTCTCGCGAACTGCGGACGCTGCCCCTCCTGCGTGACGGGACGACCCACCATGTGCCGTGAATCCTTCGGCGCCCGGGACGCCCCCTTCCGGCGGCGCGGTGTAGAGGTGTACAGCTTCGCGTCGCTGTCCACATTCAGCGAGCGCATCGTGGTCCGCGCGGCGCAGACCACCGTGCTGCCCCAAGACATTCCGGCGACCTCCGCGTGCCTCATCGGGTGCGCCGTCCTCACCGGCGCGGGCGCCGTGTTCCACCGGGCCCGCGTCGGCCCCGGCGATCGCGTGGTGGTCATCGGAGCAGGCGGGGTCGGACTGAACGTCATCCAGGCGGCACGGATCTGCGGCGCCGCCACGATCATCGCGGTCGACACCAACAAGGACAAGCGCGCGCAGGCCGAACGCTTCGGCGCCACCGGCTTCGTCGACCCGCGCGATGACGATGCGGTCGAGGCGGTCAAAGATCTCACGCAGGGCGGGGCGCACCACGCGTTCGACTGCGTGGGGTCACCCGACACGGTGCGTCGGTCGCTGGAAATGCTGGACTGGGGCGGACAGGCCATCATCCTGGGCGTTCCCAGCGCGGGGACCGAGTTCGCGTTCCCCGCGGACCTGCTGTACCTCGACCGCGCGATCCTGGGATGCCGCTACGGCAGCTCCCGGCCGGGCGCGGACATCGTCCGCTATGCGGAGATGTACCGGCAGGGAACGCTGCTTCTCGACGAGCTCGTCACCCGCACCTACCCGTTCGACGACTTCCATCGCATGGTCGACGATGCCCGCGCCGGCCTCCTGGACCGCGGAGTTCTGACGTTCGCATCCTGACAGCCGCGCGCCCCGTACGCCCCCCTGCACATCCCTCGCAACGACCGGAGCCCCCATGACCGCAGACCTGAACCAATCGACCTCGCCCGTGGAGCGCTGGGCCCTGGAAGCCGACGAAATCCGCAGCATCACCGAGCGCTTCCGGCTGGTAGGGCGGCGCTTCGTCGTCCTCGGCGGCGGACGCGGCATGGGCCGGCACGCCGCGCACGCGCTTGCCGAGCTGGGTGCCGACGTCGTGATCGTCGACTCCGATCTGGACCGCGCCGAGGAGGTGGCCGCCGCGATCCCGGGCGCCGTCGCACGCGCCGTCGATGCGACCTCCGATGCCGGGATCGCCGCCCTGGCGGAGGAGGCCGGCCGGATCGACGGCGTCGTCGACGTCATCGGGATCGCCCGTTACGCATCGCTGCTCGAGGTGTCGGAGCAGGACTGGAATTGGGAGCACGACATCGTCCTGCGGCACGCGTGGCTGGCGCTGCGCCACTTCGGCCGCAGGCTCGCGGCCCAGGGCTCCGGGTCGTTCACCTTCGTTGCGTCCGTGTCGGGCATCAGCAGTTCCCCCGGGCATGGCGCGTACGGCGCGTTCAAGGCCGGCCTGGTATCGCTGGTGCGCACTGCGGCCGTCGAACTAGGCCCGCAGGGTGTGCGTGTCAACGCGGTGGCCCCCGGCTTCGTCCTCACCCCGCGCATGGTCGGGGCCCTCGACGAGCAGCAGGTGGCGCGTGGCCGCGCGGCGGGGCCGCTGCCCGTCTTGACCACCCCGTCCGATATCGCGGCCGGGATCACCTTCCTGGCAAGCGATCTCGCCTCATCCGTCACCGGCCAGACGCTGGTCATCGATGCCGGCGCCACGGTGAGCTATCCGTACGCGATGGACGGCATCGACAGCAGTACGGACAACGCATGAGCACCGACACGGCCCTCGCACCCGACCACAACCACCACGCGGGAGATCCGGCCGCGATACTGGAGACGCTTCCCCCCGAGAGGAGGGGGGAAGCGGCAGCACCTGACCTCATCGCCAAGAGGGAGGGATTCACCGACTCGGGCGGCGACGCGTCCGTGCCCTATTCCGACGACACGTTCGGGTCGGTGCCATGCCGCACGCTCACTGCGGGCGACGACGTCATCGTCCTCTACCTGCACGGCGGCGGGTACCGGCTCGGCAACGTGGCAGGCTATACGCCCTACGCCTCGCGGCTTGCACGCTCCGCGAACGCGACGCTGGTATTGGCCGAATACCGGCTTGCTCCCGAGTCTCCGTTCCCGGCGGCGGTCCGCGATGCCGTAGAGGTCTTCCTGGCCCTACGTGAACGCCATCCGCGGGCGCCGATGGTCGTGGCCGGCGATTCGGCGGGCGGAGGTCTTTCGGCGGCACTGTCGGTGGCGATGTCCGGCGTCGGCGCCGCCGGACCCGACGGGCTCGCGCTGCTCTCGCCCTGGCTTGATCTCCGCTGCGATTCGCCGACCTACGACTCCGCCACCGACCCGCTGTTCGACCGCGCGACAGCGCAAGCGGCCGGCTCGGCCTACCTGCAAGGGCACCGCAGCGATGATCCCCTGGTCTCGCCGCTGCGCGCCGACCCCTCGGGGTTCCCGCACACCCTCATTCAGGTGGGCACCAACGAGACGCTGCTCGGCGACGCGCTCGCCTTCAGCCATCGCCTCGCGTCCGAAGGGATCCCCTGCACGCTGCAGACCTACGCAGGCCGTGGGCATACCTGGCCCCTCATCGAGCCGGACATCCCCGACTCGGCCATCGCCGTGGACGAGTTCGGTCGATTCACCCGCCGGATCGCGGAGACCGTACCCCGACTCGCCATCGATCGACAGGATCCCGGAGGCGACAGGTGATCAATCGCAGCGGGCGTCCCCACGGAACCGGCGTTAGGAGAGTCGCATAAAATGGCCGCACGACTCGAAGGCAAGATCGCCCTGGTCACGGGCGGCGGGCAGGGCATAGGCAGAGGCACTTGTCTGGCGTTGGCGCGGGAGGGTGCGAAGGTCGTCGTCGCGGGGCGGACCGAAGGCAAGTGCGTCGCCGTCGCCGAGGAGATCGCCGCGTTCGGCGGGATCGCAGAGCCTATCCGGTGCGATGTCACCTCCCCCGATGACCTCAGCGCCGCGATCGACCGCACGGTCCAGGTGTTCGGTGGGCTCACCACGCTGGTCAACAACGCCCAGACGGTACGCAATGGGCCCCTCGCAGAGGCCACCGACGACGACCTCCGTGTCGTCTGGGAGAGCGGGCCGCTGGCGACCATGCACGCGATGCAGTCGGCGTTCCCGCACCTGCGCGACGCCGGCGATGCCGCGATCGTGAACTTCGGCTCCTCGACCGCGGTGCGCGGGACCGCGGGGTTCGGCGTATACGCCATGGCCAAGGAGGCGATTCGCGGGTTGTCGCGGGTGGCCGCCGCAGAGTGGGGCAGGCACGGCATCCGGGTGAACGTCGTAGTACCCAACGCGTTGTCGCCCACGGCCGCCGCGTTCGACGCCGCCGAACCCGATCGACTCGCCCTCCGGCAAGCGCGCATCCCGCTCGGCCGCGTCGGCGACGCCGAACTGGACATCGGGCGGGCCGTCGTCGGGCTGGCGGGCGCCGACTTCACCTACATGTCCGGCCAGACGCTCATGCTGACGGGCGGCGAATGAGCCGATCTGCCGGCCGCCCACTTCGGCGCCGTCGGCCGGGTGTCGACGGTGCCGAAGTGCGAATTGCAGGATGTAGCATGTGGCAGTGACTTTGTGCGGGGTGGCCGAGGACCGTTCCGGGTGATGACCGGAGCAGAGCAGAGTACCTGTACGCCGCTGCGGCGCCGGGTATGCGGGTGCCGAGGACGATGAGTAAGCCAGTCACGGGAGCCGACGGCGGCGCGGAGTGGACCACCCCCGAGGTCGCGGAGTTCATGGGGATCAGCCGCCAGGCGATCAATCGGCGCGTGCACAGCCGTAAGCTGATCGGGTACCTGGAACGCGGCGTGACGCGTTTTCCCCGGTGGCAGTTCGACATGGCGAACAGGTCCGTGCACCCCGAGGTGGAGGAACTGCTCGCGGCGCTCGACGCCGACATTCCGCTCGCCGACACGGCCCGGTGGGCGACGCTCAGGGTCGCCGGCATGGACGCGACCCCCGCCGAGTTGCTCCTCATCCCCGCGTGCAAGGACACCGCGCTCGACCTGGCGCGGCGGTATCGGCCGGGTGATGACGGCGATGGGGCCGGCGCGGCGTCCGCAGTGCAGAGCTCGGAGGGGGTCTACAACTGGCTGCCCACGACGGTCCGGGACGGGGCCGTGGACCCGCGCAACGCAATCCTCAGGGCGGCGGCCGAGCTGTTCGCACGGCGCGGGCCGGCCAAGGTTTCGCTGCGGGAGGTAGCCGCGGCGGCCGATGTGCCGTACAGCCTGATCTACCGCTTCTACCGCACCAAAGAGAACTTGCTGGTCAGCGTGATGACGCTGTTCGTCAACTACGGCGGCGAGCGCATCACCGGCATGGAGGGGCCGTACGAGGCGCTCGATCTGTCGTTCGCCGCCGATTCGGGCCAGTTCGGCCGCATGCTCACCTGGGCCATCTTCGACGGCGCGAAGCCCGAGCGACTGTTCGGCGACGGCATCGAGGCGTTCGGATACCGGAAGCACATCGAAGACCTGTGGGACGATCCGCGTCCGCCGGGCGTGCGCCACGACTTCGATCCCCGGCTCCTGGCGTCGTTGATCGCTCTGGTGTCTCTCGGCTGGGACTTTTACGGCCCCTATCTGACTACGCTCGCCGGGCTCGGCGACCGCGACGACGATGATCTGCGTGACGAGGTCATCGACCTGCTGAAGGTGCTCATGTACGCCGCGCGGCCACGCGACTGATCACCGGGCGCACCGTCGCATGACGGTCTGCTCGCGGCGCGGAGGGCCGTCCGCCCGGTGCCGATCGATCAGCTCGCTCCCCCCACCACCCCGACATCGACGACCCGCGCGCCGGGGCGGTTGCCGCTGGAAGGGTTGCGTGCGCAATTCTTGTATCGATCAATCATGATGTAGGATTGTGACCCGATCCGGCGCCGACGCACGACGCGGACACGACGGCAGAGGGAGAGATGAGAGTGCCCGCTCGAGAAAGTCGCACAATCCACGGGGATCGGGACGCCGACTCGGCAGCCGAATGGACGGAAGCGGAGTCCCGGGCCGCGTTCGATCAACTCGGCGACCGGCTCATCGATGCGACCCGGCGCTTCCTCCGCTCGAGCCGCCGCGAGCGCATTCAGACCAAGCTTTACACCGTCGGGGGTCGCGAGCTCAGCCTTGCCCAGGTGGACGCGCTGGAGGTGGTCGCATACGAGGGTGAGGTGCGTATGCACCAGCTGGCGGCCCAGCTTCGACTCGACCCCTCGACCGTCACCCGTGCCACCAACCCGCTGGTCGAGGCGGGGCTGGTGGAGCGGTTCACCGATCCGGCCAACCGGCGTTATGTGGTGGTCCGGTGCACCGCCGAGGGCCGCGACGCCGCGACGTACGTGGCCGACGAACGCCGCATGGTCATGCGGGAGGCACTCGCGCCGATGGAACCCGGCCGTCGGCTGATGCTCGCCGACCTGCTCGAGGAGTACATCTCTCTTTTCGAACAGACCCAGGCGGCGAAGGACGATGCGGCGCAGCAAGGCTGAGCGCCCACAGCGGGCCCTCTACAGCCAGGGTGACGGCGTGCCGCGCCCGCCACGGCCCCCGTCCGGTGCGATGGCGGCCACGCGGGCCAGCTCGTCGGGGGTGAGGGCGACGTCGGCGGCCGCGATGTTGGCGGCGACACGGTCTGTGTTGCGGGAACCGGGGATGGGGACGACGTAGTCGCGCGCCGCGAGCGCCCACGCGAGCGCCAGCTGCGGGAGGGTGACCCCCTTGGCGTCGGCGATCGCGGCGAATTGCGCGACGAGGAGTGCGTTGGCGTCGAAATTGTCCGCGGCCCACCAAGGCATGCGGCGACGGAAGTCTGCTGGCCCGTACTCTCCGGCGGGTTTCGCTGTCCCGGTGAGGAATCCGCGCGCCAGCGGCGAGTACGCGACGAATCCGATGCCGAGCTCCTCGAGCAGCGGGAACAGCGGTGCGGCGTCCGGCGCGAAGATGGAGTACTCGGTCTGGAGCACGGAGATCGGGTGCACCGCATGGGCTTTGCGAATGGTCTCGGGTGGTGCCTCCGAGAGGCCGAGATACCTCACCGTGCCGGCCTCGACGAACTCCGCCATGGTGCCGACGACGTCCTCGATGGGCACGGCCGGATCCACCCGGTGCTGGTAGAGCACGTCGACGCAGTCCACGTCGAGGTTGCGCAGGCTCGCCTCGACCACCGCGCGGATGTGCTCGGGCCGCGAGTCGGTGCCGAACTCCCGCGTCAGCCCGAACTTGGTGGCGATCATGACCTCCTCGCGGAACGGGGCCACCGCACGGCCCAGCAGCTTCTCCCCTCCGCCCCAGCCGTACATCTCGGCGGTGTCGAACAAGGTCACGCCCAGGTCGTGCGCGTGGCGGATCGCGGCGATCGACTCGGCGTCATCTGTGGGTCCGTACCCCACGGCGGTTCCCATCGATCCGTAACCCACCGCAGAGACGGCGAGCCCTTGCGTCCCCAACGTCCGCTGCTGCATGGTGCGACCCCTTTCGCGTGCCAAACCGAACAGTATGGTGTGACGCTATGCCGTGACCGGGCGCCGCGTCAAACCGATCGGTTCGGCTTGCTAGGCTGGTCGGATGCCGGACCCGTCGACTGCCGATCCCATCGAATCCGCAGACTCGACTCGTGACCGCATCATCGCGGCGGCGACGGCCGAGTTCGCGCGGCACGGGATCGCAGGCGCGCGGATCGACCGGATCGCACGGTCCGCCCGCACCAGCAAGGAGCGCGTGTACGCGTACTTCCGCGGCAAGGACGAGCTCTACCGGTTCGTCGCCCGCCGCCAACTCGACGCGGTGGCCGAGGCGACGCAGCTGGACCCTGCCGATCTGCCGGGATATGCGGGGCGGGTGCACGACTACTTCGTGGCGAACCCCGACAATCGTCGGTTGATGCAGTGGGGAGCGCTCGAGGGTCCGGCCGGGGACGACGCCGTCGCGGAGACGGCCCGGCGCAAGACGGCGATACTGCGCCGTGCGCAGGAGGACGGGCTGCTCGACCCGTCGTGGGATCCGCTCGACATCCTCGTGTTCGTCAACCAGCTGGCGACGGCCTGGTCCGACGGCCCGCGCTCGTTGTCGCTCGACGGCCGTGCGCGGGAGGAGTTCTTTGCGGACCGGCGCGCGGCCATCGTCGCCGCGGTGGAGCGGCTCTTCCCTGCCGGGGGCGGGGAGCGGATCGGCTGTGGAGCGAACCGCCCAGCTCTGTAGCGCGTGGCAATTACCGGCAGGATGGCGTTGGACAACCGCTTGGCCGGCCGTTGGTGACGGTGCGCCCCAGCTGCCGTCGGTGAAGTTCGTGGAGACCATCCGGATCGACAACCGTGACGGGCACCCCGGAGCGGATGCTCACGAGCGCAAGGCCATCGTGCCGGCGCCCGACCGGCCGACGGTGTTGGCCTTCCGGGAGCGACTTCTGGCATGAGTGCGAGCACGGTGGGAAGTACCGGTGACACGGCCGCACGCGCGGCCGCAGAATGTGACCATGAGTGACGATGACGTGGTGCAGCCCGTGGAACAACCGGATTTCGAGGTGATCGCGGAGGGCCTGCGCTTTCCGGAGGCTCCGCGCTGGCACGACGGTGCACTGTGGTTCTCCGACGTGTACGCCGGGCGCGTGCTGCGCGTGGATCCGGCCTCCGGCGCGGCGCCGGAGGCGATGGCGGAACTCGACACCGCGCCGTGCGGACTGGGCTTCCTGCCCGACGGGAGTCTGCTGATCTTGTCGGGCACCGACCGCGTCGTCTACCGGCGCGAACCCGACGGACGCCTCGCGGTGCACGCGGACCTCTCGGAGCTCGCCGCGTGGCAGCTCAACGACATGTGCGTCGACGCGGCCGGCCGCGCGTTCGTGGGCGACTACGGTGACGACTCGGCCCCGCCCGAGCCGCCCCGCCCGGCGGACCTGATCCGCGTGGACCCCGACGGAACGGCGGCGGCCGCGGCCGGCGGCATGATGTTCGCCAACGGGATGGTCACCACCGGCGACGGGGCCACGCTGATCGTCGCGGAGACGCGTGCCGTGCCGGGCCGGCTGACGGCTTTCTCGATCGGTGCCGACGGCGTGTTGACCGGTCGGCGCACACTGTGCGAGTTCGACGGCGACGTGATGCCGGACGGGATCGCGATCGACGGCGCGGACAACGTGTGGGTGGCGTCCCCGTTCACGCAGGAGATCTTGCGAGTCGACGCCGGCGGCACCGTGGACCGGCGTCTCGCCGTCCCCCACCCGTACGCGGTGGCACTGCGCAGACCGGACGACGGCGCCGCAGGGGCCGGCGAGCTGTTCGTGTGTTCCTCACCGGATTGGCGTCCGGACGTCACTGCGACGCAGCGTGCGGGACGGGTCCTGCGCATCACCCTGGGTTGAGGCACCGGGCACAATCGTCGCCATGCGGCGGGGTGCGGAGTGGGCGGAGCGGCGCCAGGTGCCCCTCTACCTCGCGGCGCTGGCGGTCGGGGCGGCAGTCGGACTGGCGGCACCGGCCGTTTCGGGCCCCGCCGAATCCGCGATCCAGCCGGTCCTGGGCCTGCTGCTCTACGTCACCTTCCTCGGTGTTCCGTTTGCGAAGATCGTTCCGGCGCTCCGTGACTGGCGGTTCCTGACGACGGTGCTCGCGACGAACTTCCTTGCCGTCCCGGCGGTGGTCCTGGCGGTGTCGCGGATCGTCGCGCACGATGACGCGCTGCTGGCCGGGGTCCTGTTCGTGCTGCTGACGCCGTGCGTGGACTACGTCATCGTCTTCACCGGGATCGCCGGCGGCTCCACTGGCCGGCTGCTGGCCACCGCCCCGCTGCTGATGCTCGCGCAGATGGTGCTGCTGCCCGTCTACTTGCGCCTGTTCCTGGGGTCGGGGTTCGTGGATTCGGTGGACGTGGCGCCGTTCGTGGAGGCGTTCCTCCTGCTCATCGTCGTGCCGTTGGCGGCCGCCGGGCTCACGCAGGCGGCCGGCCGGACGCGCCCGGGCGCGGCGCTACAGCGCGCCGCGACGGGGGCGATGGTGCCGCTGATGATGTTCACGCTTGCCGTGGTCGTCGCTTCGCAGATCGACGGGGTGCGCGCCCGGCTCGGCGCGCTGCTGCTCGTCGTTCCCGTTTACGTGCTGTTCGCCGGCGTGATGGTGGCGGTGGGGGTTTTCGCGTCGCGGGTGGCGCGTCTCGACGTCCCCGCCGGGCGGGCGGTGGTGTTCAGTGGAGTCACCCGTAACTCGCTGGTGGTACTGCCGCTGGTGCTCGCCTTGCCTCCGGCGTTTGATCTCGCCCCGCTCGCGGTGGTGACCCAGACGCTGGTCGAACTGGTCGTGATGGTCATTCTCGTCCGGCTGGTGCCGCGGCTGATGCCGTGCCGAAGCGGCCCGGCAGGCGACGTGGACGGCGGACCCGGCAGTGGGCCGGACGAGGGCGGCTAGTGCTGCGCGCGGAAGCCGCGGAAGGCGAACTCGCAGTTGTCTCCGCGCAACCCGACGCGCCCCGCCTTGTGGATCGGCGGGCCGCCTTGGCCCGTGTCCGTCGCCCGGAGCACCGTCGCGCCGTCGAGCGCTGCGCTGAGCACGACGGAGCCGTCGGACATGGTGCGCACCGTGGCGGTGACGTGCACGGCGGTACCGGCGAGTGAGGGTGACTGGCCTTCTGCCAGGGTCGTGTAGGCGCCCCCGTTTATCGGCCCGCCCGGCGTCTTCTTCTTGATCGCCAGCGTGCCGTCGCGGCGGATGACGCTGACGGCGTACAACTCAGCGTCGCTCTGGTAGCGCAGGAAGACGTGGACGCCATCCCAATCCTGCGCGGGGGTGCGCGGAGTCGTGACGAATCCGAGCACCCGCAGGTCGAAGTCCACCCTGGTGTCGCCGAGGTCCGCACGCCGGCTCACAGCGCGGAAGACGGCCGAGCCGGTGCCGTTGCCGGACTGTGCGTCCGGGTCGGCGCCGTCCGGCACCCCGGTCCAGCCCGCGCTATCGCGGGCGAACAGGGAGCCGCTGGTCACGATCCAGTCCGGGGACAGCACGGCCCCGTCCCCGGCAGGGTGCCGGTGGGCGAACTCGTTGGTGACCAGGGCCGACTGCTGGGCGAACTCCGGATGGAACGCGTCCGGCTCGGGCCCGCGCAGCGCGTGCACCGCCGTGGACGCGCAGGCGACCAGGACGAGTGCCGCGCCGCATGCCGCGAGTCCGGCCCGCATGCTCATGACACCGCGTCGGGCAGTACGGCGACTCCCGTGAACGGGGCGAACGGGTCCGCCGTGGATCGACGGTCGCCGGCGAAGGTGAATCCGCCCGTGGCGGCCTCCGTCGGGCCCGAGACCAGCTGCGAGAACAGTGGCGTGCCATCGATCGTGATGTCCGTCGACCGGTCACCGACGTGCACGTCCACGCGGTGGCGATCCGATGCGGCGAGACGGGATTCGAAGAGCGGTTCGGTGGCCGAGAACGCGCCACGGCTGATCGTGACGAAGTTCCGGGAGACGCGGACGAGGATCTGCTCGGGCGAGCCGGTCCGTACGGCGATGGTGTCGGTGGGGTTGGCGTCGGGATCGAGCCCGGCGATCGTGGCCGAGATCGTGTATTCGACCCAGTCCGCCGTCTTGCGTGGTGCGAAGGCCGCGCGCGCGTAGGTCGCGGACGGTGCGGCGAGGCGGACCGTGCGTCCGTCCACGGTGATGTCCGCGATGTTTCCCGCCTCGTCGGTCCAGCGTGCGGCGTTCGCCAGGTCGATATCGTCGGTGATCGGAATGGTGGTCGTCCTCGCCAGCCGGTCGAGGAGGGACTGCGGGGTGTCGGTGTCGGTCAGTTCGATGCGGTTGACGACGCCGTTGCGCGACTGCCGTCGGCTGGTGGTGAGCATCGGCGCGTTGTTGACGAAAGTCACCGGGAAAAGCGAGTGGACCACCGTCGACGCGTCTTGGGAGGTTCCGTCGCCGTCGCCGGTTTCGTTCTCGGAAAACGGGTAGGCGAACAACGCCGGGCGCGGCAGCCCGTGCGCGGTGAGGTCGTCGATCGAACCGGCGAGGTCGGCGCGGATGCGTGCGATGAACTCCGCATGGGTCTCGGTCCTTCCCGCCTCGGGAAGCCACTTGCGTTGCGTCAGTGCGGCACCCGGCACCCCCGCCGGGGTGGAACGGACCCGGTGATGCAGGTCCTGGGTGTGGGATCCGAAGTCCCAGCGCCCCGAATCCTGCATGGCCGCGATCTGTCGCCAGGTGAGGTAGTAGGGCTGGTTCGTTCCGACCAGCCTGGTGATGAGGAACGACACCGCGGTGAACCGGTGGCGTTCGAGGATCTTGTCGGCGTAGGTCCACAGGCCGCTGGTGCCGTCGTCGAAGGTGATGAGCACGCTGTGCGGGGGCACGTTCGCGCCGTCGATGTAGCTCAGGAACTGGTCGGCGGTGATCGAGCGGTAGCCGGCGGCGTCCAGTGCGGACATCTGCGCCTCGAACTCCTCCGGGGCGATCGTGTACTTCGACGACGAGTCCGTCCCGATGTCGTGGTAGGCGAGCACGATGGGCGCCGCGCCGCTGCCCGCGGGGAAGCCGTTGCCGGCGAGGTCGATACCGACGGTGTCCGCGGCCGGTGTGCCGAGGCGCGGCGGCAGCACGTCGCGGTGGTAGAAGTGGAAGGCGATCGGGAACGGGGCGACGAGGAGCATCAGACAGACGACCCACAGGGCGACGCCCGCACCGCGGCCCTTGTGCATGGCGCCGCCAGCCGGCCGGTTGCGTTTCAGCGCCCGGGCACCTTCACGTGTGCGGTGGCGCCGCAGCGGATGGAAGTGCGTCATAGGATGGCGCCTCCCGTGAACACGAGGACGTACAGCGCACCGACGACGATGATGATCGTCACCGCGCTGAGGACCTGCGCGACGAGGCGTGGCGGACGGCGGCCGCTCATGAGGTTCTGCTCCAGATTCCGCGACGGATGGTCAGTGCCGAGTAGACGAGCATCCACGACAGCGTGAGCGACGAGATCAGGCTCATCAACGGGCGCAGGCACCAGGCGGGGTCGCCGCGGTTGTCGAACTTGTACGCGAGCCCGTACGCGCACCCCTTCAGGGTGACGCCGCACAGGTAGAGCCCGCTGAGCAGCCATAGCCCGCTCAGCGGCGCCCAGATCAGGTGGCGGACGGCCATCACCGGCGCCGCCAGTACCCACAGGACGTGGCCGTAGTAGAGGGCCGCGGGTCCGGGGCCGCGGCGCCACATGAACCTGCCGGTGAAGAAGCAGTTGCGGATGAAGCTCTTCTTCCAGCGGATCTGCTGCTTGTAGAACGCCCGGATGGATTCGGGTACGTTCGTCCACACCCGGGCCGAGCGCACGTAGCCGACCCGCCACTCGCGTTCCGGATAGTCGACGGCCAGGAAGGGTGAACCGCTGTGCGCCTGCTTGAGCGCGCGGCCGGCCCAGCGCTGGCCGAGCACGTACCCGGTGAGTTGGCGGTCGGTTGCAAAGCGGAATTCGCCGCCCAGGAAGCGGTCTTCGGCCCAGGCTGGCAGATAGTTGAACACGGCGTCCCGGCGGAACACCGCCATCGGGCCGGACACACAGGTGACGGAGCCGAACGTGGCCTCGGCGGCCTTCATCACCCGGAACTGCCCTTCATACCAGACGTCCTGGATGCGGGCGAGCATTGAGGACTCTCGGTTGAGCGCGCGCGCGTGGCCGCTCACGGCGCCCAATTCGGGGTGCAATACGAGCGCCCGCACACAGCGCGACAGCGCCGACCTTTCGAGCACGCAGTCCGAGTCGGTGAAAGCGAGGATGTCGCCGGTGGCCAAGTGGGCGCCGCGCGTGAGCGCGTGCTTTTTGCCCACGTTCTGCGGCAGCGCCAACAGCAGGAATTCCAAGGGGCCTTCGAGGTTTCGCAGGATCTCGACCGTGCCGTCGGAGGATCCGTCGTCGATGACGATCACCTGCAGTTCCGGGTAGTCGCTGGTGACCATGGATCGCACGCACTTCTCGATGTCCTCGGCCTCGTCCTTGACGGCCATCAGCAGGGTCACCGACGGCCGGGTTGCGAGCGGGGGGAACGTGTCGCGGTCCCGCGGCCGATGAGCGCCTTTGCGCTCGCTGGGGTCGTCGTATCGCGTGTAGGCGATGAACAGCAGCGCAATGGTGCCGGCCAGGACCGTGACGCCGTAGAGGATCAGCAGGGGGTCCGCGGTGAAGATCCGCGGCAGCCGCCACGCCAGCAGCGCCACCAGCGGAAGCAGGGCCACGGTGACCGCGATCCGCCGGATCCCGCGCTGCACCGGCGGCGTGCGCCGGCCGAGCCACCGCCGTGCGCGGCCGTTGCCGGGGCCGTTCGCCGGCGGGTGCGACGGCCCGTCTACGGGAGCCCCGGGGCCGCCCGCCGTGTGCGTGGCGAGGGCGACGCGGATGCCGGGCCGGCGCGTGTGCCCGGCTCGCCGGGCGACAGTTTCGGGTCGGGAGCTTTCCGGCTCAGTTGAATCGGTTCTCATCGGCGGGCGTCAGAGGACGTGGCGGCCGGGGAAATCGACCAGCTTGTAGGTGGTGTCGAGGACGGCCGGGCGCTCGGCCAACCAGGCCACGTCATCCTCGGGCGCGATGGTGTGCACGAGGATGAGATCCCACGCGCGACTCTCCGCATCGCCGACGGCGCAGAGCGTGCCGCCGTGCCGTGTGCGCAGGGTGTCCACCATCGGGTCGGTGAACGACACCGCCGCGCCGGCGCCCCGCAACTGGTCGATGATCTCTACCGCGGTCGATTCCCGCAGGTCCGCGACACCCGACTTGTATGCGACTCCGACGACGAGGACGCGTGACCCGCTGAGCGGCAGGCCAGCATCGCCGAGAATGCGCCGCGCGCGGTCGACGACGACGCCGGGCCGGGCCGCGATCGCCGTCATTGCCTCGTTGACCAGGGGCGCCCGTGAACGCAGGGTTCGCAGCTGCCACAGCAGGTAATGGGGGTCGCAGGGGATGCAGTGGCCGCCCACCCCGGGGCCGGGATAGAACGGCATGAATCCGTACGGTTTGGTGGACGCCGCGGCGATGACCTCCATGACGTTGAGGTCCATCGCGTGCGCGACGTCGGAGAATTCGTTCGCCAGCGCGATGTTGACCGCCCGGAAGCTGTTCTCCACGAGTTTCGTCATTTCGGCGGCCTCGGGCGACGACACCGTGTGCAGTTCCGCCGCAGTGGCCGAGAGGATGTCCGCCGCGCGGGCGGTGCACGTCTCCGTGGTGCCGCCGAGCACGCGCGGCGTGAGGTCGGGCGCGTGGTCGACCACGCCGGGGTCGATGCGCTCCGGGCTGAATGCCACGGACACGTCGGCGCCCACGGAGAAACCGCGGGCCGTGAGCGGGGTGATCAGCAGGTCGCGGGTGCAACCGACGTAGGTCGTCGAGGTCAGAATGAGCGTCTGCCCGGCACGGGCGTTGTCGACGACGGCGGCGCAGGCGGCGGACAGTGCGCGCAGGTCCGGTGTGAGGTGGTCGTCGATGGGCGTGGGCACGCAGACGATGACGGCCTCCGCGGACTGCAGCGCCCGCGCATCGGCCGTCAGCTCGAGCAGCTGCGCGGTGAGCGCCGAATCGAGCCGTACCAGGTCGCGGTCGAGCAGGTCAACGTTCCGCTGGCGGATCGCGTCCAGCCGGGTGGTGTCGATATCGACGCAGACGACGTGCGCCTCGGCCCCGGCCAGTGACAACGCGGATGGAAGCCCCACGTAGCCCATGCCCACTACGGCGACCCGCCGCCCCGTCAGACGCCGTGCCGACGGCTCCACGAGGGTTGTGATCAGCTCGTCCGCGCCGGACAGCGGCGCAGGATCGGCCGCGATGAGCGGGCGGGCGGGGGTCGATCGAACGGAGTTCAAGATCTCGGTCATGTGCATTCCTGCGAGCGATGGCTGCGGGGCCACTGCAATGGGGCCCTGCTGCCGGCGGATGGGGGCTGCGGCGCCGGATATCGCGATCACGACGACACTCACGTACTTCAATCGGTGGAAACCGAATTTGAAGCTACCGCAGGTATGTAAAAGTGCGGAAGAGTTGTACTTCCTATGCATGACAGTCGATGAAACGTCGTCCGATGTTTTTCACGGTGTTCTCCACCGGAGCCGACGCGGCGGGCTCTCTGCGGACCGGACCGGCAGTCCGCGTGGTGAATTCCTGTCGGTGGTCGCGGCTAATCTGGGGCCATGACCGATCGCATCGCCGCACTGGCCTCGATATCCATCGATTGCCCCGACCCGGACGTGCTCGCCCGGTTCTACTCGCGCCTGCTGGGTCTGGAGGAGGCGTTCGCCACCGAGGACCGCGGCGTGATCAGCCTGTCCGGCGCCGGGCCGATGCTCACCCTGATGCGGGTGGACGACTACACGCCGCCATCGTGGCCCGGCGGGTCTCAGCATCAGCAGATGCACCTGGACCTGGCGTCACAGGATCTCGACGCCGATGTCGAGGCGGCCGTTGCGCTCGGTGCCCGCGAGGCCGACGTGCAGCCCTCGCCCCGACGGTGGCGGGTACTGCTGGATCCGGCAGGGCATCCGTTCTGCCTCAGCGTGATGCGGCCGGACTAGCGTCCTGCGGCCGGCGGCCCGCTCGGAGTCGAAGAGTCGTCATCGGCCCGCCGGAACCCGGTAGCCGTGGAAGCGGACGTCCTTCCGGTGGCGGAACCCGAGCCGCTCGTACAGTGCGATCGCCCCGGTGTTGCTGCCCACCGCGTGTAGGAACGGGCGCTCGTCGCGTGCGAGGATCCGCTGTGCAAGGGCGTCGACCAGGAGCGAGGCGAGGCCGCGGCCGCGGACCTGGGGCGCCGTGCACACGGCGCTGATCTCGGTCCATCCGGGCGGCCGGAGCCGTTCGCCCGCCATCGCGACCAGTCGACCGTCATCGCGCACCCCGAGGTACGTGCCCATGGAGATGGTGCCGTCGAAGAACGGCCCGGGGGTTGTCGCGGCCGTGAGCGCGAGCATGTCCGGCACGTCGTCCGCTCCGAGTTCCACGACCGATCCCACCGCCGCGCGAACCGGGCGGGCCTGCGGCGGATCCAGCACCATCTGGACGCCGTCCGCGGCGAACTCCGGTGTCCAGGCGGCGGGGGCGGTGAGTTCGGCGCTGAACAGGTCGGCGAGCCCGCCCGCGCCCACGAGTTGTTCGAGGTCGCGCCAGTCGGCGGGGGCCGGCAGCGGGGGCACGGCCGCGAAGGTGCACACGCCCTCGCGGTAGGTGACCGCGCCGCCCACCCGGCGGGCCAGGTGCGCGTGCGCCCCGAGCAGAGAATTCCGCACCGGATCGTCGAGGACGGACACGTCGCACCGCATGGCGGTTCACGGTACCCGGCTGCACCGCCCGGACTCCGGCGAGTGCGTCGCGCCCCGCGGAACGGGACGGGCTGGGCGCGCCGGGGACTACGGTGGTGTGTGCGGAGGACACGGCGCATGCTCGCCCGGCCGCAGGGTGGAACGGAGGAGTCCGATGGGGCAGATCAGCCTGGTCCGCGTCTACGAGGCCACCGAGGGCCACCCGCAGCACGACGAGGTCGCGGCCGCAGCGTCCGGCCCTGATCGTCCCAGCGTCTTCCTCGTGGACCGCGTGTGGCCGCGGGGGGTGTCGAAGGTGTCGCTGCCGTTCGACGAGTGGGTGAAGGACGTCGCCCCCACCACGGACCTGCGGAAATGGTTCGGCCATGATCCGGGCAGGTTCGCCGAGTTCTCCGAGCGGTACCGGGCGGAGCTGGACGGCGACGCCGACGGGGCGGCGCACGTCCTCGTCGCCGCCGCGAAGGACCGGGACATCGTGCTGCTCTACTCGGCCAAGGACGAGGAGCACAACCAGGCAGTCGTCCTGCGCAGGTGGATCAACGACAAGCGGTGACCCCGCGCCGCCCGGGTCATGCGCCGCTGAGCTCGGCGACGACGTCCCGCACCATCGGCCCGATGTCCGGGTAGCGCTCCGGGGCCAGGCGGGTCGACGGGCCGCTGACCACGACCGCCCCCACCGGGCGTCCGTCCGCGGCACGCACGGCCCCGGCGACGCTGGTCCATCCGGGCTTCACATCGCCCTCGCACACCGCCCACCCGCGCTGATGGATCTCCGAGTAATCGCCCGGGTCGAGCAGGTCGCGGGAGCCGTACGTGAACTCGCCGCGCGCGGGCGCGTCCAGCTCGGCGCATACCGCTCGTCCGCCGGCGCTGGTGTCCGCCGGCAGCCGCCTGCCGATGTGCAGGGCGGTGCGCACCACCTGCCGGGCCTCGGCGACGTCGACGACGACCAGCGACGGTGCGGCCACGAGCGCCAGGTGGGCGGTCTCGGTGGTCGCGTCGCGCAGTGCGCCCAGCAACGGGCGGCCACGGGTCACCAGCGGCGACGACGCGGCCGCGCCCCCGGCCATCGACAGAGCCCGCGTGGTCAGCTCCCAGTGGGCGCGCGCGCCGGGGCTGGGGGCGATCCAGCCGTCGGCGTGCAGCGTCGCGAGCGTGCGTTGCAGGGCGCTCTTGTCCTCGCCGAGGATGCCCGCCAGCTCGGTGAGCCCGACGGGCTGCGCGGCGGCGAGCGCCTCGAGCGTGCGCAGGCCCCTGGAGAGGGTCGTCAGGGTCTTGACTGCGATGTGGACCACTCCTAAGCTAAAACTATGTGATAGATCATATCACATAGTGATATTAGCCCGCCTACGCTTTCGGGCCCGCCGATCCGGGCCCGCCGACGCGAGCCAGAGCGCTCCGGACAGATGCCGCGGGCGGCTCGCGCCGCCCGCGGGAAGGGAAAGCCGATGACGACCGCACCTGAAGACCTCGACCCGGCGCTGTTCGCGCCGGAGCCGGAACAGCAGGACAGCCGCTACACGATCATCTCGGTCGACGACCACGTCGTGGAACCGCCGCACCTGTTCTCCACATGGATGCCCGCCGGCCTGCGGGACCGCGGACCGAAGATGGTGGAGAACGGCACCGGCGCACAGGTGTGGGAGTTCGACGGCGACATCTACTCGCAGGTGGGGATGAACGCCGTCGCCGGCCGACGCAAGGAGACGGTCAAGTACGAGCCGTTCCGCTTCGACCAGATGCGCCCCGGCTGCTACGACATCCACGCCCGCGTCAAAGATATGGACCTGGGCGGAATCTGGGCCATGCTCAACTTCCCCTCGCAGATCACCGGCTTCTGCGGCAGGGTGTTCGCGTTCGCGAAGGACCGCGAGGTGGGCATCGCCGCCACCCGCGCCTGGAACGACTGGCTCTACAACGAGTGGTACCTGGAGTACCCGGAGCGGGTGATCCCCGGCGGCATCACCTATCTGACGGACCCGGTGGAGGCGGTCAAGGAGATCCACCGCAACGCCGAGCGCGGGTTCACGTCCGTCACCTTCCCGGAGCGCCCGCACGCCATCGGCCTGCCGTCGCTGTGGGACCGCGACCACTGGGACCCGATCATCCGGGCCTGCGTCGAGACGGACACCGTCGTCTCCCTGCACGTGGGCAGCTCGGGCATGTACTCCTACCCGAAGGGCGCGCCGGGGCTGCAGCTGGGCGCGACGATGTTCGGGCAACTGTCGCTGGGAGCGTGCTCCGAGTGGCTGTGGTCGGGCTACCCCAAGGACAACCCGACGCTGAAGATCGCGATGAGCGAGGGCGGCATCGGCTGGGTGCCCATGCTCATCGACCGGCTCGACAACATCATCGACCGCTCCGGCTACGGACTGGGCTGGGACGAGCGACCCGCCGATATCCTGCGCCGCAATTTCTGGTTCTGCACCCTCGACGACCCGTCCACCATCGCCCTGCGTGACGTGATCGGCGTCGAGAACATCATGCTGGAGACCGACTATCCGCACGGCGACGGCACCTGGCCGCGCACGCAGGACGTGCTCGACCGGTACTGGGCCGGCATCCCCGCCCGTGAGCTGCGCATGATGTGCAGCGAGAACGCCGCGAAGCTCTACCGGCACCCGCTGCCCGCGACGGTGCTGCCCCGCGACGAACAGGAGCGTTGACATGGCACCGGCGCCGAACGGCTTCACCCCCACCCCCGATCACCTGATCCCGGAGCTCGACGTGCGCGAGGAGATCGTGCTGCTGGGGCGCACGCTGTGGGCCGAGGGGTATTGCGACCACCTGGCCGGGCACATCACGGTCAACATGGGCGACGGGACGCTGCTGTGCAATCCGTGGCTGCTCACCTGGGAGGAGATGATGCCGGCGGATGTGCTGCGCATCGACCTCGACGGCAACGTGCTCGAGGGCGAATGGCCGGTGCCGCTGGGGATCCCCCTGCACCTGGCGCTGCACGCCGCGCGGCCCGAGGTGCAGTACGCCGTGCACAACCACTCCGAGTACGGGACGGTGTGGAGCGACATCAAGGCGGTGCCGCCCGCCTACGACCAGAGCTCGAGCCTCGGCGGCGGCGAGGTGGTGCTGGTGGACGAGTACGAGGGTGCCGTCGACAGCCGCGAGTCGGCGGACTCCGCGGTGCGGGCGATCGGGTACGCGGACCGCGCGATCCTCGGCGGCCATGGGGTCTTCGTCATCGGGGACACCGCCCGCGCGGCATATCTGCGCGCGGTGGCCCTGGAGCAGCGCGCCAAGAACGCATGGATGGTGCGGGTGGCGGGCGGCCCCGAGAAGTCGTCGTTGCCGGACTGGTGGATGGACCGGCAGGCGCGCAGCGACGGCAACGGCTACCACGGGTTCTGGGAGGCGGCCGTGCGCAAGGCACTGCGCGCGGAACCCGCGCTGGCCGAGGCGGTGTTGACCCGGCCGCGGTGAGGCATTACCACGGTAGGGCGTGACCACGGTAGGGCGTGACCACGGTAGGGCGTGACCACGGTAAGGCGTGGCCGCGCCCGCCGATCGTGGGCGCACTGCCTCAGCGGATCGGCGGGGCGCCGGTCGCATCGGCCGGGCCACCGCGCCGGCGCACCTCGGCGCGCGCCCGGTCGATACCCCCGTGTTCCAGTGCGGCAAGGCGTGTTTCGCCGCTCCAGTATGTGCGTCCGCGCCGCCGCACCATCACGGAGAGCCGTCCCGCGAGGTGCTCGATGGCGCCGGGCACGTTGCGGCCCTCGGAGGGGATCGGCACGGGCAGGACATGCGCGTCCCCCAGCGGCGACTCGGCCTCCACGCGCACCTCCCAGTTGGCGTTCCGGCCGCGCAGCGACCAGGATTCATCCGTCACGGTGGCGTGGACAGGGGAGGTCACGGGGTTGCCGAGCCGGATCACCCGCCCGCCGGGAAGCGCGACCACCAAGGCCGTCACCTCGGTGCGCAGCGGCCCCGCGGTCACCTCTCCCCCGGCGAAGGCGACGCACGCGTCCGGTTCGTCGAATCCGTGCGCCTGGCCCCACCACCATGATCCCGGGAAACCCTCACGGCCCCAATTCTTCTCGCCGTACACCTGCGCTCCGGTGAGATCGATCGTCTCGTCGCCCAATACCGCAGTTCCATGGGCCCGGCCGCCGAGGAGCCACGGGTGCCAGTACTGGTTGAGCGCCGGGACGCAATGGAACACGCTCGATCCGCCGAAGCGCCGCCGCGGCCAGGGGACGTGACCGGTGACGGCGACGTCGAGCCGGGCGCGCGGGCCCAGATCCATCCGGACGTGGTCGGCGGTGCCGGCGAAGGCTCCGCCCGCGGATGCGCCCAGGCGGTCCGGCGCCGCGGATGCTCCGGGCACGGCGTCGGTGCGCAGGAATCCGCCCGGGTGTCCGGCCAGTCCGACGGTGGCCCACGTGCCGGTCCCGTCCTGGCTCACCCCGCGCCGGCTCACTCCGCGCCGGCTCACGCCGCCCTGGTCGGCACTGCCATTGTTGATTCCGCACAGCGCGATCACCACGTCGCCCGTGTCCGGCCGGGTGAACCGCCAGAAGTAGCCCTCCATCGCGACGCCGTGCGCGCGAAGCGGGTCGCCGAAGGGCAGGTCGGCTCCGGTGCCGCGGTAGGTTTCGTGAAGTGGTGCCATCGGTTCACGCTACCCGTGGCCGGGTGCTGATTCCGGGGCTCCAGCGGCGTCGATCTGTGTACCGTCGACGCATGAGCACGCCCTATCCGCGTCCGCTGGCTGCCGTCTTCAATGCGGCCAACCGCCTGGTCGTCCCGCTTCTCCGCTCGCCCGTGCATCGACTGGCGAGCGGAAAGCTGATGGTCGTGTCGTATACAGGGGCCAAGTCCGGGCGGAGTTTCGCGCTTCCCGTCGCGTACTACGCGTTCAGTCCCGACGAGGTGTGGGCGTTCGGAGCGCGTACCGGTTGGATGACCAATTTCCGGCTGCCGCGCCCGGCGTCGCTTCGGCTGCGCGGCCGCGATCTTCGCGCAGAAGGACTGCTCGTCGATGACCGTGTGGAGGTCGCGGATCTGATCATCGAGCTGGTGGAGCGCGGCGTCACGAGCGCCGCGCAGGACCCGTTCCTGAGCCTGCCGAAGGGGCGGACGCCGACACGCGACGAGGCGGGCGCCGCGGCGGATCGCGCGCGCATCGTGCGGTTCGCCCTGGACGAGCAGCTGTAGGGATTCCCCGACGCTCTCCCGCGGCCGGCTGAGCCCGTCCCGCCGCGGAACCCGCATCGCCGATGGATCCCCGCCCGCCGGAACCTCCCGCTGGTTGAGAGGGCCCCGATGCACCTGCTGTGACGCGGATTACGTTCATGGAAAGGCGCGAAGGGAGCGGGAATGACGGTGGACGGCGACGGCGTGCGCGAAACCGATGCGCGCGGAGGCGGATACGACGTGCTGGTCGTCGGCGCGGGCGCGGCAGGCGCGGCGGCGGCGTTGAGCGCGCACGAGTCGGGTGCCAGCGTGTTGGTGCTGGAGAAGGGCGACGCCGCGACCGCGGGCGGGAACACCCGCGTGTCCGGCGGCGGCTGGTTCACCCACGACAGCCCCGAGCGTGCCGAGGTGTTCCTCCGGACCCTGTGCGGGCAGTACGGGTTGGACGACGAGGTCATCCGCTCGTGGGCGGCCGAGACCGCGGTGAACTCGCAGTGGATGCGGTCCCTCGGTGCGCCGGTGGCGCGGAGCGGCGAATACCACACCAGCCCGGAGTACCTCGGGGTCGACGGCGCAGACTGCTACACCGGCATGGACACGGTCGACGGCCGGATGGGCAACGGCGCGCTGCTGGGGTTCCTCCGCGGGGTGCTCGCCGATCGGGGCATCGAGGTGCGGGAAGGGGCGGCGGCCCGCGAGATCGTCCGGGACCCGGACGGTGGGATTGCGGGCGTCGCGCTCGAGGACGGGACGACGGTGGAGGCGCGGAGCGTGGTGCTGGCGACCGGCGGATTCGCCGCGAACCCGCAGATGGTGCGCGACTACTTGCGCCTGCCGGACCACGTGCTGTGGGGGTCTCCGCACTCGACCGGCGACGGCCACCGGATGGCCCAACAGGCGGGGGCCGACCTGTGGCATATGGACAACATGATGACGATCACCGGCGTGGACACCGGCCGGCGCACGGGGATGTACCTGGCGCTGTGGGGCTCGCCCCACCACCTGTTCGTCTCGGCGGCCGGGCGGCGGTTCGCCGACGAGACCGCGGAGGCGCGGCACGGGCACGTCGAACACGACGGCCGCTACGAACACTTCCCCACGCACCGGTTCCACGTGGTGTTCGACAGCCGGCTGCTCTCCGCCGGGCCGTTGAGTCCGGACCGCGGCGTGCTGCCGGTGGGGTGGGAGCTGCTGGAGTACGACACCCGGTGGAGTGCCGACAATTCCGCGGAACTCGCGGACGGCCGGATCGTCGCCGCCGACACCCCGCAGGCGCTCGCCGAGGCTATCGGCGTCGACCCGGAGACGCTGGAGGCGACGCTGCGCCACTACAACTCAGCGTGCGCGGCGGGCCGTGACGACTGGTTCGGGCGCGATCCGGCGACGATGGGCCCCGTGGACGCGCCGCCGTACTACGCGCTCGAGGTGGTGCCGATGATCGGTTGGAGCAGCGGCGGGCCCCGGCGTGACGGGCGGTCCCGGGTGCTGGACGTGCACGGCGAGCCGATTCCGGGGTTGTTCGCGGCCGGAGAGGTGAGCTCCACCTACAGCTGGTGCAAGGACGGCGGCTTCCACATCGCCGACGCGCTGGCCTTCGGGCGCATCGCGGGCCGCGAGGCGGCGGCGCTCGTGCGACCGGGCGTGCGCGCTGGTGTCGGAGGATAAGGCGGACCGACCGCGCTCGGTCGCCTCTCGGCGATAGGCGCAACGCGGCTCCTGCCGGACGGTATTCCGCGAGGGCAATGGTTTGAGCCCGGGGGACACGGAACGCGGCCGATCCACCCCGTGCAACCTAAGCGGGGGCGAACCTATTCCCGTGCCGGCGCGGCGTGGAGGGCACTTGCCGCAGGTTGTGGTGAGCTGAGATGCGGGTGGACGGTCGCGCACTTCCACCCCCGTGCCGTGGTGCGTGGCGCGAGGGTGGCGGTGCGCGGTGTTCACCGTGGTGGGGGCAGGTCTCCCGGGCCGGTGGCGGGTTCGCCGGTGGCCAGGCCGTGGGTATCGACCCACCGCCGATACGGATCGACACCGGCCGGCGGCCGGAACACCGGCACACGGTGCTCCGACAAGGCAATGTCCCAGCCGTCGTTGTGCACCGCCCGATGATGCGCCGAACACAACGACACCAGATTGTCCAGATCAGTGGGGCCACCCGCGGACCACTCGACGATGTGATGCGCCTCGGTCCACGCCGTCGGCCGCGTACACGCCGGAAACGCGCACCCCTGATCACGCACCGCCAACGCCCGCCGCTGGCCCGCGGTCGCTAAACGCACCGTCCGACCGAGCACCAGCGGCACCCCCGCATCGTCGACGACCACCGGGGTGACCACCCCGTCACAGGCGATACGCCGGATCTCCCCGGCACCCAGGGCACCGGTGTACTCGCCCCGGCCCGCGCCCAGCGCCGCGAACAACTCACTGACCCGGCCCGCCCGCAACAGACCCAGGAACCTGCCGCGCCCGCCGGACACCCCGGCCAGGTCGGCCGCACGGATGTGCACGTGCACCTGCGGACGTGCATACCCGCCCGGCACCGGCCCGGCCGACGACTGCCCGCCACCGTGTTCGCCCGTGCCGCTGTCGCCGCCGGCCGCGCCGTCACTGCCCGCGCCGCCGCCGCCCGCGCCGTCACTGCCCGCGCCGCCGCCGCCGGCCGCGCCGTCACCGCCCGCGTTGTCACTGTCCGCGTTGACCCGGGCGGCGATGTCCGGGTCCAGGCCCGCGAGGAACCGGCGCACCAACTCCCCGAGCGCGTCCGCGCGGCGCTGCGGCGCCCCCCGCCGATCCCGGCTGCCATCGTCCTCGGGGCGCGGCGCCGACATCGGCAGGACCGCCGCATACAGCGCTTCCGCGCTCGCCGCGTCGAGATTGCCGCGCAGCGAATACCGGCCATCAAGCAACGGCGACAACGTCAACTCGTTACGCCCCGGATCATCGGCCGGGGCCCTGCCGTCCGGGTCCAGCGCGGTCCGCAGATTCGACAGCGCACTGCCGAACGCCCGGCCCACCCCGGGACTGATCCTCGCCGCCTCGAGCAGCGCCCGCTCACACATGGCCACGGTCTGCGCGCGGCCCGGCATATCGGGCACCGTATCGACGAGCGTGACGATCTTGCCGGCCTGCTCCCGCGAGACCGACCCGTCGGCATACCCGGCCAACGTATCCGGCAGGGCGTCGAGCCCCACGGCGAAACCGACACGGCCCCGCGCCTGATCGGTCGACAGCGACCCGGCCAGCGCCAACGCGTCACCGACCCGGTTGACCGCCGCGTGCACGCCCATGCCTGTGGCCTCGCCGCGGCGCCGCACCTGCTCGGCGAGCACCCGCACCTCGGCGACCTCGAGACATCGGCGCCAGCCGCCGATCTCGGCGACGAACCCGTCGAGCATCCCGTCGGTGCACCGCCACAATCCCTCCGACATCGGCGCCATCAACAGATCCGCCATGCCCGCCACATGATCGGCGCCGCGCGCCGCATCCGGGCCCACCCGACCCTCGCCGGCCACCACCCGGGTCGCCTCGAACACCGTGCCCCGCGCAGCAGCACCAGCCGCACCCCCGGCCGCTCCATCCCCCATGACAAACCCCCCGATCCCCTCGCATACCACCCTACCGGCACACAAGTTCGACAGCAAGCATGTTCTATAATCCAAGTCACATCGAGCAGCAACTCGGCGTGGGTGCGGGTTACGAGGTGCGGGCCCCGCTGTCCGTAGCGCCGGATGGCGTCGAATCCTCCGAGTCCGAGTCCCCCGACCCAGGTCCCGTATCCGAGTCCGCGCCACCCTCCGGACGATCCATTCCGATCGTGAGTCGCAGCGGGGTCTCGCGGACGACGATCACCGCGATGACGGTCACCACGGCGATGGCGGCGGCGATCATGAACAGCGGGCCGAACCCGTCGGCGTACGAGTCGTGGAACACCCCCTGTATCTCCGCGGGCAGCCCGCTGACGTCCAGCTGCGTGTCTCCGGCCGAACCCAGCCGGTCGGCGGGGATCCCCATCTGGCTCAGGCCGTCGCGGATGTTGCCCGCCACCAGGTTGGTCAGCACCGCCCCGAGGGCCGTGACGCCCACCGCTCCGCCGAGCGAGCGGAAGAACGCGATCGCGGCGGACGCGGCGCCCACTTCGGTGACGTCGACGGTGTTCTGCACGGCGAGCACGATGTTCTGTACGAGCGTGCCGACGCCGAGTCCGAGCAGCACCATGTAGAGGGCGACGAGGGGGTAGGACGTGGTGTGCGAGATCGTGCCCAGGCCCACCAGCCCGGCGAGCATCGTGATGCTGCCGGCCACCATGATGGGTTTCCACCTGCCCGTGCGGCTGACGATCTGTCCGCCGATGGTGGCCGAGAGCATCTGGGAGATGATCATCGGGATCGTCATCACTCCGGCCTTGGTGGGCGTATAGCCGGCGCCCAGCTGGAAGTACTGGGTGAGGAACACCCCGGAGCCGAACATGGCCACGCCCACCGCGAGGCTGGCGACGATCATCAGCACCGCTGTGGAGTTGCGGAGCACCCGCAGGGGCAGCATCGGCTCGGGCGCGCGCAGCTCCACCAGCACGGTGAGGGCGACAGTGATGAGGAATCCGGCCAGGAATGCGGCCGACTGCCACGAGACCCAGGCGTAGTCGCTGCCCGCGAACGTCACCCACAGCATCGGCAGGGCCGCGGCGACCGAAAGCAGGATGCCGCCGAGGTAGTCGATGCGGACGCGCCCGGTCCGCGGGTTGGCGGGCAGGTCCAGCTTCCACTGGATGAGTGCGAGCGCGATGACGGCCAGCGGGACGCACACGAAGAACGTCCAGCGCCAGCCGATCTCGTCGGTGATCACGCCGCCCAGCAGCGGGCCGGAGACGGTGGCGACGGTCATCACCGCACCCATGTATCCGGCGTAGCGGCCGCGGTCGCGGGGCGAGACGATCGACCCCATCACCGATTGCACCAGCGCGATGAGCCCGCCCATCGCCATGCCCTGCACCGCGCGCGCCACCATCATCAGCGTGATGGAGTGGGAGAAGCCGGCGGCAAGCGATCCCGCGACGAACAGCAGGATCGCGAGCTGGGTGAGCAGCTTCTTGCTGAACAGGTCCGAGAGCTTGCCCCAGATCGGTGTGCTGATGGTCATCATCAGCAGGCTGGCGGTGATCACCCAGGTGTATTGGCGTTGGGTGCCGTGCAGGTCGGCCATGATCGTGGGAAGCGCGGTGGAGACGACGGTGGTGGAGAGCATCGCCGTGAACAGGGCTGCGAGCAGGCCTGCCATGACGCCGAGCACCTCGCCGTGCGAGTACTTCCGCGGGGCGGCGGTTGGGGCGGTCGATCCGGTGCTCATCCGCGTGCTCCTGCCCTGTCGCCGGCGCGCAGGGCGGCCGTGTCGAGGTCGTCGAATGCGCGGGTGAGCTTCCCGCGGAGTGTCCGGAGGGTCTCGATGGTCCGGGCGGCCTCGTCCGGGGACCACTCGCCGAGGTGCTCGGTGAACGCGGTGACGGCGGCCCTCTCCCGTGCGGTGAGGTATGCCAGGCCGGCTTCGGTGATCGAGATCCGCACGGCGCGGGCGTCGTCGGGGTCGGGGTTGCGTTCAGCCAGTTTCTCGCACTCCAGCGCCTGGACGGCCCGCGAGGTGACCGGCGCCGAGAGTTCCAGCCGTTCGGCGAGGCCGGTGAGTCTGGTGTCCGATTCGCGCAGTTGCTGGAGCACGCTGAACTTGGTGCCTGTCAGACCACGTTCCCTGCTGCGGCGTCCGGCCGTGCGGAATGCGCGGCCGATCTCCACCATCTCGCCGAGGATGACCCCCGCCTGTTCGGCCTCGATCACATGACCTCCTGGTTGCTTACCGAAAGCTAATTGCTTACCGAAAGCAACAATATAACAGAGATGGTCCCCTCGGGCGTAGCAGCGTCGGGACGGGTGCGGCGCAGTCAGCTGCGGAAACGTTCGAGGTGCACCGCGTCCTCCAGCGGACGCCGTCCCCGCCAGCCGAACCGCTCCAGGTCCGGCACCTGCTGGAATCCGGTCACCGGGCCGACGCACAGCCAGGCGATGGGGCGCACCGGGGCCGGTATGGCCACCAGGTCGGCCAGGAAATCCTCGTCGTAGAACGACACCCAGCCCACGCCGATGCCCTCGGACACGGCCGCGAGCCACAGGTTCTGGATGGCCAGCACGGCAGAGAACAGCCCGGTGTCCTCGATGGTGTGCCGGCCCAGGACGTTCGGGCCGCCGCGGGAACCGTCGTACGTGACGACGACGCCGGTGCGGCTTTCGCGGATGCCCTCGATCTTGATCGGGTTGAAGGTGTCCTTGCGCTCCGGTGGCAGCGACTCGGCGAATGCGCGGCGCTTGTCTGCGACGTGCCCGGCGAACCTGTCCAGCGTGGCCGGGTCGCGGACCACGACGAAGTCCCACGGCTGCGTGTTGCCGACGGACGGCGCCCGGTGCGCCGAGCCGAGGATGCGCATGAGCGTCGCGTCGTCGATCGGGTCGCCGCTGAATTCGGCGCGCACGTCGCGGCGCAGGGCGATGGCCTCGTGGACGCTCATCGGTTCCGGTGAGCTGGCGGGACGAGAGCTGGCGGGACGAGAGGCGGCGGGACGAGAGGCGGCGGGACGAGAGGCGGCGGGACGAGGGGCGGCGGGGCGATCGGGCACGGTCACGGCCACCACCGTAGCGGCGTTCCGGCTACCCGAAGAACGGCGGCACGAACCCGGCGGGCACGGGGTTCTGGTCGATGTCGTCGAGGGCGTTGAGCACGATGGTGGCGGCGCGCCGCGATCCGCAGATGCCCAGGTGGTCGCTGTGGTCGGCGGGGCAGCCGTCCTGGACGACGATGTTGGTGACGTCCATGCCGGGGCCGCCGGGAATCTGCCCGCTCGTATAGGGCACCACGAACTCGTCGTGCTCGGTGGAGATGTTGGTGTACTCGATCCCCTCCACGTACGGGGTGCCGCCGGACCACAGCTCGGCGAGGAAGTCGGATCCGGTGATCATCTGCGGTATCGACAGGCTGGCCGCCACGTCTAGACCGGCGACGCCGAACCGCATGCCGACGGCGGCGAGGGTGCCGCGCAGCGCGCCGAACGCCCGGGTGCCCTGCCACAGCGGCGCCAGCGAGACGTACCGGCGGATACGGTCCGCCCCGCCCAGGCGTTTGGCCCAGTAGCCGGGAACCAGAGTGCCCTGGGAATGGCCGACGACGTCCACCTGCTCCGCGCCGGTGGCGTCCAGCACGTGCCCGACGAACGCGCCGAACTCGGCCGCACTGTCCTCGATGCGCCGCATTCCGCCCATCGCGGACACCGGCCAGGCCGAGCCGGGGATCGCGCCGTAGGTCAGCGTGAACACCGAGAAGCCGTGGTTGGTGAGCAGCGGGACGTAGGGGCCCCAGTTGGTCTGCCCGCCGCCGGCCGTGCCGTGGACGAGGACGACGGGCACGGGGCGCTCGGCGCTGGGCGGCGTATCCCACAGGTTGGCCCCGGGCAGGGCGCCGCCCGGGTGGCGGATCTCGGGGGCGATGCCGGAGAAGAAGTCGTAGTCCACCCGGCGATGCTTGTGCGGGACGAGTTCCGGCGCGGAATAGGAGACGACGTCGTCCGCTTCGCCTGCGAGCCCGGTCTGCACGTGCACCGCGGGCGCGTCGGGCCCGGGCGGTTCCATGTCCGGCCCGGGCAGGGTGACGGCCACCGTGGTCGTGCCGGCGTACGTGGTTGCGCGGGCGTCGGGGGTGGCCGCGGCGTCGGCGCGTGCCGAGACGGCGGCCGAGCGTTCGGTGGCGGCAAGCGTGAGCGCCGCGGCGTCACGGACGGCGTCGCCCGTCATCTGGTCGAGCGCTGCGATCGACCGCTGCAGCACCGTGGCCAGGCGGATGGGCGCGGCGATCGCGTCGCCCAGAGCATGGGCCATGGGGGATTTCGGCACAGCTGGAATGTACCCAGAGGCGCTCCGCGGTCGGGGGCGATCGGACGGACCGGATCCGGGCGCAGTGCAGAGAGGTCGGTGAACGACTCGTGGAATCCGCGTTCGGTGAGTCTCGCGGCTCGGCGTATCTGCGTGACGGAGCCGACGCGGTGAGACCGCCGTACCGTCGGCCGTTCGGGTCGGACAAGACGACGGTCCTCATCGTGTGTTCGCGTGGCACACTCGTGCACACGATATTTGACATGACCACACGACAACGGGCGGGCCGGTGCGGCGCGCTGGATTCCCGGCGCCGTGGCATGGAAGGTGGACGAGCATGGTCGTACGCGCAGCGGGCGGTCCCGTCGCGGGCAAAGTCGTGGCCGTCACGGGCGGCGCGCAAGGCATCGGGCGTGAGATCGCGCGCGTGCTGGTCGACGCGGGCGCCCGGGTCGTCATCGGCGACAAGGACCTCGAGGCGGCGCAAGCGGCGGCAGACGAGCTCGGCGGGGGCACCGTGGCGCTGGCGCTGGACGTTGCTTCCACGGCGTCGTTCCGGGGGTTTCTCAGTGCCGCGGAGCAGTCGCAGGGCCCGCTGGACGTGCTGGTCAACAACGCCGGCGTGATGTGGGTGGGGCCCTTCGACGAGGAGCCGGACACGGCCACCGACGCGATGCTCGCCGTGAACCTGCACGGGGTGATCCGCGGTGTCCGGCTGGCCGCACCGGCGATGCGGAAGCGCGGCGGCGGCCAGATCGTCACTGTGGCGTCGGCGGCTTCGCGGCTGGCGCCCCCCGGCGAGGCGACGTATGCGGCCACCAAACACGGCGTGCTGGGGTATCTCACGGCGGTGCGTGAGGAGCTGCGCGGCAGCGGCGTCGCGATCACCGCGGTGATGCCGGTGGTGGTGGATACGACGCTGGCCGCGGGTACCGACGCGGGCGGTGCTGCTCTGCTGCGGCCGGAGCATGTCGCGGAGGCCGTGGCATCTGCGATCCGCCGGCCCCGCTTCGAGGTGACCGTGCCAGGATACGTGGGTCCGCTCGCCCGCGCGGGACTGCTGCTGCCCCAGCGGTTGCGGGATGCGGTGCTCCGGCGGATGGTTCCGGACCAGGTCAGGGCCGTGCGCGGGTCGAATACGCGCGCCGGCTACGAGTCGCGGGCACTGGGCGGTGCGCCGGGTTATGGGGGTGTGCGGGATGAGGAGAGGCATGACGATTGAGAACCGGGCCGTCCGGACGCGTGTGACCGGCGCGGGGGCCGCTGTGGTTGCGGCGGTGGCGATCACCGTGCCGGCGCTGGCGACTCCGGCCGCTGCCGTGCCTGCACCGCCCCCGCCCAGCCAGGCCGTGTTCATGACGACGGATCTGTCGCCGGACGGCCTGGTGGCGAAGGCGCATCAGCTGCGTCTCATCGGCGGGATGCTGTGGGAGAACCCGCCCCACGCGATGGTCGACGCCGCGGTGAATTCGTGGCTCAGCGGAATGTCGCTGGCCGGGCTGTCGTCGCGGTAGAGCGTGTCGGCGGGGTGTGCGGCCGCGACGTGCACCGCCGCCGCCAGGCCTCACTCGGCCGGGGGGCCGCCCAGCCCGGCGTCGTCGAGTTGCGCGTCGCCCAGCCGCGGTCCGTCGTCCTCCCACCGCCACACGACGGACGGCCGCCCCGTGGCCTGCACCCGCATCCGCTCGTCGGTGCGTTCGAGCCCGGGCAGCATCTTGAGCGTGCGGTTGAGGTTCCCGGCGTCCGGCCGCGCGCCGAGCAGGGCGGCGGTGATCTCGACGGCGAAAGTGGCAGGGAAGCGGGGGCCGGTGATGGCGCGGGTGAACCTGTCGTGCCGCCACAGGATGCCGCCCAGGATGCGCCGGCCGTGGTAGACGATGCGATCGTGGTCGAACGCCAGCGCCGTCGCCTCGTCGAACTCCAGCCAATGCACGTCGATGTCGTCGGTGGGAACGTAGTCGTCGGCGCGCACCACGGCCCACATCGCCACCGACAGTGTGGGGCCGCGGGGGTCACGGCTGGGCTCGTCGAACACTGCGAGCTGCCCGACGTCGACGATCGCCTCCGCGGGGATCCCCAGCTTGACCTGCGCTGCGCGCCGGGCGCCGTCCTGCAGCCGCTCGCCGGAGCGCAGCATCACGCCGGGCAGCGCCAGGCGGCCCGTGTAGGGCTCGCGGCGCCGCGGGGCCACGGCCAGGCGCAGGCTTCCCGGATGGGGGTTGCCGAAGCGCAGGACCACCACGTCGACCGACACCGAGGACTGTTCCATGCCCCGATAATCGCAGAGGCCGCTGCGCTCTGCGTTGCACAGGTGGGGTGAGCAGGCGGGGTGCGTGGACGGCAGCGCCGGGGCGATCGGATGATGGAACGGTGACGACCACCCGGATCGACCTGCTGCGGCACTGGGCGATTTTCGTCGCGGTGGCGGAGGAGGGGCACTTCGGCGCGGCGGCCGACCGGCTCGCGATGACCCAGCCGTCGGTGTCGCAGGGGCTCCGCCGGCTGGAGGATCGCGTAGGCCTGCAACTGATCGACCGCGGGGCGCGGGCGGCGGTGGTCACCGCAGAGGGGCGGCGTGTGCTGCCGCTGGCGCGGACCCTGCTGCGCGACGCCGAGCATCTGGCCGCGGAGGCCGGTCGGATCGCCGCACGCGGTGGCACTCTCGAATGCGGTGTGGCGGCGGCGGTGCCGACGTCGGCGGTGGCCGGGGCGGTGGCCGCACTTGCGGCGTCGGGCGCACGGGTGGAGGCGCGCCGGGCGACCTGTCCGCGCATCGTCGACGCCGTCGGCACCGGCGAGATGGCATGCGGGGTGGTCGAAGACCCCACTCCGTACGCGGATCTGGCGCGGGGTCGGCTGCACCGTCTGCCCCGTGTGCTGTTGGTGCCGGCCGGTTGGGGCCCGTCGGCCCGACGGCGTCTCGACTGGGCGCGGCTGGCCGGTCACCACCTGGTGACGACTCCGCGCGACGAGTGCCCTGCGGCGCACGATCTGCTGGTGGATCTGGTGGCGGCGCGGTTGCCGCTGCCCCGGGTGGTGCAGGTCGACCGCGCCTGGGACATCGTCGGCCGCATCGCGGGCGGGGAGGGCTACGCCGTGGTGGACGCCGCCTTCGCCCGGGCGAGCGGACTGGCCTGGCGCGCGCTGCCCCGCGAGTTCGACCTGCGCCTGCGCGCCGTGGTGCACCCGGAAAGGCAGACCGACCATGCGCAGCGCGACGTGCGCGCGGTACTCGACGAGGCGCTGGCCGCTGCCGCCCGCGATGCCGTGTCGGCGGGCACGGCCGTAGGGGACTGCGATGACTGATTGGTCTGGCGCCGTGCCGGATCGCGCTGGCGCCGTGCCGGATTGGCGTGACGGCGTGCGGTCGGTGCTGGCCGACGCCGGTGCGGACGGCTGGCTGCATGCCGCCGTGGTGGGGCGTCCGGATGAGTGCATCGGCGCGGGATCCGATGTGCCCGTGGTGCTTGCGTCGATGTACAAGCTGTATGTGATGGTGGCGGTCTGCCGCTCGGCGGATGCGGGGCGACTCGATCCGCTGGCCCGCGTGACGGTGGATCCGGCGCGGCACGCGCCCGGGCCGACGGGCCTCGGGGCGTTCGCCGACAACGTCGAGCTCTCTGTGCGCGACCTCGTGCTGCTCATGATGACGGTCTCCGACAACACGGCGGCGGAGGTGCTGCGGGGACTTTTGCCGGCGGGGGCGTTCGACGAGGCGCTCGCCGTGCTGGGGACCGGTCTCGAGGACGGATCGGGCGCGTCCGGCGGCGAGGGGGCCCTGCATGAGAGGGCGCGCCGATGGGGCGGCACCGACTACGAGGACGCCGCCCACCACCTGGCGCACGATCCGGCGGCCGACGCGGTGCACGCCGGGGATCCCGCCTACGTCACCCGCGCCACACCCCGCGCGCTGTGCACGGCGATGGCCGCGGTGTGGAAGGACACTGCGGCGTCGCCGGAATCGTGCCGCTTCATGCGCGGGGTGCTGGGCCGGCAGGTGTGGACCCACCGCATCGCGTCGGGCTTTCCGCAGGAGACGTTCCGCGTGTTCGGAAAGACCGGCACGATCGGCCGCATCCGCGCCGAGACCGCCGTCGTCGAACCGGACGGGGAGACGCCGATCGTCGTGTGCGTGGTGACCCGCGCGGCGCGCGCCGAGGCGAACCTGCCGCGGGTCGACGCGTCTGTGGGCGCGGTAGCGCGCATCGCCGTCGACCACCTGCGCATGTCCGCCTTCCAGCGGCGATAGCCGCACACTATCGACGCGCGCCCGCGCGCCACTTCGACACGGCGGCCGAACCCTGGTGCCATCGAAGCATGACGTCGTATTTGCACACACCCCGTGGCCGGCAGCGCCGCGCCGCAGCGGCGTCGGCCCTCGCCGTGACCGCAGCACTGGTCCTCTCCGGCTGCAGCGTGTTCGGCTCCGACGACGGGCCGATGGACAGGTTCGCCGCGGCGTTCAACAAGGGCGACGTGGCGGCCGCCGCGGAGCTGACGACGGATCCGGCCGCCGCGCAGGAGACCCTGCAGGCGGTGTTCGACGGCATCGGCGGCACCGAGGCGCACATGGACACCCCGGACGGCGACGGCGCGGAGCTGCCCACCGGTTTCGACTGGAAGGTCCCCGCGGGCGAGACGGTGCACACCGAGGGCACCATCGCGCTGGGCCCGGACGGGTCGCGGGTGCAGTGGTCGCCGCAGATCATCGACGCGCGCCTGCAGCCCGGCGGCGCCGTCGTGTACTCGGACGTGCGCCGATTCACCGCCCCGATCGTCGACCGGAGCGGCACGGAACTGATGCACTGGGCGCCGGTGACCCAGGTCGTCGTCGACGCCGGAAACCTCGCGGCGGCCGGGCCGGTCGCGGACGCGGTGTCGACCGTCGAGCCGTCGGTCACCGCGGGGCAGATCCAGGACGCGGTGGCCGCCGACCCGGCCGCGCCTTACACCGTGATCACGCTGCGCGACGAGGACCTGGATCCGATCCGCGGGGCACTGGAGGCCGTCGACGGCGTGCAGCTGATCGAGCAGGGCAAGCTGATCACGGCGGGCAAGAACCTCGATTCACCGGTGTTCGGCGAGCTGAGCGAGTACTGGCGCGGCAAGCTCGACGAGGGGGCGGGTTGGTCGCTGACCGTGTCGAACCCCGACGGCGACGCGCAGATCGGCGGGCAAGCCCCGGCGCCGCTCGACGCGGTGCGCACCACGATGGACGTGACGATGCAGGCGGCGGCGCAGCGGGCGGTGGGCGCGCGCGCGGAGCCGGCCGTGATCGTGGCGATGAGCCCGCAGACCGGGGGCGTGCTGGCGGTGGCGCAGAACGACGCCGCCCGTAAGCAGGGGTCCATCGCGCTGACGGGGCTGTTCCCGCCCGGGTCCACGTTCAAGACCGTCACCACCTCGGCCGCGCTGCAGGCGGGCGTCGCTGCGCCGGACACGGTGCTCCCCTGCCCGGCGCGCGTCACGGTGGACGGCCGCTCGATCCCCAACGACGACGACTTCGACCTGGGCGACGTGCCGCTGCACACGGCGTTCGCGCAGTCGTGCAACACCACGCAGGCGATCATGTCGGCAGACCTGGGGCCGACCGCCATGCGCGACACGGCCGCGTCGCTGGGCTTCGGCGTCGACTTCGTCACCCCGGCGCTGACGACGGTGACCGGCACCGTGCCGGTGACCGAGCCCGGCCCGGCCCGGGTGGAGGCGGCCATCGGGCAGGGCACCGTGACGGCCAGCCCGTTCGGGATGACGGAGATGGTGGCGTCGCTGGCCAACGGCGGGCGCATGGTGCTGCCGATGCTCGTGGAGGGTGAGCCCGCGACGGCGAACAGCGAGCCCGGCCCGCTCGAGCCCGCGACGGTGGACGCGGTGCGGGCGATGATGCGCGAGGCGGTGCAGTCCGGGACCGCGCGCAGCCTCTCCGACATCGACGGGCTCGGCGGCAAGACCGGCACCGCGGAGGTGGCCGGCGGCCCGGCGCACGGCTGGTTCGCGGGGATCCGGGGCGACGTGGCGTTCACCGCGTTCATCGAGGGCGCCGACTCGTCGGGGCCGGCGGTGACGATGGCGGGCGACTTCCTGCGGGGCGCGCAGAACGGGTAGGCCCGGAACGGGTAGGTGCCCCGCTGTTGCCAACCCCGCCGCTGTTACCCCGCTGACACGAGCGGCCGCAGCGGGGTCCGGGTGAGCCCGCGCACCACGGGCCGCAGCAGCCGGGCGACGACGAACGCCACCACGAGCCCGACGATCGCCCCGCCGACCAGCCCGGCGACCACGTCGTGCGGGTAGTGCGCGCCCACGTACACCCGGGAGAACCCGAGCACCAGGGCGACGACGGCGGCGACGACCCCCCACCGTTTCTCGACGAGGAACAGCCCCGCCGCGGCGGCGGCGACGATGACCGAGTGGTTGCTGGGGAAGGCGTAGTCGTTGACGGGGTCGCAGCCGCCGAGGACGAGCGCCCGCGGGTAGACGTGGCAGGGGCGGGTCTCGTCGAACACGGATTTGACCAGGTCGCTGACGATGTAGGCGGCGACGGTGGCCACCGGCACGGCGAGCGCGGCCGCCATCGCCGCGGGGCCGCGGCGCCGGGCCCGCCACCAGGCGATGACCATGATCAGCGCGAAGATCGCCAGGCCGATGTCGGTGAACGCGGTCATGAACCCGTGCAGCCAGCCGGTGTCGCGGGCGAAGTCGTTGACGTCCAGGTACAGCGAGCCGTCGATGGAGGCGCCGTCGAGGGCGGCGAGTGCGGCGGTCATGCTGCGGGTTCCTGGTTCACGCGGGCGTCCTTCGTCGGTCGGTCTGCGGGGAGGGCGCCGGTGCCTGTCCGGCCCCGGCCCCGACCGCGTCGAGAGTACCGACAGGCGGCGCCGGCGAGTGCCGTCCGGTGCGGTCGCGGAGGACGGATACGGACGTTCGTCGAGAACGCATGTTCGCGCCGCGTGCAACTTTTCGTGAGGGAATTCACTTCATCGTGGGCCGGGTGGGATGATACGTTTTTCAGGCAAACGGCAAAGGTAAGCCTTGCCTGGTACGGCCTGCTCCTGCCTGGGGCGACCGATGAAACACGAAGGTCAACCCATGCATGTTCTCGCTGCAGGCGCGGTGCTGGCGGCAGATTCCGCCGCCCCTAGCGTCTGGACACAGCTTTTCGGGAGCGGCCTGATCGGGATCCGCGAGGGCCTCGAGACCGGCATCGTCGTGATGATCCTGGTCGCGTTCCTGGTCAAGTCCGATCGCCGCGACGCGCTCAAGTGGGTGTGGCTGGGCGTCTCCGTCGCCGTCCTGATGGTGCTGGGCCTGTTCGCGGGCATCCACTTCGGGACCTCCACGGTCACGGGCACCGCGGCCGAACTGATCAGCGGCATCGCCTCGCTGGTGGCCGTCGCCATCGTCACCGCGATGGTGCTGTGGATGCGCACGGCCGCGGCGTCGATCTCCGGCCACCTGCGCGCCGGCCTGAGCCGCGCCCTGGACGTGGGCCCGGTGGCGGTGACGGCCCTGGCGTTCTTCGCGGTGGGCCGCGAGGGCGTTGAGACCGCGCTGCTCCTGGTGGGTTATGCCGAGAACGCCGGCGGCAGCGCGTGGCCGCTCGTGGGGCTGGTGGCCGGCGTCGCGGTGGCGGCCGCGTTGACGGTGGCGCTGTACTTCGGCGCGGTGCGCATCAACTTCGCGCGGTTCTTCAAGTACACCGGCGCATTCCTCGTGCTGGTGGCCGCCGGGATCCTCGGCTACGGGGTGCGCGCACTGCAGATCGGCGGGGTGCTGCCGGGCGGCTCGACGATGGCGTTCGACTGGTCGGACTCGTTCGACGCGTCCAGCTGGTACGGCACCGTCCTGCAAGGCATCTTCAACTTCCGGCCGGACCCCACGGTGGCGCAGCTCGTCGTGTGGGTCGCCTACATCGTCATCGTGATGCCGCTGTTCCTGCGTCCGGTCAAGCCCAAGCCGGCCCCCGCCGCGCCGCAGGCCGAGCCAGGCCCCGCCCCGCAGGCGGCGGACGAGCCGCAGACCGCCTGACCGGCTCCGGCGGGCGCGGCCGGCCCCCGCCACCCTCGCTCCGGCAGCGGCCGGCAGCCCGACCCTCCAATCCGTTCAAGAAGAAGGATCCCGCATGACCCGCAATGCCCCCGCCCGCCCGCACGGCCGCACGCCGCGCCGCCTGGCCGTCCCCGTCGCGGCGGGGCTCGTCGCGCTGAGCCCGCTGGCGCTGGCCGCGTGCACCGCGAAGTCGGGCGCGGACGCCGACGCGATCACAGTGAACGCCACCGACACCGCGTGCGAACTTTCGGCCGATTCCGGGCAGACCGGTCAGAGAACCTTCGAGATCACCAACAACGGCTCGAAGACCACGGAGTTCTACGTCTACGACGACGGCGACCGGGTGATGGGCGAGGTGGAGAACATCGGGCCGGGGCTCACCCGCACCCTCATCGTCAACCTGCCGCAGCCCGGGGACTACGAGACCGCCTGCAAGCCGGGGATGGTCGGCGACGGCATCCGCAGCACGTTCACGGTGTCCGGCGAGGCGCAGCAGCCCACCGACAAGTCCGCGAAGCTCGTCGCCGCCGCGGAGGGCTACAAGCGGTACGTGCTCAGCCAGATCGACGCGCTGCAGCAGACCGGGCAGCAGTTCGTCGACGCGATCAAGGCCGGCGACGTGGAATCGGCCAAGGCCCAGTACCCGCTGGTGCGCACCTACTACGAGCGCATCGAGCCCATCGCCGAATCCTTCCCGGACAACCTCGACCCCCGCATCGACCTGCGCGAGGCCGACCTGGCGGACGGGCAGGATTGGACGGGATTCCACCGCCTCGAGAAGGACCTGTGGGTGACCGGCCTGCAGCCGGACAGCGCCGCGATGGCCGATCAGCTGATGGCGGACCTGAACGAGCTCGCGGACGGCGTCTCCGCCCCGGACTTCACGGTGGATCCGCTGCAGGTGGCGGGCGGCGCGCAGGGGCTGCTGGACGAGGTGGCAGCCACCAAGATCACCGGCGAGGAGGACATCTTCAGCCACACCGACCTGTACGACTTCCAGGCCAACGTGGACGGCTCGCAGGCGGCGGTGGCCTCGGTGCGGCCCGTCATCGACGAGCAGAACCCGGAGCTGGGCACGCAGATCGACCAGCGCTTCGCCGACCTCGACGACACGCTGGCGCAGTTCCGCCAGGGCGACGGCTTCGTGTCGTACGACCAGGTCACCGAGGAGCAGAGGCGGGACCTGTCGCACAAGATCGACGCGCTGTCCGCGGTGGTGAGCCAGGTGCAGGGCGTGGTCGCCGGTGCGTGAGCAGGAGGCCGGCGGAGGTTCCGGCGCCGAGGTGGAGGCGGACACGGTTGAAGCGCCGCGCCGCGGATTCTCCCGGCGTTCGCTGTTCGGGCTGGCGGGCGCGGGCGTCGTGGTGGGCGCGGCGGCCGGCGGGGCGGTCGGCACGGCCGTCGGCAGGGCCACCGCTGCGGACGGCGGCGGGATGGCCGGCACCGTCCCGTTCCACGGCTCCCACCAGGCGGGCATCGTCACGGCGGCGCAGGACCGGATGCATTTCGTCGCCTTCGACGTGATCACCGACTCGCGCGAGAAGCTGGTGTCGCTGCTCAAGACCTGGACGTCGATGGCCGAGCGCATGTCGCAGGGGCTGCAGGCCACGCCGGACGGGGCGACGGGCTCCGGGGAGTACTCGCCGCCGGACGACACCGGCGAGGCGCTGGGCCTGGACCCGTCGCAGCTGACGATCACGATCGGCTTCGGGCCGGGGCTGTTCGTCGGCGCGCCGGGCACGCCCGCCGAGGGCGAGGACCGGTTCGGCATCGCGGCGCGCAAGCCGGCGGCGCTCGAGCAGATGCCGCGGTTCATGCTCGACGCCCTCGACCCGGCGCGCAGCGAGGGGGACATCTGCGTCCAGGCCTGCGCCAACGATCCGCAGGTGGCGGTGCACGCGGTGCGCAACCTGGCGCGCGTGGGGTTCGGCGTGGTGGCCGTGCGCTGGTCGCAGCTGGGGTTCGGGCGCACCTCGTCCACGTCCACCACGCAGGAGACCCCGCGCAACCTGTTCGGCTTCAAGGACGGCACCCGCAACATCAAGGCCGAGGACTCCGCCGCCGTAGACGATTACGTGTGGGTCGACGGCGCCGACGACCAGCCGTGGATGGCGGGCGGCTCGTACTTGGTGGCCCGGCGCATCCGCATGCAGATCGAGCCGTGGGATCGCACCACGCTGCACGAGCAGGAGCGGGTGTTCGGCCGCGAGAAGGGCTCGGGGGCGCCGCTGGGCCAGGACGACGAGTTCGACCCGCTGGACCTGCAGTCGAAGGGGCCCAAGGGGCTGTTCATCGACGAGGATGCGCACGTGCGGCTGGCGTCGGCGGAGAAGAACGGCGGCATTCAGATCCTGCGCCGCGGCTACAACTTCACCGACGGTTCGGACGGGTTGGGGCATCTGGACGCGGGGCTGTTCTTCATCGCGTACTGCCGTGACCCGCAGAAACAGTTCGTGCCGCTGCAGACGGCGCTGTCCCGCAACGACCTGCTCAACGAGTACATCACCCACGTCGGCTCCGCCGTGTTCGCGGTGCCGCCGGGGGTGGGCGGCTCCGGCGACCACTGGGGCTCGGGGCTGTTCGCCTGAGGGTGCGGCCGTCGCGTCACCGTCGGAAACAGTGATATAAGGTGAGGCTAACCTCGAGCATTGGGCCGGGTTGCTGTGCCGGGCACTGCCGATTCGGTTACGCCGGGCCTGGCATCACCGACGACCTCCGAGGAGTGAAAGCCATGTACGGAGAAGTGATCAGCACCGAGACGCTGACGCCGCATCTGATGCGCGTGGTGCTCGGGGGCGACGGGCTCGCCGGGTTCGCGGCACCCGACCACGCCGACGCCTACGTCAACTGCTTCTTCCTCCCGGCCGGCGCGCCGTACGGCGTCCCATTCGAGGACGCCGAGGTGCGTGAGCTGCCGAGGGAGCAGCGGCCGTTTCCCCGGCGGATCACGGTGCGCACGTGGGACGACGCGCGGCGTGAGCTCACACTCGACATCGCCGTGCACGGCGAGGAGGGCTATGCGGGCCGCTGGGCCGTCGCGGCGCGGCCCGGCGACAGGCTGCAGATGCGCGGCCCGGCAGGCGGATACCGGCCCCACGCGGATGCGGACGCCTACCTGTTCGTCGGCGACGAGAGCGCGCTGCCCGCGATAGCGGCCTGCACGGAGGCCGTGCCCGCGGGCCGTCCGGTCCGGGTGGTCGCAGAAGTCCACGACGCCGGCGAGGAGATCGGGCTCGACTGCCCGGGCGAGTTGCAGGTGACCTGGGTGCACCGCGCGGGCGCGGCGGACCCGGACCGACTGCTGGCCGACGCCGTCGCGGCACTGCCCCGGGCCGAGGGCGTGGTGAGCGCGTTCGTGCACGGCGAGGCGGCCGCCACCCGTGCCGTGCGGCGGGTGCTGCTGGCCGGCCGGCTCGTCGATCCCGACCTCCTGTCGTGTTCGCCGTACTGGCGCACCGGCCACGACGACGAGCAGTGGCGCGCGGTCAAGGGCGCCTGGGTGCGCGCGGTCGCGGCGGAGACGATCCCGGTGTCCTGACCCGCCGCCGGCTCACGGCCTGGCGCGCCACCACTCGGTGGCGTCCTGGTATTCGCGCGCCGCGGTGAGGACCAGCCGGTCGGCGTGCCGCGGGCCGACGATCTGCAGGCCCACCGGCAGCCGCGCCGCGGTGAACCCGCACGGCACCGACGCGGCCGGCTGCTGGGTCATGTTGAACGGGTAGGAGTACTGGCACCAGGTGGGCCAGTGCTCGCCCTGCCACCCGGGCGGCACCTCCAGGCCCGCCTCGAACGGCGGGATCGGCATCGACGGGGTGACGAGCAGGTCGTAGGTCTCGTGGAACGCGCCCATGCGCACGCCCATGTTCATGCGCACCTCCATGGCGTCCAGGTAGTCCTGTGCGCTGTACTCGAGTCCCTGCTCGCACACCTTCCGCAGCGTCGGTTCCATCAGGCCGCGCTGCGCGTCGGTGAGATGGGCGGTGGCCTTGGCGGCGCCCGAATACCAGAGGCACTCGAAGTGCTCGAGGGGGTCCTCGAACCCCGGGTCTATGCGCTCCACCCGCGCGCCCAGCGATTCGAGCACGGCGACGGCCCGGTCGACGACGCCGCCCACCTCCTCGTCGAGCGGGGCGAAGCCGAGGGTGCGGCTGTATGCGACGCGCAGCCCGTCGAGCGCCCGCAGGCCGGTCGCCGTCTCGTGCTGGTCGTGGCTGTAGGGACGGGTGGGGGTGGCCAGCGCGGACCAGTCGCGCGAGTCGAAGCCGGTGATCACGTCCATGAGCAGCGCCGCGTCCTCGACGGTGCGGGTGATCGGCCCGACGTGGGCGAGAGTCCCGAACGGGCTCGGCGGATACATGGGCACGGTGCCGTAGGTGGGCTTGAACCCGACCACGCCGCAGAAGCTGCCGGGGATGCGCACGGATCCGCCGCCGTCGGTGCCGATGGCCAGCGGTCCCATGCCCGCGGAGACGGCGGCCGCCGCGCCGCCGCTGGACCCGCCGCTGGTGAGGGCCGTGTCCCACGGGGTGCGGGTGGCGCCGTTGAGGGGGCTGTCGGTGACCCCCTTCCACGCGAGCTCGGGCGTGGTGGTCTTGCCCGGGCACACCGCGCCCGCGTCCCGCAGGCGCGCCACGGCGGGGGCGTCCTCGGTCCAGGGGCCTGCCGGATCGATGGTGCGCGAGCCGCGGAGGGTGGGCCAACCGTCGGTGAGGAAGATGTCCTTGATGGAAGTGGGGACGCCGTCGATGCCGCTGAGGGGCGTGCCCGACGTCCACCGCCGCTCGGAGTCGGCCGCCGCGGCCAGCGCGTGCTCCTCGTCGACCAGGCAGTAGGCGTTGAGGTCCGCGTCGCGTTCGGCGATCCGCCGCAGCACGGCCCTGATGGCGTCGACGGGCGAGACGTCGCGGCGCCGGAACGCGTCGGCCAGCTCGGTGGCGGTCCAGTCGGCCAGGTCGGCGGGGCGTGCGCCGGGTGTGTTCGGATCCATGGTCTCCTCCTGTGTTGCCGCCTGGGACTGGTGCGGTGACTACCCGTGCACGTAGCCGCGGTGCTTGTCGACGATGTTGTGCAGCGCGCCGGGGTCCGCCGCGCGGATGTATCGCTCGAAGTTGTCGACGAAGATCTCGGCGAGCCGGTCCCGCCAGCCCGCCGCGTCGCCGCTCATGTGCGCCGTGAGGATGGCGGTGTCGATCGACCACAGCGGGTGGTCCGCCGGCAGCGGTTCGGTCTCGAACACGTCGAGCGCGGCCCCGGCGATGCCCTGCGCGTTGCCGTCCTGCTCCCCGCCGTCCTGCTCCCCGCCGTCCTGCATGCCGTCGCCCTGCATGCCTTTGCGCAGCGCCGCCACCAGGTCGTCGGTGACGACGAGTTCGCCGCGGGCGATGTTGATCAGCCGCGCCCTCGGCGGCAGTGCGCGGAGGACTGCGGCGTCGACGAGCCTGCGGGTCTGCTCGGTCAGCGGCGCTGCGAGCACCAGGTGGTCGACGTCGCCGACCACCGAGGCGAGGTCGCCGCTGGCGTGGACGGTGCCGAAGTCGTCGTCACCGTCGCGGGCGGTCCGCCCCACCCCCGTCACCCGCATGCCGACTGCCCGCAGCAGCCGGGCGATCTCGCGGCCGATGGCCCCGGTACCGACGACCATCGCGTGCGCCCCCTCGATGCGCTCGGTCTCGCGGTGCTGCCACCGGGACTGCGACTGGAGGCGCAGCGATCGGGGCAGGTCCTTGGCGAAGGCCAGGATCGACCCCAGGACGAACTCGGCGATCGGCCGGTCGAAGACGCCGCGCGAGTTGGTGACCGTCACGTCGGAGGCGACCAGGTCGTCGAACAGCAGCGTGTCCACCCCGGCGGCGGCGATGTGCACCCAGCGCAGGGCGTCCGCGTGCGGCCAGGCGTCTTGCAAAGCGCCGGAGAAGAAGTCCCACATCAGCAGCACGTCGGCGCCCGGCAGGTCGCGGCTCAAGTTCTCCGCGGTGGTGTAGCGGACGTCGGCGGACTCCTCCACGCGTGGGAATCGGCGGGGGGCGGCGTCGGATTCGAGGATGACGACGACGGCGGGCTTGGCGGTGCTCATGGTGTGTGCTTACTCCTGGACGGTACGGCTGGGCCGGATTCAGCGGGGCCGTGCGGACCGCCGCCACGCTCGCGCATGAGCTGCTGCAGGTCGTCGACGGCGGTGGACAGATGGGCGCGGATGGCGGTCCGCAGTTCCGGTCCGTCGCCGGCCTCGAGCAGGTCCACCAGCCGGTGGTGCTCCCCGGGCAGGTCCTGCGGGCGCAGGTAGGCCCGTCCCAGGTCGAGCATGCAGATGCGCGTCTCGGCGGCGAGGGTGGCGTAGATGCGGGTCAGGCGGCCGTTGCCGGTACGCGCCACCAGGGTGGAGTGGAACGCGAGGTCTGCGCGGGCGACGGCGGGCCAGTCGCCGCGGCGCACGTGGGCCGGCATCGGTTCGATGATGGCGCGCAGCCGTGCGGCCACGGCGGCGCGCTCCGGGGCGGCCCGGCCGGCGAGGTCGTCGGCGGCGGCGAGCTCCAGCGCCGCCCGGGCCGAGTAGATCTCCGCGATGTCGCGGGGAGCGAGTTCGACGACGAACATGCCGCGGTTGCGGTGGCTGACGACGAGGCCCTCCTGGGCGAGTCGCTGGAGGGCTTCGCGCACCGGCCCGCGGGAGACCTGCAGCCGGCCGGCGAGGAATGCCTCCCCCACCTGCTCGCCGGGCCGGAAGACGCCCTCGATGATGAGCTCGCGGAGCTGATCGGCGATGAGCGCGGCGGTCTGCGGCCCGGTGAGCGGGGTGAGGCCCGCCGCCGCCACCGTCACTCCTCCCCCTGGAGCACCGCCTCGATCGCGGCGGACAGCCGCGCGGCGCCGTCGGCGATCTGTTCGTCGGTGACGACGAGGGGCGGGATGATCCGGACGACGTTGCCGAGCCCGCAGTTGAGCAGCAGAAGACCCTGGTCGACGGCGGCGTGCTGCACGGCGTGACCGGTAGCGACGTCGGGCGTGCCGTCGGGTGCCGTGAACTCGATGGCCTGCATGAGCCCCAGGCCGCGGACGTCGCCGATCCGGGGATGCGCCGACGCCAGCCCGCGCAGCGCCGCGTGGAGGGAGGCCCCGCGGTCGCGGGCGTTGTCCACGAGCGCCTCGTCGCGGACGACGTCGAGGGTGGCCACCGCCGCGGCCGCCGCCACCGCATTGCCGCCGTAGGTGCCGCCTTGCGAGCCCGGCCACGCCGTGGACATCAGCTCGGTGGGCGCGGCGATCGCGGAGATGGGGAAGCCGCTGGCCACGCCCTTGGCGATGGTCATGATGTCGGGCACGACGGTGGAATGCTGGTGGCCCCAGAACTTGCCCGTGCGGCCCACGCCGGATTGGATCTCGTCGGCGATCAGGAGGATCTCGTGCCTGTCGGCGCGTTCCCGCAGGCCCTCGAGGAACCGGGGCGGGGTGGGGATGTAGCCGCCCTCGCCCAGGACCGGCTCGATGATCATCGCGGCGGTGTCCTGCGGGCTGGAGACGGTCTGGAACAGGAAGTCGAGCTCGCGCAGGCAGAAGTCGACGGCGGTGTCGACGTCCCATCCGTAGCGGTAGGCGGTGGGGTACGGGGCGAAGTGCACCCCGGCCATCAGCGGGGCGTAGCCCGAGCGGAACTTGGTGCCGGAGCTGGTCATCGAGGCCGTGGCCACCGTGCGGCCGTGGAATCCGCCGTGGAAGGCGATGATGTTCGGCCGGCCGGTGGCCATGCGCGCCAGGCGCATGGCGGCCTCGACCGCCTCCGAGCCCGAGTTGGCGTAGAAGAGCGAGTCGATGCCCGGCGGGAGGACCTCGCCCAGCTTGTCCGTCAGTTCCAGCAGCGGCTTGTGCATGACGGTCGTGTACTGCGCGTGGATCACCGTGCCCACCTGGGCGCGGGCCGCCTCGACCACCCTCGGGTGGCAGTGCCCGGTGCTGGTGACGCCGATGCCGGCGGTGAAGTCGAGGTAGCGGCGACCGTCGGTGCCGTGGATCCAGCAGCCCTCGGCGTGATCCACCACGACGGGAGTGGCCTGCTTGAGGAGGGGGCTTAAGGCTGTCATGTGGTCACTGTCACTCTCTGATTGTAGATTGTCAACAATCGATCGCGGGGGTGCGCGGCGTGGAACTCAGCCGCGCACGGCCAGGGACAGCGCGGTCTGGCGGGGCATGGTGCCGTCGAGCAGCCACGGCGTGAGCACCTTCTTGACCAGCGTGGACATCTCGCTGCGGAGCCGGCCGTACACGTCGTCGTCCTCGTCCAGGAGGATCCACCACGCCCACGCGACGGCGCCGGCATTGGCGATGAAGTCGGGCACCACGGGGATGTCGCGCACCGCCAGCTCCAGTTCCGCCTCGTGGGTGGCGGCCGCGTTCGCGCCCTCGACGACGATCCGCGCATTCACCTGATCGTGGTTGTGCGCGGTGAGGGCGTAGGAGACGGCGGCGGGGACGAGCACGTCGACGGTGAGGCCCAGCAGCGTGTCACGCGGGAGCTCCTCGGCGCCGTCGCCGAGGACCGACCGGTCGAACTCGCCCCATTCGTTACGCGTGGCAAGCAGCGCCGGGATGTCGAGGCCGTCGGGGTCGTAGACGGTGCCGAGGGCGTCGGACACGGCGACGACGGTCATCCCGAGGTGCTGCGCGTAGAGGGCGGTGGCGCCGCCGATCGTGCCGAAGCCCTGCACCGCCATCGTCGTCGACTCCGGGCTGTCGCCGAGCTCGTCGAGTGTCGCCGCCGCCGCCTGGGCCACCCCGTATCCGCCGATCAGGTCGCACAACAGGCCGTCCGGTGTGGACGCGCCCATCGCCTCCTCCACCCGATGCAGCGTCGCCTTGCGATCGGCCGAGCGGGAGATCTGCGCGTGGTAGGAGGACGGGCCCAGGCCCGCCGCGTCGAACTGCGCGTCGAGCACGTGCTGCGAGACTCCGAGGTCCTCCGCAGTCACCCAGGTGCGTTCCAGGAACGGGCGCATGGCGTCGATGAAGCGGAGGAGGACGCCGTCGCTGCGGTCGTCCTTGGGGTCGAAGTCGATGCCGCCCTTCGCGCCGCCCACCGGGAGCTGGAACGCGGCCGATTTGGTGGACATCGCGTAGGCCAGGTCCTCCACCTCGCGGAGGGTGCACCCAACCCGCATCCGGCAGCCGCCGGTGGCGATGCCGTCGACCAGGTCGTGCACCACGAGGTATCCGACGGCCGGGGACTGGTCGTCATGCCAGGTGACGGTGAGGTGCGGTTTGGTCTGCAGGACCGGCTTCGGTTGCATGATGCCTCCTGGAGATGACGCGCCCCGTTGGGGCGTTCGCTATGTCGCTGGTGGGATGGCTTTCTGTCGGGGACGGGCGGGCTGTGGTGCCGGCTGTTCCGCCGGTGGTGCTGGCCGTACTCGCAGCGTACGTCCGAAGCACGCGCCCGGGTCGGAATCGGCGGGAAGCGTCGGGGTGCACACTGGCGGGATGAACTGGTTCAGCGACGGAGGCGCCGACTACGCGCTATCGCGTCCTGATTACCCGCCGGAGGTCGTTCGCCACCTCGCCGGCGTGGCGCCGCCCGGTGCGGGCGGCGCGGGGTGGGTCGTCGACGTCGGCTGCGGCACGGGGCAGTTCACGGAGCAGCTCGCGACGGCCTATCCCGCCGTGATAGGTGTGGACCCGAGCGCGGATCAGCTCGCCAACGTCCGCGCCGCTGCGGGCGGAGACCGGATCGGGCGGGTCGCCTACGCCTGCGGCGCGGCCGAGCGGCTGCCCATCGCGGACCACGTCGCATCGCTCGTCACCGCGGCGCAGTCGGCCCACTGGTTCGACCTGCCCCGGTTCTGGGACGAGGTGCGGCGGGTGACGGTCCCCGGCGCCGTCGTCGCACTGGCGACCTACGGCAAGCTCGTGGTGGGCCCGCCCGGTGATGCTTCGCTTCCCGTCCCCGACACGGGCGGCACCATCCGCACCGGCGGTGCCGCCGCGCCGCTGCAATCGGATCGAGATAGGGGAATCGACGCGGCGGGAGCACGATTCCAGCGATTCTACGGCGAAGAGATCGCACGTTTCTGGCCGCCGGAACGTGCAATGGTGGAAAACGGGTATTCGGACATCCGCTTCCCTTTCGAGGAGCTTGCCGCGCCTGCCGCGACGATCCGCAGGTCATGGCGGCTCGACGACCTGCTCGGGTACGTCGGCACCTGGTCGGCGACGCGCAACATCCATGCACGAGGACACGGCGATCTCATCGACCGGTTCGCGGCCGACATGGCGGAGCTCTGGGGGCCGCCCGAACTCCGGCGCCCCGTGCAGTGGCCGGTATCGATGCGGGTGGGGCGTGTGGGCTGACCGGACCCCACCCGGTGGCCAGGTGCCCCGGCCCCGGCGTTGAACCGGGGCACCCGCCGGCGCCTACGGTGCGACGACGCCCTGGATCGGCCGTTCCCCGCCGACGGCCTTGCGGAAGTCGACCAGCGCGCGCTGCAGGTGACCCGGTGAGGTGACCACGACCGCGGCGGGCGACCGGCGCGAGTCGAGGATCTCGTCGGTGAACCGCGCGTTCTCGATGGTGGACGTCGAACGCCCCTCCTTGGTGATCCGGTCGCCCGGGATCCCGTTGGCGACGAGCCAGTCGTACATCGCGTCGGCCTCGGTCCGCCCGTTCTGCGGCACTCCGCCCGTGACGACGATCGGTGCGGCCGGGAAGTTGTTCGCGAGATCGAGCGCCGCGCGCAGGCGGCTTTCGAGGACCGGGCGCATGGTGCCGTCGTCGTACAAGCCGGCGCCCAGGACGACGATGTTGGTCCGTACCGGGTCGGTCCTGAGCAGCAGCGGCGCTTCGGTGGTGAGCGTCTGATCCTCCGTGCACGCGACGATCGCCTCGGCGTCGTCGCTCTGACATCCGCCGACCGTCGAGAGGATCGCGTTGGACACCGTCGTGGGCAGGCCGAGTGAGCCGGAGAACGCGGCGATCGCCTCCGGAATCAGGTCCACCGACTTGACCGAGAGGCTGCCGGAGTCCGCCAGTTCGGCGATGCGCGGGGGCACGCCCGCGGACTCGAGCAGTGCGCCGGGCGAGGGCGGGGCGGCCTCCGCGGTGCCGGGGACCGCGATCGCGGCGGTGGCCGCGATCGCGACCGACGCGGCCACCGCCCCCAGGGCGGATCGGCCGCGGGGCCGGACAGCGGACGAGCTCGGTGAATCATTCATTCGTGCAGACCTCCCCGTTCTGATTCAGCAACTGGACGGAAGGTACGTGTGTCAATCGATTCCCGCCAGAGGGAATTGATATTTGCTGGCAGACGGCTTGAAAATCTTAATTCAGCGAGTGTTTCACGGGTGAATATCTCGATTATGTAACGCTGGGGAGGCGCGTCGCGGCCGCGTCCACGGAGGATGCGGACACTTCTCAGGACCCCGCGAACCACCCGCCGAGCGCGGCGGCGCGCTCGCCCGGGCTGCGGCGTGGGCAGCTCACGCACTTGCCCTGACCGGGCGCCTGGAAGAGGAGGCAACAGGAACTGCGCCGGACTATCCGGAGGCCGCCGGCGGGCGGCGGCGATGCCGGATCGGCAGGGCGCACGCTGACCCGGGCGGCGCCGTCCATGGCGAGCGGCGCCGACGGGTGCGGCGCTGATGGGTGCGGGACCACGTCCACGAATCGCGCCGGCACCAGCGGCGGGCATGTGAGGCGTCGCGCCAGTACGCAGGCATCGGCGCAGCGTCCGGCGTCGACACCCGCCTGCAGCGCCTGATTGGCCAGAGAATCCGACGCGATCGCCCACAGCGAGGGTTCCGGAGCACCCGAAGCCCGCGCGAGCGCCCCGATGATCGCCGCGAACGCCGGCACCAATGCCCGCCTGTACTCGTCGGGCCCGCTCACCCACCCCGCGGAGCGCGCGGAACCGAGGTGACCGTACGGGGTGAGCGTGCAATCCAGTTGTGCCAAAGCAGGGTTCGGGGCGGTTCCGTCGGCCAGGAGCATCCGGGGGCCCGGGGCCGTGAGCGTCGCGCTCGCCGAATACCACCAGAGCGTGCCCGCCGCGCGGTCTTCGCGAAAGCGCCACCGCCGGCGGGTGTCTGAGACCTGCCGGGCCAGCCACGCGCCGTCGCGCAGGGCCTCGCCGGAGAACGCATCTACGCGCGGTGGCAGCCGATCGCCCATCGTCGTGATCCTTTCCCGAGACCGGGATGCCCGGGCACGAGCCCGGCGACGTCCAGTGTGCCGCCACCGCCGGTGGGACAATGACGGCATGTCGATCAAGCGTCTCAACCACGCCGTGCTGTACGTGTCGGACCTGCAACGGAGCCTCGACTTCTACGTGGGCACGCTGGGATTCCGCGTGCTCAGCCAGTTCCCGGGCGCGGCGTTCCTGCAGGCCGCCGACTCGGCCAACGACCACGACCTGGGCCTGTTCCAGGTGGGCGACACCGGGCCCCGCCCCGCCCGCGGCGTGGGGCTGTACCACCTGGCGTGGGAGGTGGACACGCTCGGCGCGCTGACGGAGATGGGGCGGCGGCTCGGCGAGGCCGGTGCGCTGACCGGAGCCGGCGACCACGGTTCCACGAAGGCCCTGTACGGCGCCGATCCCGACGGCATCGAGTTCGAGGTGTGCTGGATGGTGCCGGACGCGTCGATCCTCGACGAGCTTGAACCCGGAACGCCGCCCACCCGGCCGCTGGACCTGAACGCGGAGATCGCCAAGTACGGGGCCGACACCCCCGGGGGGCCACGCGAGGACTTCGGCGTGTGGGAGCAGATCCGCGCGCGCTGACGGGCGGGGGCTGTACCTCTACTGACCCCGCGTTTGGTGGACATTTGGCTGGAAATCGGCGGAAATCCAGCCAAATGTCCACCAAAGAGCACTGGGAGTTATCCACAGGCGGAGGTCTGCGCGGCGGAGAACGTCCCAGGCCGGTGCGATCATGTGGGGCGTGGAGGGGAGCGAGCCGTTTCGTGCGGCGGAGGCGGTATCGAGCGGCCAGGTGACCAGGAACTTCGTGCGCAACAAGTGCATGCGCATCCTCCCGGGCGTCTACGTCCGCGGGGGTGTGCCGCTGACCGCGACGCGGCGTGCACACGCCATTGCGATGTGGGCGTCGAGCAAGCCGAGCGGCCGTTGCGGGGTCGTGCTGGCAGGCAGGTCCGCTGCCGCGTTCTGGGGCGCCAAGTGGATCGGGGACGACGAGCGCGGAGCCTGCAACAGCCGACACGCGGTGCAAGCTCTCGATGACGTGGATGTGTACCGGGACAGGCTCTGCGAGGACGACATCCTGACGGTGCGGGGAGTCGCGATCACCTCGCCGGCGCGCACGGCATTCGACCTGGCACGGCGGATCCCCGGCGACGAGGCCGTCATCAAGGTCGACGCCATGTACCGGACCCGCAGCGTGCACAAACGGCAGCTGGAACTCTACGCGCAGAGCCGTCCGCGAGTGCATGGCGCGCGGAGGGCGAGCGAGGTGATCGCGCTCTCGGCCGAAGGGGCCGACTCGCCACAGGAGACCCGTATGCGCCTGGCGATCGTCCGCGCAGGCTTCCCGCCGCCCGAGTCGCAGATCCACGTGCGCACCGACGACGGCTCATTCAGCGGATATATCGACCTGGGGTGGCGGCGCTGGCGGGTGCTCCTCGACTACGAGGGCGGCGGTCACACGGAACGGGCGCAGCTGGACAAGGACGTGCGCCGGGGAAATGCGCTGCACAAGGACGGGTGGAACTGGGTGCGGGTTCGGGCGCACCATCTGCGCGGCGACGGGCTCGTCCGGTTCCTCCGCGATGTGCGCGACGCCTTGCTGGCAGCCGGCGCTGATCCCGGGGAGCTGCCGGTTCTGTGAGCCACCGCCCCGCCCCGTCCCGCGTCGCCCTGCCCCGACTCGCCCCGCCCCGTCCCGCGTCGCGTTTGGTGGACATTTGGCTGGAAATCCACGGATATCCGACCAAATGTCCACCAAACGCCGGGGCAGTGGGGATCTCGGGGGCGGCCACCAAACGCCGGGGCAGTAAGGATCTCGGGGGCGGCCACCAAACGCCGGGGGCAGTGGGGATCTCGGCGTCACCCCAGCAGCGCGGTGACCACGAGGATCACGGGCACCGCGGCGATGGTGGTGACCAGCGCCGCGTCGCGCGCCAGCACCATGCCCCGCCCGTACCGGGAGGCGTAGATGAACACGTTCTGGGCGGTGGGCAGCGCGGCCACGACGACCACCGCGAACAGCACATGCCCGTCGAGCCCCAGCCCGAACCGGCCCAGCAGGTAGGCGAGGACAGGCTGCGCGACCGCCTTGAGCAGGGAGGCGACGGCGACATCGCGCCGGGGGCTCGTGCCCTTTTTGAGCACCTGCGCCCCGGACAGCGACAGCCCGAACGCCATCAGCGCGCCCGGCACGGCGGCGCCGCCCAGTAGTGAGATCGAGTCCATGATCGGCTCGGGCGGCAGCCAGTGGGCCGCGGACAGGACGAGGCCCGCGATGCCGCCGAGTGCGATGGGGTTGCGGACGATCGACGCGGCCACCCCGCGCAGCGATCCGGGCCGCCCGGTGGTGGTCACGTCGAGCACGGTCAGGGCGATCGGCGCGTAGACGATGATCTGGAACAGCATCACCGGCGCCACATACGACGCGTCGCCCAGGACGAACACGGCGATGGGGATGCCCAGGTTGCCGCCGTTGAGGTACGACGACGCCATGGCGCCCACCATCACCTCGGGGCCCGCGCGTCGCAGGACGTATCGCGCCACCACCGCGTACACCACGGCCACGGCGAACGCGGTGCCGGCGGCGACGGCGAGACCCGAGGAGAACAGCGTCTGGAGGTCGGCGTGCGCCACGACGTCGATGAGCAGCGCCGGGGTGGCCACGTAGAACACCAGGCGGGTGAGCACGATCCGGCCCTGGTCCCCCAGCGTTCCGCGCCGGCCCAGCAGGTAGCCGACGGCGATCACCACGAAGATCACCACGAACCCCGACAGCACACCGGACACGCGGGGCACCTCCGGGAGCGCGGCTGCAGGGGATCTCCGCAAGTTTAGATCCGGCGGCCCCGCGGCACTGCGCGAGTAACGTCCGAAGTAGGGGTGGCCCACCCCGGAAGCCCCACCCCGGAAGTGTTGGCGGCGGCCCGCCCCGCGACCGCCGAATCAGGTGCAGGAGGCCCCATGGCTGGAGAGCAGATGCCGGCATCGTCGCTGCGATTGCATTCCGTCCACACCGTCCGCACCCACAGATCCGCCGAGGACTTCCCTCGCGACGAGCACCTGGCGTGGAAGATCGCGCAGGTCGCGGCCGATCCCGTCGAGGTCGACGAGGACGTGCGCGAGATGGTGGTCAACCGGATCATCGACGACGCCGCTGTGGCTGCCGCGTCGTTCGCGCGGCGGCCGGTCGCGGCGGCGCGGGCGCAGGCGCGGGTGCGCCCCTACTCCCCCGGCGGCTCGGTGTGGGGGGTGCACGGCCGGTTCGCGCCCGAGTGGGCGGCGTGGGCGAACGGTGTCGCGGTGCGCGAGCTCGATTTCCACGACACGTTCCTGGCGGCCGAGTACTCGCATCCCGGCGACAACATCCCGCCGATCCTCGCCGCCTGCCAGCACGCAGGGGCATCCGGCGCGGACCTGGTGCGCGGTATTGCCACCGGGTACGAGATCCAGATCGACCTGGCGCGCGGGATGTGCCTGCACGAGCACAAGATCGACCACGTCGCCCACCTCGGCCCGTCGGTCGCCGCCGGCATCGGCGCCGCGCTGCGCCTGGATCCCGAGGTGATCTACCAGGCGATCGGCCAGGCCCTGCACACCACCACCGCCACCCGGCAGTCCCGCAAGGGCGCGATCTCCAGCTGGAAGGCCTACGCCCCCGCCTACGCGGGCAAGGCCGCCATCGAGGCGGTGGACCGGGCGATGCGCGGCGAGGGCGCCCCGGCCCCGATCTGGGAGGGCGAGGACGGGGTGATCGCCCGGCTCCTCGGCGGGCCCGACGCCGTCTACGAGATTCCGCTGCCCGCGCCCGGCGCCCCGCAGCGCGCCATCCTCGACAGCTACACCAAGGAGCATTCGGCCGAATACCAGGCGCAGGCCATCATCGACCTGGCCTTCCGGCTGCGCGGGCGCATCGGCGACCTGTCTCGGATCGCCACCGTCACCCTGCACACCAGCCACCACACGCACACCGTGATCGGCACCGGCGCGAACGACCCGCAGAAGTTCGACCCGCACGCCAGCCGCGAGACCCTCGACCACTCGGTGATGTACATCTTCGCCGTCGCCCTGCAGGACGGAACGTGGCACCACGAGCGCTCCTACTCCCCCGAGCGGGCACAGCGCCCCGACACCGTCGAGCTGTGGCGGAAGGTCGCCACCGCCGAGGACCCCGAGTGGACCCGCCGGTATCACGCCCCGGACCCGGCGGAGAAGGCGTTCGGCGCGCGCGCGGAGATCACGCTGGATTCCGGGGAGACGATCGTCGACGAGCTGGCCGTGGCGGACGCGCACCCGCAGGGCGCCCGCCCGTTCGGCCGTTCCGAGTACGTGGCCAAGTTCCGGTCGCTCGCCGACGGCGTCGTCGCCCCGGACGAGCAGGACCGCTTTCTGGGCGCGGTGGACACCGTCGCCGACCTGCCGCCCGGGCAGTTGCACCGGCTGGGGTTCACGGTGACCGACGAGGCGGAGGCCCGCGTTCCCGCAATCCCGGAAGGACTGCTCTGATGACCGGATTGATCACTTCCGACGTGCCCGCCGCCGACAAGCGCACGGCGTTGCGCGCCGGCCTGACGTCGGGCAGCATCGTGCGGCTGCCCGGCGCCTTCAACCCGCTGACCGCCACGCTCATCGAGGAGGTCGGCTTCGAGGGCGTCTACGTCTCCGGCGCCGTCGTCTCCGCCGACCTGGCCCTGCCGGACATCGGCCTGACCACCCTGAGCGAGGTCACCGACCGCAGCCGCCAGATCGCCCGCGTCACGTCCCTGCCCACGCTCGTCGACGCCGACACCGGCTTCGGCGAGCCGATGAACGCGGCGCGCACCATCACCCACCTCGAGGAGGCCGGGGTGGCCGGCTGCCACCTCGAGGACCAGGTCAACCCCAAACGCTGCGGGCACCTCGACGGCAAGGCCGTGGTGCCGGCCGCCGACATGGTCCGCCGCCTCGGCGCCGCCGTCGGCGCCCGCCGCGACGAGAACTTCGTGATCTGCGCGCGCACCGACGCCCGCGGCATCGAGGGGCTGGATGCCGCCATCGACCGGGCCAAGGCCTACGCGGACGCGGGCGCCGACATGATCTTCACCGAAGCGCTGGCCGACGAGGCCGAGTTCGAGGCCTTCCGCAAGGCCGTCGACGTGCCGCTGCTGGCGAACATGACCGAGTTCGGCAAGTCCGAGCTCATCCCCGCACGCCGGCTCCAGGACATCGGCTACAACGCGGTCATCTACCCGGTCACCACGCTGCGCCTGGCCATGTTCGCCGCCGAGGAGGGTCTGCGCGAGCTCGCCGCCGAAGGCACCCAGGCCGGGATGCTCGACCGCATGCAGCACCGCAGCCGGCTCTACGAGCTGCTCGACTACGAGGGCTACAACGCCTTCGACACCTCGCTGTTCAACTTCACGCTGGAAGGAGGCGCATGATGCCGGAGCAAGCCGACGGCGCCGCGCTCGACGGCCGGGGGGCGGCGCCGGACATCCACAAGGGCCTGGCCGACGTGGTCGTCGACTCCACGGAGATCGCGGCGATCGACCCCGCGACCCAGTCGCTCACCTACCGCGGCTACCCGGTGGAGCAGTTGGCCCGGGAGTGCGGCTTCGAGGAGGTCGCCTACCTGCTGTGGAACGGCGAGCTGCCGGAGCCCGCGCGGCTGCACCGGTTCATCGAGCGGGAACGCGAGCACCGCCGCACGGACCGCCCGCTGGACGCCCTGCTCGCGTTGATGCCGCGACGGTGCCATCCGATGGATGTGCTGCGCACCGTGGTCGGATACCTGGGCGCCCGCGACCCGGACGAGGACGCGGCGATGGTCGACGCCGGCGGCTCGCGCGACGCGGAGGCGCTGCAGGAGGGGCGCCAGCAGGACGAGGCGCTGCAGCTCATGGCGCTCATGCCCACCGTCGTGGCGGCGGACATGCGCCGGCGGCGCGGCCTCGATCCGGTGGAGCCCGACGAAAGACTGGGCTTGGCGGCGAACTTCCTGCACATGTGCCACGGTGCGGCGCCGGACCCGGAACCGGCGCGCGCCTTCGAGACGTCGCTGATCCTGTACGCCGAGCACAGCTTCAACGCCTCGGCCTTCGCCGCGCGGGTGATCACGTCCACGCAGTCGGACCTGTACAGCGCGGTGACGGGCGCGATCGGAGCGCTGAAGGGCCCGCTGCACGGCGGCGCCAACGAGGCGTCCATGCGCAACCTCCTGGAGATCGGCGGCCCGGAGCGCGTCGGCCAATGGCTGCGCGGCGAGCTGGATGCCCACCGCAAGGTGATGGGCTTCGGGCACCGGGTGTACAAGAACGGCGACTCGCGGGTGCCGACGATGCGGGCCGCGCTCGGGGAGATCGCAGAGCGGCGGGACGGGCGACGGCTGCTCGCGGTCTACGACGAGCTCGAGCGGCAGATGGACGACGCGACCGGGCTCAAGCCCAACGTCGACTACCCGGTGGGCCTCGCCTACCACCTGCTGGGCATCGACATCGAGATGTTCACGCCGATCTTCGCGATGGCGCGCGTCGCGGGCTGGGCGGCGCACATCATCGAGCAGCGTCGGTCGAACCACCTGATCAGGCCGTTGGCCCACTATGACGGGCGCAGCAGGCGGGACGTGCCGTCGTCGGCGTGAGAACACGCTGGGACCGCTCCCCTGGTATTCCTCAGTCCGGCTCCACGACAGGCTCCGCCGTCCCGCCCGCGTACCGTCGCCCGATGATCTTCGCCGCCAGGGGGAACAGCAGCACTGTGGTGGCACCGGCGGCCACCATCGTCGACGCGAGGTCCTCCTCCAGCAGCCCGGTGCGGGTGCCGACCTCGGTGACCGCGACGATGATCGGCAGCCCGGCCGCCGCGTAGAGCCCCAGTTGCACGCGGTCGGCGGCGGTGTCGACGCTGGCGCTGTGGCGGAAGATCCGATCGCTGAGCCACACCGGCAGACCGCGCGCGACGAGGATGATCAGGACGAACACCAGCCAGGTGCCGGGAGCGTCGGCGACCGCCGCCGGGTCGATCCCCATGCCGGAGACCACGAAGAACGCCGGGATGAGCACCCCGTAGCCGATCGCTTCCAGCGGCTCGTCCAGGTCAGGCCGCGCCGCGCCGACCAGCCGACGCAGGATGATGCCCGCCGCGAACGCGCCGAGCACCACATCCAGATCGAACTCGGTGGCGACGGCCATCAGCACCACCAACAGCAGGAATACGACGCGCACCGGCAGCTGCTCGGTGCCGCCCTGCAGAGAATTGAGCATCCGCCCGATCGCCGGGAACCGTTTGGCCAGGTGCTCGGGCACGAGGGCAAGGACGATGGCGGCGACGGCGAAGGTCGCCAGCACCGCGACCGCGGCCCACGCCTGCCGGCCGGTGAGCAGCAGCGCCATCGCGATCACCGGCCCGAACTCGCCGATCGCCCCGTGGGCCATGACCGCCCGGCCGAGCGGCTTGTCCATCTGCCGCTCGGTCTTGAGGATCGGCACCAGGGTGCCCAGCGTGGTGGAGCACATGGCGATGGCCACCGCGATGATCGAGGTGACCGACGTGTCGTCGGTGGCCACCAGCGCGACCAGCCCCAGCGCGATGAGCAGGCTCATCAGCCACGTGGCCCCGGCGACCCGCCCCGTCCTCCCGCGTGTGAGGGCCGGATCCAGCTCGTAGCCGGCGAGCAGGAACAGCATGCCCAGGCCGAGCTCGTTGATCAGCTCCAGACCCCCGGATGACGACGCCAGATCCGCCACGGACGGTCCGATGAGCATCCCCAGCACCAGCAGGAACACGACGCTGGGGACGTATCCGCGGACGGCCCGGGCCAGCAGCGGCGCGGCGACGGCGGCGAGCGCCACCCAGAACAGCGAGACGATGTCCGACGGGCCGGACGCGGCGGCATCCGCGGTGGCGGCCGCCAGCAGGGTCATGCTCGCATCGTGCCACGGCGACTAGTCGGTGCGTGAGCGATTCAGGGTCGACTCGATGCCGTGCGGCCTGCGGGAGGCTTTCGCCATCACCTGCCCTGCATGCAGGCGGCCAACTCCGCTGCCGATATTTCGGGAATCGAGCACACGCGGTGGATCCATCCCTGCTTGCTGTACTCGTCGCGCGTGGTGTCGACGAACAGCGTGATTGAATCGGAATCGGGGTCGGTGAAGAAGTGGTGTTCGATGGGATCGCCGTCCGTTGTCGATCCTTTGACCACATAGCCGGCGCCGTGCGATCGCCTCGAGGCGATCAGGCAATCGGTCGTGGCGGGTGGGAATACGTCGGTGAGCGGCATGGGCGGTTTCTCCAACGTCGCCTCACCACAGCTGGGCAACGCTGCCAATCTGAGGAACTCCGGGGGAGGCGGAGCGTCGGACCCCGACCGGGAGCATCCCGAGGCGAAGAACACGATAGCGAGAACCGCGATCGCCGCGGCGGAACGGGTCATCGTGTCTTTATACCCATCGTGTCCTTGTACCCGAACTCCGCGCTGGCTTCCCGGGGGTTATTCGATGCGATCGGTGCTCGCTGCTCGGCAATATCGACGTTCGCCGCCCGTTTCGTGCATGGATGACGGCCGCCGGTGCAGTGACATGATGAGTCACATGCCGTCCACTCCAGGCTATGAAGGCCGCATCAATTTCGCATTCGCCGATGAACTTCCGCCGTGGATGGTGGCGCAGATTGCGAAAACCGAGGCCGAGCAAGCCGAGAACATGGCACGGAGGCGTGCGCGCAGGGATGTTCCCGAGCATAGGAAGCCGCCCGCCGGCGAGGAGCGAGTCCTGGGCCGCCTCGACGAGCTCGCGTTCCCGCCGGGGCCGCAGTGTGGTGTCGAGTTCGCGCTCCGCGATGTCCGTGTGTGCGATTCCGGGCTGGCTTTCACGTTGACTGCGCGCGGCGACGGCGCCGCGCAGGGGATGCTCGGGGACCGGTGGAATCTCAGTCATCGCATCAAGAACCGCAGTGTGGGCCGGGTGTACTTGGGGGTGATCCTTCCGGACGGCACCGTGGTCAGCAACAAGCGAAGCCACCTGCACGATGCGCCTGAGGATGAAGACCGTACGACCGCGTGGCTTTACGGGGGTTCGTCTCGCAGCAGTTCGACGGAGACGTCGGCGTCCTATTTCTTGAGCCCGTCACTGCCGGTATCGAGCGTGGTGAAGGTGACGATCGCCTACCCGGAGGCGGGGCTGGACATCCCGCTCTCCGTGGACGTCGACTACAGCATGATCGTTCTTTGAGACCCGCCTCCGGCGTTACGTAGTGCGCCGTCGGTCGTCGGCGCGCCCAGCGGGGACACTTCCGGAATATCCGGCCGCCGACCACGGTTACGGTTGGTAGTTGCTCACGCAAATACCTGTACCGTGGGCATCAGAAGCAGGCGATCCGGGAGGTTCCCAGTGCAGTTCGGCATCTTCACCGTCGGCGATGTGACCGCCGACCCCACCACGGGGCGCACCCCCACCGAGCACGAGCGCATCCAGGCGACCGTCGCCATCGCGAAGAAGGCGGAGGAGGTGGGCCTGGACGTCTTCGCGACCGGCGAGCACCACAACCCGCCGTTCGTGCCGTCGTCGCCCACCACCACGCTCGCCTACATCGCGGCGAGCACCGAGCGCATCATGCTCTCTACCTCCACCACGCTGATCACCACCAACGACCCGGTGAAGATCGCCGAGGACTACGCGACCCTGCAGCACCTTGCCGGCGGGCGCGTGGACCTCATGCTGGGTCGCGGCAACCAGGGCATGGTGTACCCGTGGTTCGGACAGGACATCCGGCAGGGCATCCCGCTGGCCGTGGAGAACTACAACCTGCTGCACCGGCTGTGGCGCGAGGACGTGGTGGACTGGAAGGGCCGGTTCCGCACCCCGCTGCAGGGATTCACCTCGACGCCGCGGCCGCTGGACGATGTGCCGCCGTTCGTGTGGCACGGCTCCATCCGCAGCCCCGAGATCGCCGAGCAGGCCGCCTACTACGGCGACGGCTTCTTCCACAACCACATCTTCTGGCCGCCGGAGCACACCAAGCGGATGGTGGAGCTCTACCGTCGCCGCTACGAGCACTACGGGCACGGCGCCGCCGACCAGGCCATCGTGGGCCTCGGCGGGCAGGTGTACATGGCGAAGAACTCGCAGGACGCGATGCGTGAGTTCCGGCCCTACTTCGACAACGCCCCCGTCTACGGCGGAGGCCCGTCGCTGGAGGACTTCTCCGAGCAGACGCCGCTCACCGTGGGCAGCCCGCAGCAGGTGATCGACCGGACGCTGGGCTTCCGCGACTACGTGGGCGACTACCAGCGCCAGATGTTCCTCGTCGACCATGCCGGGCTGCCCCTCAAGGCCGTCCTCGAGCAGCTGGACATGCTGGGCGGGGAAGTGGTGCCGGTGCTGCGCAAGGAGTTCGACGCGCTGCGGCCCGCGCATGTGCCCGAGGCGCCGACGCACGCGTCGCTCGTGGCGGCGCGGGAAGCTGCGGCGGAATCGGCGGACGAGAAGGTGGAGGTGCCGGCATGACCCGCAGGCTGATCGCCGTCTCCGCCGGCCTGTCGGAGCCGTCGAGCACGCGCCTGCTGGCCGACCGGCTGGCGCGCGAATCGGCGGAGGCGCTGAACGGTGGGGAAACGGGCGGCGCCGAGGTCCGCACCGTCGAGCTGCGCGGGCACGCGCACGCCATCGCCGACGCGATGCTCAGCGGATTCCCATCAGGCGCGCTGCGCGAGGTGGTCGACGATGTCGCGGCGGCCGACGGGCTCATCCTCGTCACGCCGACGTTCACCGCGTCCTACAGCGGTCTGTTCAAGTCGTTCATCGACGTCCTCGACCCGGATGCGCTGCAAGGCAAGCCGGTGCTCCTGGGCGCGACCGGCGGCACCGAGCGGCATTCGCTGATGATCGACCACGCGATGCGCCCGCTGATGGCCTACCTGCGCGCCATGCCCGCCCCCACGGGCGTGTATGCGGCGTCGACGGATTGGGGCGCCGCCGGGCTGGACCAGCGGATCGGGCGTGCCGCAGGCGAGTTCGCGGCGATGGTGGCCGGCGGCCCGGTGCGGCAGCCGGTGCGCGACGGCTTCGCCGACCCGGTGCCGTTCGCGGAGCTGCTGGGCGGGTGACGGGACTTGACCGGCCCGGAGTGCCGGCCGGTCATCCGCGCCCGTCGAGCTCCCGGATGAGCTTGGCGGGCGCGGTCATCCGGTACGACATGTCCAGCAGCTCGGCCACCTCGTCCCAATCGACGGGCGGCGCGTCGCCGGGCGCGAGGTCGATGCCTATCCAGCCGTACGGGGCCATGTACTTGGGCTCGTAGTAGCGCGGGTGCTGGAGCAGCGCCGGAAACTCGCCCTCGTCGGGCTTGACCAGGATCGACTGCGGGAACCGCCGGCCGTCGCCGGCGCGGAGGGAGCCGCTGTAGGTGGCGAAGACCTTGACCGTGAAGAAATTGGGGCGGCCGTGCGAGATCTTCTCCGCCGCCCCCGGCAGTGCCAGCGCGACGGCGCGCACGCGGGCCAGCACGGGATCGCCGTCGTCGAACATGATCGGGTGCGGCATGCCGCCAGAGTATCCGATACCCGTCCGTGCGGAGAGTAGTCTGCGCCACATGATCATCGTCACGACCAACGACGTGCCCGGCTCCACCATCACCCGCACCATCGGCGAGTGCTTCGGTCTGACCGTCCGTTCGCGGCACGTCGGCTCGAACATCGGCGCCGGGCTCAAGTCCCTCGCGGGCGGCGAGCTCAAGGGGATCACCAAGCTGCTGCACGAGGCGCGGGAGGAGGCTCTGGTGCGCCTGTCCGCCGAGGCCGAGAAGCGCGGGGCCAACGCCGTGGTGGCCTTCCGTTTCGAGACCAACGAATACGAGTCCTCGGGGGTCGAGGTGTGCGCGTACGGCACCGCGGTGGTCGTCGACGCGCCCGTGCAGTGACCGGCGTTGCCGGGGACCGGGCCGACGCTTCCGAGAATGAGGCAGACGCCGCCGGGGACCAGGCGGGGGCGAGGGTGTGTGCGGTGCTCGTCGACTTCGGCGGCGTGCTCACCACCAGCGTCCTGGACTCGTTCCGGGCCTTCGGAGCGGGGTTCGGGCAGCCTGACCTGCCCGCGCGGTTGCTCTCCACCGATGACGTCTCGCGTGGGCTGATCTCCGATCACGAGAAGGGCGTCATCGCCGCCGGCGAGTTCGAGGCGCGATTCGCCGAGCGCCTGCGCGCGCACGGTGCGGAGGTGGCGGCGCACGGGTTGCAGGCGGGGCTCATGGCGGGGCTCCGGCCCGACGAGCAGATGCTGGGCCTGGTGGCCGGGCTGCGGAAGGCCGGGGTGCCGGTGGCACTGGTCTCCAACGCGTTCGGCCACGACTGCTATGCGGGCGTCGACCTGGATTCGATCGCCGATGTGGTCGTGATCTCCTCGGACCTCGGCGTGCGCAAGCCCTCGCGCAAGATGTACGCCGTCGCATGCGAGCGGTTGGGCGTCGCTCCCGAGCAGGCGGTGATGGTCGACGACCTGCAGCAGAACCTCGACGGCGCGGCCCGCCTGGGCATCGCCGGCGTGCTGCACACCGCAGCCGACGACACACGGCGGCAACTCGCCGAGCGGTTCGGGCTCACCGCCTGACGGGTGCACCGCCGGTGACCTGCCGGCCGGCCACCCAGGTGCCCAGGACCCGGATCGCGCCGATCCCACCCGGGTCGACGCGCGTCGGGTCGTCGCTGAGCAAGACGAAGTCGGCGAGCTTGCCCGGCTCGATGGAGCCCGCCTCGTGCTCGGAGTGCAGCTGCCACGCCGCGTGGATCGTCTGTGCGCGGATCGCCTCGCGCACCGAGACGCCGTACTCCGCGCCCAGCACCATCCCGTTGCGCGTGGTGCGGTCGATGGCCGTCTGCATGTTGAGCAGCGGGTTCTCCGGGGTGACCGGCGGGTCGTTGTGCAGCGAGAACCGCATGCCGCACTCCTCGGCGGCGCCGGCGGGCACCCACGCGTCGGCGCGCTCGCCGAAGAACTCGCGCAGCACCTCGCCGTAGTAGTGGATGTGCGCGGGGAAGAACGAGATCGTCACGCCCAGACCGTGCGCGTGGCGCACCTGCTCCGGGGTGATGCTTCCGCAGTGCTCCATGCGCAGGCGGAACTCCGTGCCGGGGTTCTCGCCCAGCACCGTCTCGTACACGTCCAGCACCTCGTCCACGGCGACGTCGCCGTGGACGTGACAGGCGACCTGCCAGCCCTGGACCATGTACCGCCGGCACAGCTCCAGCAGCTGCTCGGACGTGTAGTTACTGCAGCCCCGGTGGCCCTCGGAGACGCCGATGACGTCCGCGGCGTGGCCGCCCTGATAGGTGAAGCTGGTGGCGATGTTGCCGACCCACGGCGAGCCGTCGCTCCAGATCTTCACGCCCACCGGGCGGAAGAACGGGTCGGTCTCCTCCGCGCGGGGGATCGTGTCGCGGATGCCGGAGATCTCGTAGGACCGCATGCGCACGGGGGCGGTGCCCGCCGCGAAGTACTCGCGCACCGTCGACTCGGCGGCGGGGCTGAAGGCGAGGTCGCCGGTCATCGTCACGCCGGCCGCGGCGGAGATCCGCAACGCCGCCTCGAGCCGCGGGCCGAACTCCCCCTGTGGCACCAGGCGGCCCGGGCCCATGATGACGCCGGCGGCGGGGTATTCGCGCCCCTCGCCGGTGGGCTCGCCGTCGGCGTCCCGCACGTAGACGGAACCGGCCGGGTCGGGGGTGTCGCGGGTGATGCCCAGGCGCTCCATCGCGGCGTCGTTGGCCCATGCGGCGTGGCCCGAATAGTGCATGACCGACAGGGGGACGCGGGGCGAGAGCTCGGTGAGCAGTGCGCGGGACAGCGTCGGCAGGTCGGAGAGCAGCAGCGGATCCCAGCCCGAGGCCGCCACCCAGCCGTCGGACGGCGCCGCGTCGACCGCCGCGCGCAGCTTCGTCAGCACGGCCTCCGCCGTGGGGCACACCGAGGCGCGCAGGTCCACGGAATCGGGACCCGCCATCACCATCTCGCCGGTGGGGTGGCCGTGCGCCTCGATGAAGCCGGGGAGCAGGGCGGCCCCGGCCAGGTCGACGGTCTCGGTGTGCGGCCCGGCAAGGGCGAGGACCTCCGCGCGCGTGCCCACCCGCAGGATGCGCCCGCCGGCGACGGCCACCGCCTCGGCCGTGGAGAAGTCCTCGTCGACGGTGAGGACCGTGCCGCCGGTGAACACGGTGTCCGCGGTCGCCGTGCCGTCGTGGGATGCAGCTCGGTTGTCGGTCATCCCGCCATCATCCGCCAGGGGATTCCCCGACGGAATGCGCATTCCCGGAGTGCGGGTCGGCCCCGACGATCCGCAGCGCCATCGCGGCGTAGCTCTGCGCGACGTGCTCGGGGCTCCACCGGCCGTGCGAGCGGAACCACCGGGCGATGTCGATGCCCAGCGACAGCAGCGCCACCGCGGCGAACTCGGGATCGGGAACATCGAAATCCCCGGACGCCACGCCCCGTTCGACGATGGTGCGGAACTCGTGCTCGATGGTGCGGCGCAGCTCCCGGATCTCGGCGAAGTGCTCGGGGGTGAGCGCGGCCAGCTCGTAGTTGACGATGCGCGCCCGCGTCCGCGTGCGGGCGTGCTGCAGGGCGAAATCGTGCATCACCGCGCACAGGACCTCTGCGGGGTCGTCTTCCGATGCGGCCGCGGCGCGCACGGTGCGCAGGGTCTCCTCGTGGCCGGCTCGCGAAATCTGGTACAGCAGTTCTTCTTTGGAGCTGTGGTGCACGTACAGGGCGGCGGGGCTCATGCCGGCCGCCGACGCGATGTCCCGGGTGGTGGTGCCGTTGAAGCCCTTCTCAGCGAAAGCGGCGGTGGCGGCCTCGGCCAGCCGGGCGCGGGTGACCCGTGCGCGGTCGTCGGCCGTGCGGTCCTGTGCGTGCCCGCCATGCGTCGCCCGGGCGGACACTGCATCGTCGCTCATCGCGGTTCCTCTCCGGTCTCTCGTCGTCTGCGGGTCTTGACTCGGCGCATGGTGTAGGTCACTATAACTCTAAGCAAGCGCTTAGTAACCATCTGTCCGGCGGATCGCGATGCGGATCACCGCGATCCCTCCACCGGCCGTGAGGCGGCGCCTCCGTCTGCAAGGGCCGATCGCGGGCCGGCACACCACAGGAGGAACCGCATGAACGACACCAGGATCGCCATCGTCACCGGCGCGGCCCGGGGCATCGGCGCCGGCGTGGCCGAGCGGCTGGCGGCGGACGGCTACGCGGTAGCAGTTCTGGACCTCGACGAGGCCGCCTGCAAAAAGGTGGTGGCCCGGATCGAGGCGGCGGGCGGCCGCGCACTGGCCGTGGGGGCGGACGTCTCCGACGAGGCCGCCGTCGCCGCCGCGGTCGACAGGGTGGCCGCCGAACTCGGCGCGCCCTCCGTCCTGGTCAACAACGCGGGAATCATCCGCGACAACATGCTGTTCAAGATGAGCGTCGACGACTGGGACTCGGTGCTGGCCGTGCACCTGCGCGGCGCCTTCCTCATGACCCGCGCCGCGCAGGCGCACATGACCAAGGCCGGCTGGGGGCGCATCATCAACCTGTCCAGCACGTCGGCATTGGGCAACCGCGGCCAGGTCAACTACTCCGCCGCGAAGGCCGGCATGCAGGGTTTCACCAAGACCCTCGCGCTGGAGCTGGGCAAGTTCGGGGTGACGGCCAACGCCATCGCGCCCGGGTTCATCGAGACCGAGATGACGCAGGCGACGGCCGAGCGCATCGGGGTGCCTTTCGAGCAGTTCAAGGAGGGCATCGCCAAGGAGACCCCGGTGGGCCGCATCGGCATGCCCGCGGACATTGCGCACGCGGTGTCGTTCTTCGCGAGCGAGGGCGCCGGGTACGTTTCCGGCCAGGTGCTCTACGTGGCGGGAGGGCCCAAGGCGTGACCGGAACCGCCGCCCGCCCGCTGTCCCGCGAGGACCTCGCGTTCCTGCTCTACGAGTGGCTGGACGTCGAAACCCTCACGGCCCGCCGCCGTTTCGCGGAGCATTCGAGGGAGACGTTCGACGCGGTCCTCGAGTTGTCCGAGGACATGGCGATGAGCCTGTTCGCGCCGCACAACAAGCTCTCCGACGCCCACGAGCCGCGCATGCGCCCCGACGGCACCGTCGAGACGATCCCGGAGATCAAGAAGGCGCTCGACGCGTTCTCCGCGGCGGGGCTGATCGCCGGTTCGTTCGACGAGGAACTCGGCGGGATGCAGCTGCCGACCGTCGTCGCGCGCGCCTCCACCGCCTGGTTCCAGGCGGCGAACGTCTCCACGTCGGGCTATCCGTTCCTCACCATTGGCAACGCGAATCTGCTTGCAGCGCATGGCTCCCCGGCACAGGTCGACACGTTCGTGCGGCCGATGCTCGCCGGACGCTGGTTCGGCACCATGTGCCTGTCGGAGCCGCAGGCGGGCTCGTCCCTGGCCGACGTGACCACCAAGGCGGTCAAGGACGACGGCCCGGAGCCGGATCGGTACCGCCTGTCCGGCACCAAGATGTGGATCTCCGGGGGCGACCACGAGCTGACCGAGAACATCGTGCACCTCGTGCTGGCCAAGGTGCCGGGCGCGCCGGACGGCGTCAAGGGGATCTCGCTGTTCATCGTGCCCAAATACGTGCCGGAGGGCGGGGTCGCCACGGACGCCGAGCGCGGCGGCGCGGCCCGGCGGGGTGAACGCAACGACGTGGTCCTGGTGGGCCTCAACCACAAGATGGGCAACCGGGGCACCACCAACACGTTGCTCCAGTTCGGCGACGGCACGTACGCGCCGGGCGGCCGGGCGGGCGCGGTGGGATACCTGGTGGGCGAGGCGAACAAGGGTCTCGCCTACATGTTCCACATGATGAACGAGGCGCGCATCGGGGTCGGTTTCGGGGCAGTGGCGCTGGGATACGCCGGCTACCTGGCCTCGCTGGAGTACGCACGCAACCGCACCCAGGGCCGCCGGCCCGGCGAGAAGGACCCGTCGGCGCCGCCCGTGGCGCTGATCGAGCACGCCGACGTGCGGCGGATGCTGCTGGCGCAGAAGGCGTATGCGGAGGGCGCGCTGGCGCTGGGGCTCTACTGCTCCAAGCTCGTCGACGAGCAGCACACGGCGGACGACGACGCGGAGCGCGCTCGCACCACGCTGCTGCTCGACGTGCTCACCCCCATCGCGAAGAGCTGGCCCAGCCAGTGGTGCCTGCAGGCGAACAGCCTCGCCATCCAGGTGCTCGGCGGATACGGGTACACCCGCGACTACGACGTCGAGCAGTACTACCGGGACAACCGGCTCAACCCCATCCACGAGGGCACGCACGGCATTCAGGGCCTGGACCTGCTGGGCCGCAAGATGATCATGCAGGGCGGCGCCGGGCTGGTGCTGCTGGCGCAGACCATCGCCGCCACGGCCGAGCGGGGACGCGCCGCCGGCGGGGAAGCGGCCGGCCATGCCGCGGAGTTGTCCGCCGCGGTGGAACGGCTCGCCGAGGTCACCGGCACGCTGTGGGCCGACGGAGACGCGCAGGTGGCACTCGCCAACTCGTCGATCTACCTGGAGGCCGCGGGGCACGTCGTGATCGCGTGGATGTGGCTCGAACAGCTGCTCGCCGCCGAGGGCAAGGACGGCGCCTTCTACGAGGGCAAGCGCGCGGCGGCCCGCTACTTCTATCGCTACGAGCTGCCGCGCACCGGCCCGCAGCTCGACCTGCTGGCGCGCCGCGATCGCACCACGGTGGACCTCGATCCGGCCTGGTTGTGAGCCCGGCCGGGCCGGTCCATTGCCAATCCCGCACTTCCCGCACCTCTGAGGAGACTTCATCATGACCGTTCTCGACAGGTTCCGGCTCGACGGCCGCGTCGCCATCGTCACCGGCGCGTCATCGGGCCTCGGCGTCGCGTTCGCGCGCGGCTTCGCCGAGGCGGGTGCCGACGTGGTGCTCGCCGCCCGTCGCGCCGACAAGCTCGAAGACACCGCCGAGCTGGTGCGCGCCGCCGGCCGCACTGCGCTGTGCGTGGCCACCGACGTGGCCGATCCGGCCGCCTGCCAGGCCATGGCGGACGCGGCGATGGCGGAGTTCGGCCGCATCGACGTGCTGGTCAACAACGCGGGCATCGGCACCGCGGTCCCCGCCACGAAGGAGACACCCGAGGAGTTCCGGCGGGTCGTCGACATCAACCTGTCCGGCTCGTACTGGGCCGCGCAGGCGTGCGGGCGGGTGATGGAGCCGGGCAGCGCCATCGTCAACATCGCCAGCGTCCTGGGCCTCACCACGGCGGGGCTGCCGCAGGCGGCGTATTCGGCGAGCAAGTCCGGGGTCATCGGGCTGACCCGCGACCTGGCCCAGCAGTGGGGCGGGCGCAAGGGCGTCCGCGTCAACGCCATCGCGCCGGGATTCTTCGCATCGGAGATGACCGACACCTACCAGCCGGGGTACCTGGAGGAGATGCGAAAGCGCATCGTCCTGGGCCGCATGGGCGATCCCGAGGAACTCGCGGCCACCGCAGTGTGGTTGGCATCCGACGCCGCCGGTTACGTTCTGGGCCAGACGATCCCCGTCGACGGCGGTGTGACGATCACCTAGGAGACGCCGCCGCGCCGCTGCTCGGCCGGCGAAACCAGTGGCACCAGTTGGAATTGACGTCAAGTTCAAGTATAAAGAGGGCATGAGTCACACCCGGTCCCGGAACGCCGTCGAGGACGGCCACGACGGTGGCGGCACGACGGGGCGCGGGGGTCCCGGGCACGACGACGTCGAGCCGCCCTCGATGGCCGCGCCGGAGCTGCTGCGTGAACCGCCCGTCACCGAGCGCGGGGCACGGACCCGCGCCGCGCTCATCACCGCCGCCCGCACCGTGTTCGAGAGGTCCGGATACCTGGACACCCGCCTCACCGACATCACGCGGGAGGCCCACTGTTCGACGGGCTCGTTCTACACCTACTTCAAGAACAAGGAGGAGGTGTTCGCTGCGGTCCTCGAGCAGGCGCAGGACGAGATGCTGCACCCCGGCATGGGCCGCGTGGCCGACCCGGACGACGCCTACGCGGTGCTCGAGGCCAGCAACCGTGCCTACCTCGAGGCCTACCGCCGCAACGCGGAACTGATGGTGCTGATGGAGCAGGTGGCGGGCATCGACCCCGCCTTCCGGGAGCTGCGGAACCGCCGCGGCGAGGTGTTCATCGCCCGCAACGCGCGCGCCATCGCCGACCTGCAACGGCGCGGGGTCGCGGACCCCGGGCTCGATCCGATGCTGGCCTCGCGGGCGCTGTCGAGCATGGTCAGTCGGCTGGCCTTCCTCATGATCGGGCACGGCGAGGGCGTCCAGGCGGACGGACCGCGGGACGGCGTCGACCCCGAGACCTTCGAGCAGATCGTCGACACCGTGACCCGCATCTGGGCCAACGGGCTGCGGATGCCGCCGCGGCGCGCGCACGCACCCACGGACAGCTGACGAACACCACGAGAGGACCGGGCGTGAAGATCCAGGGCAGGACGGCCGTCGTCACCGGCGGCGGCGGGGGTATCGGGTCGGCTGTCGCGAGGGGGCTGGTGCACCGGGGGGCCCGCGTCGTCGTCGCGGACCTCGACGATGCCGCGGCGGAACGGGTGGCCGCGGAGATCGACTCCGCCCACCCGGGCACCGCGGTCGCCGAGGGCGGCGACGTCGCCCGCACCGAGGTGATCGAACGACTCATCGCGCGCGCCGCGGCGGAGTTCGGCCCGGTGGACATGTACTTCGCGAACGCGGGCATCGCCGGTGCGCCCGGCCTGGACCTGTCGGAGGACCAGTGGGACCAGGTGCTGGACGTCAACCTGCGCGCCCACATCCGTGCGGCACGGCTGCTGGTGCCGGGGTGGGCGGAACGCGGCGACGGCTGCTTCGTGTCCACCGCGTCGGCGGCCGGCCTGCTCACGCAGATCGGTTCCGCGGGCTACTCGGTGAGCAAGCATGCGGCGGTGGGGTTCGCCGAGTGGCTCGCCGTCACGTACGGCGGCAGCGGCGTGCACGTGAGCTGCCTGTGCCCGATGGGCGTCGAGACAGCACTGTTGCGCGAGGGGGAACGCTCCGGAGGCCGCCTGGGCGCCGCCGCCACCCGCGCCGTCACCAGCGCGGGCGAGGTGCTCACCCCGGCGACGGTCGCGGCCGGGGTGCTGGCGGCCGTCGAGGAGGAGCGGTTCCTCATCCTCCCGCACCCGGAGGTGCTGGACATGTACCGGCGCAAGGGATCCGATTACGACAGGTGGCTTCGCGGCATGCAGCGCTACCAGGAATCGCTGCTGGACGGTGAGAGCTGAGCGGAAACCCGTCCCGCCGCACGCCCCAACCCATCCACCGTCAGGAGCGACAATGCCGATGTTCGACATCTCCGAACGCGCCGAACGGATCCGCGCGGACCTGCTCGAGTTCATGGACACCCACGTCTACCCGGCCGAGCCGGTGTACGAGCAGCAGATGCGCGAGTCCGGCGACCCGCACTTCCACCCGCCGATCATCGAGGAGCTCAAGGCGGAGGCCCGCCGCCGCGGCCTGTGGAACCTCTTCCACCCGCACCCGTCGTCGGGCGTGGGACTGACCAACCTCGAATACGCGCCGCTCGCGGAGGTCATGGGCCGCAGCCCGCACCTGGCGCCGGAGGCGTGCAACTGCAACGCGCCCGACACCGGCAACATGGAGGTGCTCGAGCTCTTCGGCACCGACGAGCACAAGGCGAAGTACCTGGCGCCGCTGCTGGACGGCACCATGCGCTCGGCGTTCGCGATGACCGAGCCCGCCGTGGCCAGCTCGGACGCCACCAACATCGAGATGTCCATGGTGCGCGAGGGCGAGGGTGCGGACGCGGTCTACGTCCTCAACGGCCGCAAGTGGTTCGCGTCCAACGCCCTGCACAAGAACTGCAAGGTCATGATCGTCATGGGCAAGACCGACCCGTCGGCCCAGGTGCACCGCCAGCAGTCGATGATGGTCGTGCCCATCGACGCCCCCGGCGTGACCGTCCTGCGCGGGCTTCCCGTGTACGGATACCAGGACCGTGAGGGGCACGCGGAGATCGACTTCGCCGACGTGCGGGTGCCCGCCGAGGACGTTCTCAAGGGCGAGGGCGAGGGCTTCGCGATCAGCCAGGCGCGCCTGGGGCCCGGCCGCATCCACCACTGCATGCGCATGGTCGGCATGGCCGAGCGCGCCCTGGACCTGCTGTGCGAGCGGGCGCTGCACCGCGTCACCTTCGGCAAGCCCATCGCGGAGAACGCCAACATCCAGGACTGGATCGCCGAGGCACGCATCGAGATCGAGATGGTCCGCCTGCTCACCCTCAAGGCCGCGCACATGATGGACACGGTGGGCAACAAGGCGGCCCGCACCGAGATCGCCGCCATCAAGGTGGCGGCGCCGCAGATGGCGCTCAAGGTGCTCGACCGCGCGGTGCAGGTGCACGGCGCCGGCGGCGTCACCGACGACTTCCCGCTGGCGCGCACCTGGGCGGGCGTACGCACCCTGCGGCTGGCCGACGGCCCCGACGAGGTGCACAAACGAGCCATCGCCCGCCAGGAGCTGCGCAGGCACCGGGAGCCGCGCGCGTGACCGGCCGGGCGCGGTCACGGGGCGACTGAGCAGCAGGGGGACGGGGACGCAGGGGCCGCAGGCCCACGAATCGAGAAAGGCACGCACATGAGCACCGAGTACTCCACCGACGGGGACGTCGCCGTCATTCGCATGACGAATCCGCCGGTCAACGGCCTGGGGCACGCGCTGCGCGAGGGCATCGCGGACGGGCTCGACCGCGCCGAGGCGGACGACGCCGTCCGCGCCGTCGTCATCACCGGGTCGAACGGCTTCTTCTCCGCGGGCGCCGACATCACCGAGTTCGGCAGCGACAAGGCCACGGCTCCGCCCAACCTGTCGGCGCTGATCGGGCGCATCGAGGACTCCGCGAAGCCCGTGGTCGCCGCCATCGACGGCACCGCGTTTGGCGGCGGACTGGAACTGGCGCTGGGCGCGCACCACCGGGTGGCCTCCGCATCGTCCAAGATCGGGCTGCCCGAGGTGAATCTGGGGCTCATCCCCGGCGCCGGCGGCACCCAGCGGCTGCCGCGGCTGCTCGACCCGGCAGTGGTCGCCGAGATCGTCGCCACCGGGGCGCCCCGCACCGCGGCCGCCGTCGCCCGGCTCGACGGCCAGCAACTGTTCGACAAGGTCGTGGACGATCCCGCCGACGTGGTGCAGGCCGCGGTGGAGCTGGCCCGCTCGGTGGCCGGCGCCGCGACCGTGCGCACGCGCGACCGCGCACCGGCCGCCGGCGGCGACCTGGACGCGGCGGCGGCCAAGGTGCTCCGCCGCGCCCGCGGGCAGGAGGCCCCCGCCGTGGGCGTGGATCTGGTGCGCACCGCGCTGACCACCGGCTTCGACGAGGGCAAGGCGGCGGAATCCGCGGCCTTCGGCCGGCTCGTCACCGGCGGGCAGTCGGCGGCGCTGCGCTACGCGTTCTTCGCCGAGCGGGCCGCCCGCAAGATCCCCGGCATCGACGCGTCCACGGCGCCGCGCACGGTGGAGCGTGTGGGCGTGGTGGGCGCCGGCACGATGGGCGGCGGCATCGCCATGAACTTCCTCAACGCCGGGATCCCGGTGACGATCCTCGAGATGGCGCAGGACGCGCTGGACCGCGGGCTGGCCACCATCCGGCGCAACTACCAGGCGCAGGTGGACAAGGGCAAGCTCTCCGCCGACACGCTCGAGCGGCGCATGGGACTGCTCACGCCCAGCATGCAGTACTCCGACCTGGCCACGGCCGACCTCGTCATCGAGGCCGTGTTCGAGGACATGGAGGTGAAGAAGCAAGTGTTCACCCGCCTCGACGAGGTGGCCAAGCCGGGCGCGGTGCTCGCCTCGAACACCTCCACGCTGGACGTCGACAGGATCGCGCAGTTCACCGACCGCCCGGGCGACGTGCTGGGCATGCACTTCTTCAGCCCCGCCAACGTGATGGCGCTGCTCGAGGTGGTGCGCGGCGAGAAGACGGCCGACGACGTGCTGGTCACCGCGTTGGACCTGGGCAAGCGCGTGGGCAAGACGCCCGTGGTGTCGGGGGTGTGCGACGGGTTCATCGGCAACCGCATGCTGCACAAGTACCGCGACGCCGCCATGACGCTGCTGCGCGCGGGCGCCACCCCGCACCAGGTGGACAAGGCCATCGAGGGGTTCGGCTTCGCCATGGGGCCGTTCCGCATGCAGGACCTCGCCGGCGGCGACATCGGCTGGGCCGTGCGCAAGCGCCAGTACGCGGAGAACCCGGACATGCCGCGCGACGAGATCGCCGACGAGCTGTGCGAGATGGGCCGCTACGGGCAGAAGACCGGCGCGGGGTGGTACGACTACGAATCCGGCAGCCGCGCACCGAAGGTCAGCACCGTGGTGCACGAGCTGCTCGAGCGCTTCCACCACCGGCACGGCACCGACAAGCAGGAGTTCTCCGAGGAGGAGATCGTCCAGCGGCTGGTGTTCGCGCTCACCGACGAGGGGGCGCGGATCCTCGACGAGGGCATCGCGCTGCGGGCCTCCGACATCGACCTGGTCTACCTGGCCGGGTACGGGTTCCCCCGGTACCGGGGCGGGCCCATGTTCTACGCCGACCGGGTGGGACTGCCGGCCGTCGTGGAGAAGCTGCGCGGGTTCCACGCCGGAGACGAGGGCTGGGAGCCGGCGCCGCTGCTGGTGCGGCGGGCGCAGGAGGGTGCGAGCCTGACGTAGCACCTGCGCGAGCAAGCGGATTCGGCACATCACAGCTCGAAGACGTGCCGAATCCGCTTGCTCGGCGGGGCCGGTCCTTTCACACGCCCGCGCCGGCCTTTCGGAGCGCCGCCCGCAGTTGCTCCAGCACCCGCGGCATGGCGCCCCGCAGGTGCGGCGCGCGCACCCGGATGACTGTGTATCCCGCGTCGGTGAGGTCGTTCCACCGGGTGATGTCGCGGTCGCGCTGCCGGACGGTGGAGTGCGCGCCGTCGCCGTCGTACTCGAAGATCACCCGGTACTGCGGCCAGCACATGTCGACGCGGGCGAGGAAGGCGCCGTCGGCGTCGCGGATGTCGACCTGGGCCTCGGGGCGGGGGAGCCCGGCGGCGACGACGGCCATGCGCGCCCGCGTCTCCCACACGGACTCGGCGCCCTCGTCGGATGCCTCGACGGCCGCGGCCGCCTGCGCGACGCCGCGGAAACCGGGATGCTCGGCCACGTACTCGGCGAGCCCGCGGCGGGTGAGCCCGGTGGCCTGATAGATCTGGTCGATCACCTCGACGTTCGCGGGATACGGCATCCGGCGCGCCACGTCGAACGCGGTGCGGGCGGGCGAGGTGACGGCCATGCCCCGCACCCGCTGCACGTCCTCGGGGTCGAGGCGGTCCTGGTGCACGTGCAGCCAGCCGTACCGCGGCGCGAGGTGGCAGGGCGCGGCGCGGATGCAGCAGGCGTGCGTGTGGTCGCCCAGGTAGTGCGCGCCCAGGACCGCCGCCGCGGACACCTCGGCCAGCACCGCGCGTCCCCGCGACCACAACCACACCGCCCGGGCGCGCTGCAGCGGGGTCAGCGCCGCCGCGGTGTGCAGGTACACGCCGGGCAGGATCCGCCGGTGCTGCTCTGCCAGGCGCCGCCGGGAGACGGCCCCGGATGCCAGCGCCTCGGTGCCCCGGAACGGCGCGTCGTCGATGTCCACGGCCCCGAGCATGGCCGACCGGCCTGGCGGCGCTCCCTCTGCCGGCTCGCTGCGACCTGGGGAAATGCAGAATCCTGTGGAGAGCGGTGGCGGTTGTGGACGACCGCTCCGGCACTCGCGATCCGCGTGCGCCGAGCAAGCATTCTCTGCCGGTTTCGGCGCCCCCGCGTACAGAATCCGCTTGCTCGGCGCCGGCTGCCGCCCTCTTGACGAACCCCCGCGCATGGGTTACCAATGGAGTCGATGTCATATACCCTATGGGGGTATCAAAACGGCGGGGCGCGACACGGACGAGGTGGAGCACGATGAACGGACACGAGGCGGGGCACCACGGCCACGCCGGCACTGCGGCACACGGGGACCACCGACAGCACGACGAGCATGCCGAGCACTCTGACAACTCCGGCCACGCCGGCCACGGATCCCACGGATCCCAATCCCACGCCGGCCACGGCGCGGGCGGCCACGCCGACCATGTCGCCCAGTTCCGCCGCCTGTTCTGGTTCAATCTGGTGCTGGCGGTGCCGGTGGTGGCGTTCTCCGGGGCGTTCGCGCACTTGATCGGCTATCACCTGCCGGGCGGCGTCGGCTGGATCGCGCCCGTGCTGGGCACCGTCATGTACGTCTGGGGCGGACGCCCGTTCCTCACCGGAGGCTGGGACGAGTTGCGCAAGCGGCAGCCCGGCATGATGCTGCTCATCTCGCTGGGCATCACCGTGGCGTTCCTGTCGTCGTGGGGCGCGACGCTGTCGATCCTCGACTCGGGCCTGGAGTTCTGGTGGGAGCTGGCGCTGCTGGTGGTGATCATGCTGCTGGGCCACTGGATCGAGATGCGCTCGCTCGCCGGCACCACCTCGGCCCTGGAGTCGCTGGCGTCGCTGCTGCCCGACGAGGCCGAGCGGGTGGACCCCGACACCGGCGAGGCCACCGCCGTCGACCCGGCCGACCTGAGCGTGGGCGACGTCGTCCTGGTGCGCCCCGGCGGCGGCGTCCCCGTCGACGGCGCGGTGATCGACGGCTCCGCGCACGTGGACGAGTCGATGATCACCGGCGAGTCCCGCCCCGTCCGCCGCGGCGTGGGCGACACGGTGGTGGCGGGCACGGTGGCCACCGACTCGGGCCTGCGCCTGCGCGTCACGGCCACGGGCGACGACACGGCGCTCTCCGGCATCCGGCGGCTGGTCGAGGAGGCGCAGGGGTCGTCGTCGCGGGCCCAGCGCATCGCGGACCGGGCGGCGGCGCTGCTGTTCTGGTTCGCTCTGGGCGCGGCGGTGCTCACGGCGATCGCGTGGGCGGTCGCGGGGTCGGGGGATGACGCGGTGGTCCGGGTGATCACGGTCCTCGTCATCGCCTGCCCGCACGCCCTGGGCCTGGCGATCCCGCTGGTGGTGGCCATCGCCACCGAGCGGGCGGCGCGCGCCGGGGTGCTGGTGAAGGACCGGCTGGCGCTGGAGCGCATGCGGTCGGTGGACGTGGTGGTGTTCGACAAGACGGGCACGCTCACCGAGGGCGAGCCGGAGGTCACCGGCCTGATCGCCGTCGACGAGGGCGGCGAGCAGCGGGTGCTGGCGCTGGCCGCGGCCGCCGAGTCGCCCAGCGAGCACCCGTTGGCCCGGGCGATCGTGCGCCGCGCCGAGGCGGACGGCGTCGCGGTGCCCGGCGCGGCGGAGTTCTCGTCGTCGCCTGCGGTGGGTGTGACGGCTCTGGTCGACGGCGCCGAGGTGCGTGTGGGAGGTCCGCACCTGCTGGGCGAGGCCGGGCGCGACCCGCTCGACGGCACCCGGCGGTGGCGCGACCACGGTGACACGGTGCTGCACGTACTGCGCGGCGGCGAGGTGATCGGCGCCATCGCGGTGGCCGACGCGGTGCGGCCGCAGTCGCAGCCCGCGGTGGATGCGCTGCACCGCGCGGGCGTGGAGGTCGTGATGATCACCGGCGACGCAGAGTCGGTGGCCCGCAGCGTGGCCGACGACCTGGGCATCGACGGCGTCTTCGCGGGCGTGCGGCCGGAGGACAAGGCGGCCCGCGTGAAGGGGCTGCAGGACGACGGCCGCGTGGTGGCCATGGTGGGCGACGGGGTCAACGACGCCCCCGCACTGGCACAGGCCGACGTCGGGATCGCGATCGGCGCGGGCACCGACGTGGCGATCGGCTCGGCCGGGGTGGTCCTGGCCGGCGACGACCCGCGCGCGGTGCTGTCGGTGATCGCGCTCTCGCGCGCCGGGTACCGCAAGATGAAGCAGAACCTGTGGTGGGCGGCCGGCTACAACCTGGTCAGCGTGCCGCTGGCCGCCGGGGTGCTGGCGCCGATCGGGTTCACGATGCCGATGTCGGTGGGCGCGGTGCTCATGTCGCTGTCCACGGTGGTGGTGGCGCTCAACGCGCAGCTGCTGCGCCGGCTCGACCTGGACCCGGCCACGGTGGCGGGCGCGGTGCGGGCCGACGAGGAGCGGGTGCCGGCGGCCGTCGCCGCGCGGTGACCGCCCCGTCCCGGCCGACGGTGCGCCGTCCGCGCGCCGAGCAAGCGTTCTCCGCACGTTCCGGGCGCCGCGGTGACAGTTTTCGCCTGGTCGGCGCGCTCCCCCGGCGCGCTCCCTCACCTGCGCCGCCGATTCGGGGCCGGACGCCGCCCGCGCTGCCTAGGCTGCCGGTGAGGGGGCGCGGAGCGGAGGTACGCATGGACGTGGTGGTGGAAACGGCGGCGGGCGCGGTGCGCGGCGTGCGCGGTGCACAGCACGGACATACGCAGCACGGAGACGAGCAGGCGCAGGTCACCGTGTTCAAGGGCATCCCGTTCGCGGCCCCGCCGTACGGGGAGAACCGGTTCGCGCCGCCGCGGCCGGTGGTGCCGTGGGAGGGCGTGCGCGACGCGCTGGACTACGGGCCCACCCCGCCGAAGCCGCCGTACCGCGCGCCCATCGACACGTTGCTGCCGGAGCCGTCGATTCCCGGCGAGGACGTCCTCAACCTCAACGTGTGGACGCCGCACACCGGCTCGGTGGGGCTGCCGGTGCTCGTGTGGATCCACGGCGGCGCCTTCGTCAACGGCACCGGGGCGGTGCCGTTATATGACGGGTCGGCGTTCGCGCGCAGCGGCGTGGTGTGCGTGACGGTGAACTACCGGCTGGGGGCCGAGGGGTTCGCCCTGCTGCCGGACGCCCCGGGCATCGCGCCGGCCAACCGTGGGCTGCTCGACCAGGTTGCGGCGCTGGAGTGGGTGCGCGACAACATCGCCGCGTTCGGCGGCGACCCGCGCCGGGTGACGGTGGCGGGCGAGTCGGCCGGGGCGATGAGCGTGACCGCGCTGATGGCGATGCCCGCGGCGGACGGGCTGTTCCAGCGGGCCATCACGCAGAGCGGCGCCGGGCATCACGCCATGCGCCCGGAGACGGCGCGCACCATCACCTCGGCGCTGGCCGAGTCGCTGGGGGTGGCGGCGACGGCGGAGGGGCTGGGCGCGGTGCCGATCGAGGAGTTCATCGCCGCGCAGCGCGCGCTGTCCGAGCGGATCGCCGCGCAGCCCGATCCGACCCGGTGGGGCGAGGCGGCGGTGGACGGGATGGCGTTTGAACCGTGCGTCGACGGGAGCGTCCTGCCCGGGCGCCCCATCGACCGGATCGCGGCCGGCGCGGGGGCGTCCGTCGGGCTGCTCACCGGCACGAACGCCGACGAGTTCACGCTGTTCACGGTGCCGTTCGGGTTGGACGCCGCGATGACGGAGGCCGGCGTGCGGGGGCTGGCCGCGTCGCTGGGGCTGGACGCCGACGAGGCGGTGGGCGCCTACGCGGCCGCCGGACCGGCCCTGCCGGAGGAGCAGCGGGCGGGGGCGCTGTTCATGGCGTTGATGCGGGACGTGTTCTTCCGCATCCCCGCGATCCGGGTTGCGGAGGCGCGCGCGGCGCACGGCGCGGGGAGCTTCGTGTACGAGTTCGGTTGGAGGTCGCCGGAGCTCGGCGGGCGGCTGGGTGCGGCCCACGCGATGGAGCTCGGCTTCGTATTCGACACGCTCGCCCACCCCGACGCGCGTCCCATGACCGGGCCGACCCCGCCGCAGCACCTGGCCGACGTGATGCACGGGGCATGGGTGCGGTTCATCGAGTCCGGGCACCCGGGCTGGGACGAGTACGGCGCCCGGCGCACGGTGCGCATGTTCGGACATGACAGCGCAGGCGGCGGGGCCGGCGACGGCGGAGAGGCGGCCGACGGCGGACCGGCGGTGGTGGACGATCCCGGGGCATCGACCCGCGTGCTGTGGGAGGGGCGGCGGTAGGGGATTCCGCTCCGGGGTCTGCGCACAGACGGGCCCGTCGAAGTTCGACGGAGTACGGTGAACTTCGAGGGGAGCAGAACGTACTCGTTTGTATTACACTTTGGGTGTGGGTGAACTCTTCGATCCGAACCGGCTCGATGACGAGGATCCGTTCGAGATCGACGTTCAGGCCGCACACCTGTTCAAGCACCCGCGCCTGGGTGTCGACGACATCGCCGACGTGTGGGCGACCGATCCGTTGTTCTATCCGGCGAAGCCACCCGCGCACTGGCTAATGTGCGCCGAGGTGGCAGGGACGGTGCTCGTCGTTCCCCTGGCCCCGGCGCGGTCGGGCGATCCCCGCCGCTGCCGCCCCATCGGGTGCTACCAAGCCTCACGCAACCTCGCCGACCAGTATCGGAGGGACCGATGACCACCAAGCCGATGACTCCAGAGCAGGAATACGACTTCTACGCGCAGCCGGAAAACCAAAAGCCCCAAGGCCCGGCGGTGCGTCGCCGGCCCCGGCTGTCGGATCCGGTGCCGGTGCGGTTTCCGCCCGAGTTGCTCGAGCAGATCCGCCGTGCCGCCGAGGCCGACGACCGTTCAGTATCAGCGTGGCTGCGCCGCGCCGCCGAACACGAACTGCGCCGCCCCGCCTGACCAATCACGCAGAAGGGCCAGGAGTATGTGCAACGGCCCTCTGGAGTGCGATGAAGCCGGCTGCTGCTACCGGCCGATCGCTTCCTGCCCCCACAGGACGCCGGTCGTTCCCCCGGTTGCGGGCGCCTCCTGGCCGGCCCGTCCGGGGTGCGACGGTGATTTCGCGGGCGGAGTCCGCGGTATTCGGGCGCACGACCAACTGGTGCTCCTATGGTGGTACCGAGCACCGCGCCCGGCCGCCAACACGAGGTACCCGTCGATGACCGACCAGATCGTCCAGAGCACCCGCATCGTTCTCGCGTCCCGCCCGCACGGCGCCCCCGTCGAGGAGAACTTCCGGTTGGAGACGGCGCAACTGCCGCCGGTGGGGCGCGGCCAGGTGCTGCTGCGGATCATCTACCTGTCGCTGGACCCGTACATGCGCGGACGTATGAGTACCGCCGAGTCGTATGCGGAGCCGATGGAGATCGACGACGTCATGGTGGGCGGCACCGTCGCCCAAGTGCTCGCATCGCGGTACCCGGGCGTGGACGCGGGCGACTACGTTCTGTCCTATTCCGGCTGGCAGACGCACGCGGTGGAGGACGGCGCACGCGTGCGCAAGCTCGACGCCCGGCGGGCGCCGCTGTCGACGGCGCTGGGGGTGCTGGGCATGCCCGGTTTCACGGCCTACGCGGGACTGCTGGCCATCGGCAGACCGGTCGCGGGCGAGACCGTGGTGGTGGCGGCGGCCAGCGGGCCGGTCGGGTCGGTGGTGGGGCAGATCGCGAAGCTGCAGGGGGCGCGGGCCATCGGCATCGCCGGCGGGCCCGACAAGTGCGACTACGTGCGCGGCAGGCTGGGGTTCGACGAGGCCGTGGACCACCGTTCGCCCGAGTTCGCGGAGCAGCTGGCCTACGTGGTGCCCGACGGGATCGACGTGTACTTCGAGAACGTCGGCGGCCCCGTGACGGACACGGTGATGCCGCTGCTCAACACGTACGCGCGGGTGCCGGTGTGCGGGCTGGTGTCGCAGTACAACCTGCCCGGCCGCCCCGACGGCCCGGACCGGCTCCCCGCATTCATGAACTACGTACTCACGAAGAGCCTGTCCGTGCGGGGGTTCATCCAGAGCGAGTTCGTCGACGACTGGTATCCGGGCTTCCTGATGGACATGTCCGACTGGGTGCAGAGCAAACGGGTGCGCTACCGGGAGGACATAGTCGACGGCGTGGAGAACGCGCCGGCCGCGTTCATGGGCCTGTTGGAGGGGCGGAACTTCGGCAAGCTCGTGGTTCGGGTGGCGGAGGAGTAGCGGGCACACTGCTGAACGGGGGGGCGGTGAAAGGCACCCGGATGCGGGGTCCAAGCAGTGCGAAGCGCGAACGTTGCGTGGCCAGATTCCGGACTCAGTCAGGATGTATGCCGATTGATCCGGCGTCTGAATACGTAGATCCGCAATTGGAAGATCTTGCAGGCGAGGCACAGTAGATGCCGATCGAAGCCTACGGCCCGTGGACCCAGCTTCGCCGTCTCAGGTATGTGCGGACTGCGTGGACAGCGTATTGAAGCATGATCCGGCCGTGTCGGATCGTCAGCTTCCGTCACCGTAGAGGCATGTCGCTACCAAAGAATACCCCCCCAAGAGTTGGCAGTGTCAACTCGTGGAAGCAATCGGCTCGGCCAGTAGCTTCGTGAACACCTCCCGCGGGGTGAGGAAGCCGAGTACCGCGCGTGGCCGGTCGTTGAGCTCGTCGGCGATCGTGTCCAGGTAGGGCTGGTGGTCGGTGATCTCGATGCCCTTCGGCAGGTACTCGCGGATCAGCCCGTTCGTGTTCTCGTTGGTGCCGCGCTCCCACGGCGAGTGCGGATGAGCGAAGTACACCTTCAGGTCCGTGGCCGTGGTCAGCGCGGCATGCCGGGCCATCTCGGTCCCCTGATCCCAGGTCAGGGAACCGAGGATGTGCCGGGGCATGCCGCTGACCGTATCGATGAGCACATCTGCGAGGCCGTCGGCGTTCTTACCTGCGGGAAGACCGCAGATCAGGGTGAACCTGCTGGTGCGCTCGACCAAGGTGGCGGCCGCGGACTTGCCGCCCTTCCCGATGATCAGATCGCCTTCCCACGATCCAGGAACCCTGCGGTCGGAGGCCTGCTCGGGCCGGTCGTCGATCGAGACCATGCCGACGATCTTCGCGCCGGTGCGCTCGCCGAGCGCCTTACGGGGCTTGCGGCGGGTGCGCTTGGAGCGCAACAGGATCCCGGACTTGGCGAGCTCGCCCTTGGGCAGCGCGTAGATCCACTGGTAGATGGCCTCGTGTGAGATGGTTCGGCCTCCGGCGTCAGGGGAATGCACCATGGTGTCCACGCTGTCGTCGGTAGCTTCACGGTGCAACCTGCCGGCGATCTGGCGGGGCGTGCGTGAGTGGCGCAGATCGGTGCGGACCCGCAGCTCAAGCTGCGGGTCCGCGTCGATCTTGCGGGTCTGTGGTCTGCTACGGCGCCCTCGTGCTGCGCGGTCGGCGGCCACTGGCCGGTAGCCGCCGGCCGCGCTGGCGTTGCGTTTGCGTTCGCGCCAGATCACCGTCGGGTTCCGGCCGATGTCCTCACCGATCTCCGCGTCGGACAGACCGGCCTTGATCCCGACCGCGATCTGCACTCTGTCGTCCAGCGTCAGCTGCCGCCGCCCCAACCCACCACTCCTACCGTGTCACCAGCATCATTGCTACGACGCTATGACACCGCCGTTCACTTGGTGAACCTGTTGTTGCACGGAGTCGGGGCATCCAGCGCTAAACGTATTGACCGGAGGGGTTACGTGTTCCACACTACTGTTCTACGGTGACCTGCATCACGCAGTCAGCGTGCGGTACGGCAGGGGAGGTGAGGATGGGGACGACGTTCGGTTGGCGCCCCCTTGCGTCTATGAGGCCTGGGCTGATCACTGATCTGTTTCGGTAAATTGTGGATGCTAGTTTTTGCGATCAGTTTGTTTAGGAGTTGTTGTGTTTAAGCGAAGCGTGCGTACATCGTAATGGTAACGGCCGCCGCCGGCCTTACGGTGGGTCTTGCAACGGCGGCGAGCGCGGCCGTTATCGTGCATGGGCCAGAATCCGTAGTAGACGAGGTCCCCACGGCAAATCTGGAAATGTGCGGAAACGTGTATGTCTCCCCGGATTCGGCGGTTGAGGGTGCAACAGTGACGGGCAATCTTTACAATTCCACAGGTAACCTGGTGACCGGTCCATACCAGGACGAAACCAATTCGGGTGGTGGTTGGTGCATCCAGGGGGATGCGACTCTGGCGGATACGATCTACAACGGCGGGTACGTTACCGTCTGCGTGGACCCGGCTGCGGTGAATGGAAAGCCGTTCAGTTTCCTCGGCTCCGGTTCCGACTGTGTCGACATTTATGAGGCAGAGTTCAACAGCCACCTCTACGCCGATCCCTTCAATCTCATTGTCGCTTCGGCAAAGGATATCGATGCGGTAGCAAATTGATGCGAGTCACCGGCTAAGAAGAGAATGGAGAATGCATGTCTACGGATTTCTTACGAGCTACGATCGATCTCATTTCGGGATTGCTGAATGCCACGTGGTCGGGCTCAATAATGCCGAGTCTTGATGTGTTCAAGGACGGGGTCGTCACGATGAGCTGACTATTTGTAAATTGCCGAACTTAGCAGGAAGGTGACTAGTTATGGGCTCTTTTGGATCGGTTGTCGACGCCGTCAACAACCCGATGTGGGATCTCTTGGTGGCTCCAATGCTCGGGGCGATGTCAATCAAGCCATTGACCCTGTCGATGGACTCCGAATGGAAACAGCCTTAGAGGTGTATCGATTTCTAATCGTTAGGTACGAAATGCACAAAGGAGAGTTGCTGTGACAGGAAGCATTCTGGATGCTCTCGGGAGTATCGATGCATCGTCCTTAGCCCCGCTCGGCAGGGGGAGCGTCGGCATCGTCGAGAACGTATTTGCCGCGATTTCCGGCGCTCTGGAGGTTGGTGTTAGCGGCTCGGGGGCTCTGGCGGGATTGATCGATAGCGGCCTGGCATCTTCAGCCAGTGCTTGATGCTCTGAAGGGAGAGAGTAATTGCTTGAAACATCGACAGCTTCACTATCGAATATTGTGAACTTCATGCTAGTGGATCTTGTGGGGGTCTTCGGAGAGTACCTCGATGCGCTCTCATCGACGCCCGAGACGACGTAAGGAGGGGAACCATGTTGGAAACGTTCTCTCTAGACTTTCTGACCTTCTATTCGATCAACCTGCCTGAGTTGATCCCGATCGGAAGCGTGATGATTCCGAAGTAGTCGGGAAGTGAATTCGGCCCCTGTCGCGCTGCGACAGGGGCCGGTTGACTGTCGCAACTACAGCCCCGCCGCCACCTTCCACGCGGTGTGGATGGCGCCTTCGATGTAGTCGACGGAGCCGGCGTCGCCGACCACGCGCACGTCATCAATCACTCCCGCGAGCTGCTGCTCGAGGGGCGCGGCGGCGTCGGTGCCGAGCGCGTGGATCACCATCGACGCGGGCGCGGACATCGCCTTGGTCTCAACCACCGTGCCCTTGCGGTCGGTCACGGCCACCTCGAAGTCCACGCGGTCCTTGGTGATGCGCGTGGCGGTGGTGTTGCGGTGGATGGTCACGCCTGCCTCGCGGGTGTGGCGTACCGCGGTCCAGCGGCGGGGCAGCGCCATCGGAAGTCCCAGCTGCTGCTCGTCGTGCAGCAGGGTGACCCGGCGGCCGCGCTCGGCGAGGAACTCGGCCAGCTCCAGGCCCACCAGCGAACCGCCGATCACCACGACGTCCTTGCCCATCGGCAGGAACTTCTTGGTGATCTCGCGGATCCGCTTCGGGCTCTTGGTGATGCCGGAAAGCTTGCCCAGCTTGCCGGCCACACGCAGGTACCAGGACTGCCCGGCCGTATCACCCACGCCGGTCATCAGCGCGCGCATGGTGTCGCCCGTGTGCACGTGGGGCAGGTCGCCGCCGGGGATCTGCGGGCGGTCCCGCACCGCGCCGGTGGCGAGCACGACGGTGTCCGGGCGCAGCGACGCGATGAGCTCGGGGGTGGCTTCGGTGTTCAGCCGGATGTCCACGCCCAGGCGCGCCGTCTCGTTCTTCAGCCACTCCAGCAGCGGATAGTTCGCCGGCGTGGTGAGCGAGGAGAACCACAGCGTGCCGCCGAGCCGATCCGTCTTGTCCAGCACCGTCACCCGGTGCCCGCGCTCGGTGGCGATGCGCGCCGTCTCCAGCCCGGACGGCCCGGCGCCCACGATCACGACGCGCTTGCCCGTCTTCGCGGTGGGGAACGGCAGCAGCGTCTCGTTGCCCAGCGCGGGGTTCACGGCGCAGATGGGCGTGTCGTCCCAGAAGTTCTCCTGCACACACACGTAGCAGTTGATGCACGGCCGCACCCGCTCGGGCGTCCCGGCCTTGAGCTTGTTGACCAGGTCCGGGTCGGCCAGCAGCTGGCGGCCCATGGCGACGAAGTCGGCCTTGCCCTCGGCGATGGCCTGCTCGCCCGTCTCGGGCAGCACGCGGCCCACGGTGATCACAGGGACCGCCACGGCCTGCTTCACCTGGCCGGCGAAGTCGGTGTAGGCGCCGATCTGATCGGGCAGCGGGCCGTCGGTGAAGTTGGAGAACGGGTTGCGGCCCCAGCCGGTGACGTCGATGGCGTCGGCGCCCGCGGCCTCGAAGAGCTGCGCGGCGGCGACGGCCTCGGGGGTGCTCAGGGCGTTCGGCTCCTCGGTGCCGCCGAACTCGCGGCCGGCGACGCGCACGATGATGGCGAGGTCGTCGCCCACCACCTTCTTGACCGCGGCGATGATCTCGCAGGCCAGGCGGGCCCGGTTCTCCAGCGAGCCGCCGTACTCGTCGGTGCGCAGGTTGTCGGCGCGGCTGAGGAACCCGCCCGGCAGGTAGCCGTGCGCGCAGTGGATCTCCACCGCGTCGGCGCCGGCCTGCTTGACGCGGCGGGCGGCGTCGGCGTAGATCTGCACCACCTCGGCCAGGTCCTCGGCGGTGGCCTCGTGGTAGGTGTCCTTCTTGCCGCCGGTCACCGCGGCCATCTTGGCCAGCTCGGTGGGGGTGTTGTCGGCCAGCGCGCTCATGTCGCGCTTGACGTGCGGCGCGGACGGCACCAGCATGGGCCGGTCCTGGATGGTGTCGATGCGGGCGACGCGGCCGTGGTGCACCATCTGGATGCACAGCTTGCTGCCGGCCTCGTGCACCGCCTCGGCCAGTGCGGTGAGCCCGGGGATGAAGCGGTCCTCGGACAGGCCCGGCTCCTTGGTGCTGGTGCTGCCCTTGGGGTAGGCCACCGAGCAGCAGCCGGTGATGATCATCCCCGTCCCCCCGGCGGCGCGGGCGACGAAGTGGTCGATGTCCTCCTTCTCGATGACACCGTCGTGGGAGACGTTCATATCCATCGCGGAGAGCGTCACGCGGTTCTTCAGCTCCACGGGGCCGATGCGGCCGGGGCTGAGCAGGTGGGGGTAGGTCTGAGTTGTCGTCGCCACGGTCCATAGGGTATGCCCGGGGCACGGCCCGGGCAGGGCGGGTTTCAATTATCGGGACCCGTGGCTTGCGCGCGGACCACGGATAGTGGCATGGGACCGACAACGGCCGGCCGTCGTCGGTCGGCGAGGTGGAAGGACAGTCGTCGATTGCCTGCACGTGAGCGGTTGATGTTCCCCGGCGCTGTCGACGCGCCCGTGGCGGGCATCCTCGACCTGCCCGACGGCCCGCCCCGCGGCACCGTCCTCTACGCGCACTGTTTCACCTGCTCCAAGGACACCATCGCCTCCGCGCGGATCTGCCGGGAGCTGGTCGACGCCGGGTTCGCGGCGGCGCGCATCGACTTCACCGGGCTCGGCGAATCGGGCGGCGCGTTCCGCGACACCTCGTTCAACACGAACATCGAAGACCTGGTGCTCGCCGCCGAACACCTCGCCGGCCTCGGCTCCGCGCCCGACCTGCTGGTGGGGCACTCGCTGGGCGGCGCGGCCGTGCTCGCCTCCGCCGCACACATCCCCGGCGTGCGCGGCGTGGCCACCGTCGCCGCGCCCTGCACCGTCACCGCTCTCCACCGTCACTTCACCGCGCAGCGCGCGCGGATCGAGCGCGACGGCGAGGCCGATGTGCCGCTGGCCGGCCGTCCGCTGACGATCACCCGCGAGTTCGTCCACGACCTGGACCGCCACGACATCGCGGGCAGCGTCGCGCGCCTGGGCGTGCCGGTGCTGTTCGTGCACGCCCCCGGCGACCGGGAGGTCCCCCTCGCCGACGCGGAACGCCTCTACGCCGCGGCCCGGGAACCCAGGGAGCTCGTCACCCTCGACGACACCGCCAACCACCTGCTCACCCGGCCCGGCTCGGCGGCGCGGGCGGGGCGGATCATCGCGCAGTGGGCGGCTCGGGTGGTGTAGCGGGCGGGCAGTGTGACGGGCGGGCGGTGCGACGGCGCGCGGGGGTGCCGGGGTGCCGCAGCAGGCCGACCCGCGGTCAGTGCCAGGGGCTCGTCGCCATCAGCGCCAGCAGCTCGTAGGTGACGTGTGCTGCGGCGATGCCGGTGATCTCCGCGTGGTCGTAGGCCGGCGCCACCTCCACCACGTCCGCGCCCAGCAGCTCCCGGCCCGCCAGTGCCCGCAGCGTCAGCAGCAGCTCGCGGGAGGTGAGCCCGCCCGCCTCGGGGGTGCCGGTGCCGGGGGCGTGCGCCGGGTCGAGCACGTCCACGTCCACCGAGACGTAGACCGGGCCGTCGCCGAGGCGCCGCAGCATCGCCCCGGCCACGCCCGCCACGCCGGCGGACTCGTAGGCGTCCGCGGGGATCACCTGGAAGCCCAGGACCGCGTCGTCGCGCAGGTCGTACTCCGAATACAGCGGGCCGCGGGTGCCCACGTGCACCGAGCGGCGCAGGTCGATCAGCCCCTCCTCGCTGGCCCGCCGGAACGGGGTGCCGTGCGTGTACGGGGCGCCGAAGTACGTGTCCCAGGTGTCCAGGTGCGCGTCGAAGTGCACCACCGCCACCGGGCCCGCGTCGCGCGCCACCGCCCGCAGGATCGGCAGGGCGATGGTGTGGTCCCCGCCGAGCGTCACCACCCGCGCGCCCGACGCGCGCAGCGACCCCACGCCCGCCTCCACGTCGCCCAGCGCGGCGGCGATGTCGAACGGGTTCAGAGCCAGGTCGCCCGCGTCCACCACCTGCCGCGCCGCGAACGGCGACACCCCGAGCCCCGGGTGGAACGGCCGCAGCAGCCGCGACGACGCGCGGACGTGCCCGGGCCCGAACCGCGCGCCCGGCCGGTAGCTGGTGCCCGCGTCGAACGGTGCGCCGAGGATCGCGACGGCCGCGGGCAGCGACTCCGGCGCCACCTGGTCGATGCGGGGCAGCCGCGCGAACGTGGGCGGGCCCGCGAACCGCGGCACCCGCGTGGCGTCCACGGGACCCACGGGATCCGTCATGGGGTCGATTGTCCCCCTCGCGCCCGCCGAGTTGGCGGTTTTCGGGTGCGCGACCGCCAGTGGAGCACCGAAGAACCACCCACTCGAGGGGGCGGCGCGCCGGTAGCATCGTGAGCCGTGACGCACCCCGCAGACAGCCACGACCTGATCCGCGTGCACGGCGCGCGCGAGAACAACCTCGCCGACGTCAGCGTGGAGCTGCCCAAGCGCCGGCTCACCGCGTTCACCGGTGTCTCCGGCTCCGGCAAGAGCTCCCTGGTGTTCGCCACCATCGCCGCCGAATCGCAGCGCCTCATCAACGAGACCTACAGCAGCTTCGTGCAGGGGTTCATGCCCTCGCTGGCCCGGCCCGACGTGGACGTGCTCGACGGCCTGACCACCGCGATCATCGTCGACCAGGAGCGCATGGGCGCCAACCCGCGCTCCACCGTGGGCACGGCCACCGACGCGTACGCGATGCTGCGGATCCTGTTCAGCCGGCTCGGCACCCCGCACATCGGCAGCGCGCAGGCGTTCTCGTTCAACGTCGCCTCCATCAGCGGTGCCGGCGCCGTGACCATCGAGAAGGGCGGCCGGGAGGTGAAGGAGCGCCGCGAGTTCTCCGTCACCGGCGGCATGTGCCCGCGGTGCGAGGGGCGCGGCGAGGTGAGCGACTTCGACCTGACGGCGCTGTACGACGACTCCAAGTCGATCCGCGAGGGCGCGCTCACCATCCCCAACTACAGCGTGAGCGGCTGGTACGGGCGCATCTTCGCCGGATGCGGGTTCTTCGACCCGGACAAGCCCATCGCCAAGTTCACCAAGCGCGAGCTGAACGCCCTGCTCTACAAGGAGCCCACCCGGATCAAGGTCGACGGCGTCAACGTCACCTTCGAGGGGCTGATCCCGCGCATCCAGAAGTCGTTCCTGGCCAAGGACCGCGAGGCGATGCAGCCGCACATCCGCGCCTTCGTCGACAGGGCCATCACCTTCGGGGTGTGCCCGGAGTGCGGGGGGACCAGGCTCAGTGCGCTCGCCCGTTCATCGAGGATCGCCGGCAAGTCCATCGCCGACGTGTGCGAGATGCAGATCAGCGACCTGGCCGAGTGGGTGCGGGAGCTCGCTGCGGGCTCCGCGGATGAGAGTGCTGCGGGTGATGGTGCTGCGGGCGGTGCGTCGGCCGCGTCGCTGGCCCCGCTGCTGGGGTCGCTGGGCGACACGCTCGACTCGTTCGTGGCCATCGGCCTCGGCTACCTGAGCCTCAACCGGCCGTCCGGCACGCTGTCCGGCGGAGAGGCGCAGCGCACCAAGATGATCCGGCACCTGGGCTCGTCGCTCACCGACGTCACCTACGTGTTCGACGAGCCGACGATCGGCCTGCACCCGCACGACATCGCCCGCATGAACGACCTGCTGCTGCAGCTGCGGGACAAGGGCAACACGGTGCTGGTGGTGGAGCACAAGCCGGAGGCCATCGCCATCGCCGACCACGTGGTGGACCTGGGCCCGGGCGCGGGCACCGAGGGCGGGCGCATCGTGTTCGAGGGCACGGTGGAGCAGCTGCGCGGCGCGGACACCGTCACCGGCCGGCACCTTGGCGACAGGACGGCGCTCAAGGAGACGGTGCGCGAGGCGTCCGGCGCCGTGGAGATCCGGGGCGCGAGCACCCACAACCTGCGCGGCATCGACGTGGACATCCCGCTGGGCGTGCTGTGCGTGGTCACCGGCGTGGCGGGCTCGGGCAAGAGCTCGCTGGTGCACGGATCACTCGAGGAGCGCGACGGGGTGGTGGTCGTCGACCAGTCGGCCATCAAGGGCTCGAGGCGCAGCAACCCGGCCACCTACACCGGGCTGCTCGAGCCGGTGCGCAAGGCGTTCGCCAAGGCCAACGGGGTCAAGCCGGGCTTGTTCAGCGCCAACTCGGACGGCGCCTGCCCGGCGTGCAAGGGGGCGGGCGTCATCTACACCGACCTGGCGATCATGGCCGGCGTGGCCACGGTGTGCGAGGAATGCGAGGGCCGGCGGTTCCAGGCGTCCGTGCTGGAGTACACGCTGGGCGGCCGCACCATCGCCGAGGTGCTCGACATGTCCGTCGCCGAGGCCGAGCGCTTCTTCTCCGGTGAGGTGGACGGCGCCGCCGACGCGCGGATCCCCGCCGCCCACAAGATCCTGGTGCGACTGGCCGACGTGGGCCTCGGCTACCTGCGGGTGGGCCAGCCGCTGACGACCCTGTCCGGCGGCGAACGCCAGCGCATCAAGCTCGCCACCCGGATGGGCGACAAGGGCGGGGTCTACGTGCTCGACGAGCCCACCACCGGCCTGCACCTGGCCGACGTGGAACAGCTGCTGGCGCTGCTCGACCGGCTGGTCGATTCCGGCAAGTCGGTGATCGTCATCGAACACCACCAGGCGGTGATGGCGCACGCCGACTGGATCATCGACCTGGGCCCCGGCGCCGGGCATGACGGCGGGCGCGTGGTGTTCGAGGGCACGCCCCGGGAGCTGGTGGCGGACCGGTCGACGCTCACCGGCGAACACCTGGCGGCGTATGCGGGCGGGTAGAAGGCGGACTTATGGACCCTTCAGGGCGGATCGAGGAGGGCCTGGAGGTCTTCGGTCAGCGGATCCAGGTGGACTGAGGCGATCTGCCAGACGACGCGCATGTCGAGTTCGCCATAGCCATGCGAGATGACGTTGCGGAGCCCGATCAGCCGTTGCCAGCTCTCAGAGCTGTTGTCCGCGTAGAAGTCCGGGAACTGGCGGCGGATCTTGCCGAGTTTCTCGCCCATCTCCTGCAGGCGCATGCATACGGCATCCTGTACGAGCTGCGTGCGGAGGAACTCGTCCTCGGAGGCAGGGAGATACTCTGCCACGCGATCTGCCGCCGCGACCACCAACTGCAAGTACGGACGAGGTGACTTCACAGGACGATCTCGACCAGGTCCGGCTCGATGTAGGGGCGGAACACCGGCTTGATCGAGGTCAGTAGATCGACGCGCCGACCAGTCGCAGCCTCGAGTTCCTCGGAGAGGCGCAGCAGTACTGCGTAATCAAGCGGGCCGGGGAGGTCGATGAGCATGTCGATGTCGCTCGTCGGCGTCAGCTCTCCGCGCGCGGCGCTGCCGAACAATTGCGCGCGGCGCACCCCGTAGCGACGCAGTACAGCACGCACCTCGCCCTCATGCGGCAGGTCGTAGGTCTGCGCCGCGCTCGCTGTGGCCATGGCCCGATGCTACCGGGATTGCCGACGGCGGACACGGGTGCTCGGAGCGGTAGGAATTCGACGTTCGCTGCGGCTTCGTGGAAATAGTGCCGAGCGGGCGGGTGTTCTGGTGGGATGGAAGAGGCCTCCCAGGAGACCATGGTCGATCTGAATCGAGGAGCCACCAGTGAACCTGAAGCCACGCAATGCCCGCCTACGCCGCCTGCCGCTGCGGGCCGTGACGGGCGCGTTCATCCTCAACTCGGGCGTCGGCAAGCTGGCCTTGGACGACGACGGCGCGGCGGGGCTGCAATCGATGGCCGCCAACGCCGTCCCGCCCGTCAAGAGCCTGAGCCCGGGCACGTTCGGCAAGACGCTCGCGGGCGCGGAGATCGCGCTGGGTTCGGCGCTGCTGGCGCCGTTCGTTCCCACGGCCGTGGCGGGCGCCGGGCTCGTGGCCTTCAGCTCCGGGCTGCTGACGATGTACGCCCGCACGCCCGGCATGCACGAGGACGGCTCGCCGCGGCCCACCCAGCAGGGCACGGCCATCGCGAAGGATTCGTGGCTGCTCGGCATCGGTGCGAGCCTGCTGATCGACGCCGCACTGTCCCGTAAGAGCTGCTGCGCGTCGGCGGCGGACGAGCCCGACGCCGCCGCCGACACGGCCGGGTAGCCGTCGACGATGGAGGTGCGTCATGCGGGTGGCACTGCTGCAGGGTCCCGAGTCGACCGACATCGACGGCGCCCTGGCCGAGGTCGCCGCGTCGGCGCGCTCCGCCGCGGAGTCCGGCGCGGTGATCCTCGTGTGCTCGGAGCTCACCTGCACCGGATTCAGGCGGCCGCTGCGCCCCGAACCGGGGCCCGGCGGCACGGCTCCTGGTCCCATAGCGAGGACGATGGCGCAGGCCGCGCGCGAAACCGGCATCGCCATCGCGTACGGGTACGTGGAGCAAGGGCGGGTCGGGAAGCGCGGTGGCGGTAAGGATCTGCCGCTCTACAACGCGGTGGCCGTGGTGGGCGCCGACGGCGAACTGCTCGCCCACTACCGCAAGACCCACCTGTACGTCCCACGGGAAGACGATACGAGTCCTGCGGCCGGCGGCGGGCCCGACGACGCCGCCTTCACCCCGGGCGACGACCCCGTGGTGCAGTTCGCTCTCGGCGGCCTGACCTGCGGAATCCTGATCTGCTACGACGTCGAGTTCCCCGAGGCCGTGCGCGCCCACGCGCTGGCCGGCACCGACTGGCTGCTGGTGCCCACCGCCCTCGCCTACCCGGACGACCACGTGGCCCGCATCCTGGTGCCCGCGCGCGCCGTGGAGAGCCAGCTGTTCATCTCCTACGTCAACCGCATCGGCCAGGAGCCGGGCGCGTTCGAGGGCTCGCCGGTCACCTACTACTGCGGCCACACCTGCGCCGTCGCCCCGGACAGCACCGAGTTCGCCCGTGCCGGCGACGAGGCCGAGCTGCTGGTGGTGGACCTCGACCCGGAGCTGCTGGCCCGCTCGCGGCGGCGCAACACCTACCTGCGCGACCGCCGCACCGACCTGTACGGGGCGTCAGGCTCCGGAACGGAGGGCGGCGAGACGGCGGGCGAGGGGGCCGGTCCCCGCAGCGCCGCGGGCCCGGCGTGAGCATCCCCGTCGCGCCCGGGCCCGGCAGCCCGCTGTCGATGGTCGGCCCCGACTTCCCCTTCCCGTACGACACGTTCCGCGAGCATCCCGCGGGCATCGGCGCGGTGCCAGCGGCGGCGCACGGCACCGAGGTGGCGGTGATCGGGGCGGGCCTGTCCGGCGTCGTCGCCGCCTACGAGCTGCTGCGCATGGGGCTGCGGCCGGTGGTGTACGAGGCCGAGCAGATCGGCGGGCGCATGCGATCGGCCGCGTTCGACGGGCACCCGGGCACCGTCGCCGAGCTGGGCGCGATGCGGTTCCCGCGGTCGTCGACCACCCTCTACGGATACCTGCGCGAGACGGGGCTGCGCACGTCGCCGTTCCCCAACCCGCTCTCGCCCGCCACCCCCGAGACCGTCATCGACCTCAAGGGCGCCACGGTCCGCGGCCGGACGCTCGACGAGCTGCCCGCGGTGTTCCGGCGGGTGGCGCGCGCCTGGGCGGCGACCCTCGAAGACAGGGCGGGCCTGTCCGCCCTGCGCGACGCGATCCGGGCGCGCGATCCGCAGGCGATCGCGGCGCTGTGGCATCCGCTGGTCCGCCGCTACGACGACACCACCTTCTACCGGTTCCTCGTCGACTCGCCGCACCTGCGCTCGTTCGCGGACCGGGAACTGTTCGGGCAGGTCGGCTTCGGCACCGGCGGCTGGGACACCGACTTCTCCAACTCCATCCTCGAGGTGCTGCGCGTGGTGGCGACGGCGGCCGACGAGGAGCACCGCGGGATCGACGGCGGCGCACAGCAACTGCCGCTGCGCCTGTGGTCGTCGGCGCCCGCGGGGACGGCGCACTGGCCGGCCGGCACCTCGCTCGCCGCGCTGCACCCCGGTGGCCTGCCCCGGCCGGCGGCGACGGGGATCCGGCGCACCCACCCGCACCGCATCACGATCACCGACGCCGACGGAGCCATCGCCACCTACCCGGCAGTGGTGCACACGGCGCCGGTGTGGCTGCTGCTCAACACGATCCGGACGGACGAGTCGCTGTTCGACCCGCTCCGCTGGAGCGCCATCGAGCGCACCCACTACATGGGCTCGTCCAAGGTGTTCGTGCTGGTGGACCGGCCGTTCTGGCGTGATGTCGACCCCGCGACCGGCCGGCCGGTGATGGGCATGACGCTCACCGACCGCATGCCGCGCGGCACCTACTTGCTCGACGGTCCGCTGGCCGGGGCGGGCGCGCCGGGGGACGGGCCCGCCGCGATCTGCCTGTCCTACACCTGGACCGACGACTCGCTCAAGCTCGTGCCCCTGGGCGCCGCCGAGCGGATGGACCTCATGCTGGACTCGCTGTCCGCCATCTACCCCGACGTCGACATCCGCTCGCACGTCATCGCGTCGCCGCTCACCATCTCCTGGGAGGTCGAACGCAACTTCATGGGGGCGTTCCGCGCCAACCTGCCCGGGCACTACCGCTACCAGGAGCGGCTGTTCACCCACTTCATGCAGGACGGCTTCGCCGACGGGCACCGCGGAGTGTTCCTCGCCGGCGACGACATCTCGTGGACCGCAGGCTGGGCGGAGGGCGCGGTACAGACGGCGCTCAACGCGGTGTGGGGCGTGATGCACCACCTGGGCGGGGCGTGCGCGGCGGCGAACCCGGGCCCCGGCGACCGGTTCGCCGAGCTCGCGCCCGTGCGGCTGCCGGACGTGACGTGAGGTGGAAACCCCCGTGGCCCGCGGCCCCGCGTGGGATCATCGGTGCACCACGGGGGTGACGGGGATGGCGACCGGAGGTGCGGGATGTCGGCGAAGGTGTTGACGCGCGGGGCGGCGGCCGTCGGGGCGGCGGCGGTGCTGCTGGGTGGAGCAGTGCTGACGTCCGGGGCGATGCTCGGTGCCGGCACGGCATCGGCGGCCGGTTCCGTGGCCGCCGGCCCAGTGCCCGCCGACCCGGTGACGGCGTCCATCGAGCACCTCGGCGACGTGGTCCTCTACCAGTCGGGCCTGCAGGTGTACGAGGTGGCGGAAGTGCGTCCGGCCGAGAACACCTCGCCTCCGGCCGATGAGCTCGTGCTGCGGCGCGTGCACTCCGCCGGCGACGGGATCCCGGGTGCGCCCAGGTTCGCCTTCGTCGGGGCCCCTCTGCCGGAGGCGTTCGTGGTGGCGCAGGCGTGGGAGCAGCCGGGCGTGCCCTCGGGGCTCATCGTGCCCGCCGATCCGGTGACACTGGAGCAACTGCCCCTGGGCGAGAACCTGCGGATGGTGAGCGTGCTGGCCGGGCCGCTCGGGCCGTTCGCGGGCGCCGGAATGTCGACGCCCTACCTGGGGTGATGGGGGTGCCGGGCGAGTTCACCAAGTCCGACCCGCACGCGCCGCCCGGGTTCTTCGCCACCGAGGCGGCAGGGCTGCGCTGGCTGGCCGAGTCCGGTGGTGCACGGATCGTGGGCGTGCGCGAGGAGTCCGAGCACGGGATGATGCTCGAGCGGGTCGACGAGACGGCTCCGCGACGTGATGCCGCCTGGGCGATGGGCCGCGGGCTCGCTCGCACGCACGCCGCCGGGGCGGACGCGTTCGGGGCGCTCCCGCCGGGCGCGAAGCAGTACTTCTTCGGCCCGATGTGCCACCCGTTGGCGCTGCCGCACGCGCCGTCGCCACACTTCGGAGAGTTCTACGCGGCGGCGCGCGTCGAGCCCGTGGCTCTCTGGTGCCGGGGAAAGGGGGCGATCGACGGGGCGATGTCCGACGGGGTGGAGCGCGTGTGCGCCGATCTGCGCGCGGGCCGGTGGGACCTCGGCGCGGACGGCCGGCCGGTGCGTCCGGCCCGCATCCACGGCGACCTGTGGGCCGGAAACGTGCTGTGGGACGACGGCGGCGCGGTGCTCATCGACCCGGCCGCGTGCGGCGGGCACCCGGAGGCGGATCTGGCAATGCTGAGCCTGTTCGGGGCGCCGCACCTGGAGTCCATCGTCGACGGCTACGCGAACGCCGCGCCGCTGCCGGGCGACTGGACGGACCGCATAGGCCTGCACCAACTCTTCCCGCTGCTGGTGCACGCGCTGCTGTTCGGTGGTGGGTACGCCGCGTCGGCCCGGGCGGCCGTTGCGGCGCTGATCGACTGAAGGCCCGTCCGTCAGCGCCGGTGCCGCAGCCGGTGCTCCAGTCCCGCGCGCACCTCGGGCCACTCGTGCGCCAGCACCGAGTACATGACCACGTCTTTGAGCACGCCGTTGCGGTGCCGGCCGTACGCGCGCAGCACCCCGTCGCGCCGGGCGCCGAGCCGCTCGATCGCCTCCTGCGACTGACGGTTCTGCCACTGGGTGCGGAACCCCACGCACTGGCAGCCGAGCACGTCGAACGCGTGGGTGAGCAGCAGCAGCTTGGACTCCGCGTTGGTGCCGGCGCCGTGCGCGGACTGCCGGTTCCAGGTGTAACCGATCTCCAGGCGCGGCACGACGGGGTCGAGCGCGTAGTAGGTGGTCATGCCGAGCGCCGCCCCGTCGGACCTGCGCACGGCGGTGAACGGCACCATCTCGCCGCGCTCGGCCAGGCTCAGGCGGCGGTCGACCTCGGCGCGCATGCCGTCCGGTTCCGGCACCGAGGTGTACCAGCGGTCCCACATCTCGCCGTCGCGGGCGGCGTCGACCAGGCCGTCGTGGTGTTCGGGCGCCAGCGGCACCAGTTCCACCAGGCTGCCGGTGAGTGTCACAGGGTCGATGCGCCACGGGGAGTCCACCTCCGCCATTGAACACCCGCCGCGCGCCGGCCGGCACGATCGGCGACTATTCCGCTATCTATCATATGCGTTAGATTGCGATATAGAGAGCGATGGAGGCTCATCGGCCCCAGTGGGACGGGCGGTCGATGTCCGGCGGCAGGAGCGTGTGCTCGTCGTCCAGGGTGGCGCCGACCTGCGATGCGGTGAGAAACAGCGCCCTGTCGAGGTCCGCCCCGTGGAGCGTCGCGGCGCGCAGGTCGGCGCCGGTTAGGTCGACGTCATGGCTCGCTAGGGTAATCTGTGCGCGAGGCTAGAAAAGGGTAGAGAACGATGTCGAGGGATGGCACCCATCGGTGATGTCGTGCTTGCGTGCTGATCGCCGGATGATCACGACGCGGCGGCCCACTGGGCCAGTGCCTGCCGAATCGCATCGGAGCGGTTGAGGTGCTCGCGTTCGGCCCGGGCCATGACTGCCTCGAGTTCAGCGTCGGTCAAGCGCACGGGAACCACCTTGGCCGCGTGCTCGGACCGTGAGGGGCGGCCCATGCGTTTCTTCAGCCACTGAGGGTTGTAGCCGGCCTCGGCCTCGGCAACCCGCTCGTCAATCTGGCGGTCCGATACTTCCTGCCCCCGGATCTTCCGCTCCATATGCATAATCGTAATACGAATAGGGGCAGCCGGATAAGGCGCGTGGCGCGAGCTGCTCCCACCCCGGTGTGGGCCGATGGTGAACGCTGCTACTCGGTGGATTTCGGGTGCCCGGTCGTTGCTGCCTTCACCCACAGCGTGCTGCGTTCGATGTCTACGAGATACCAGATCCGCCCGCCTCCGGTGACCTCGTACTGCCATTGCTCCATGACGGTTCCCCGATGAGTAGCTGTGGCGAGTGAGCCCTTGAGCTGATGGTGCCGAGGTGTCGGTGTCGGCGCAGTGGCACGGTCGCGCAAGGTGTTCCAGGCGGTGAGCGTGTTTCCCGGTGCCTGTCGGCAAAGAGCCTCCCAGCCCCTTGCAGCCTCCGCCGTCGCGAAACGCAGATCCCAACCGCCGGCGGGGTCCGCGGGTGGGGCGACGCGGTCTCCGCGCTTCGGGCTCACGCGGCGGGCGCAGGCACGGTGCCGTGGTCGTCGCCGGTGTCAGTGCTCAGCTGCGCGGCGACCGCCGGATCGGCGTGGGCCTCGGCGGTGTTGCGCCAGGCCGCGATCGATTGGGCCAGGGGATTCGGATTATCGAGAGCATCGGCGGCCCGCAGCGTTTCGGCGAGCTCGTCGACGAACCTGCGCAAGTCCTCCGGGGGCAGGAAGACGGCCCACGGAAAGACGTCGGTGATGGCGCCGGAGATCGAGTCCTGCGCATTCCTGTCGCGTGAGAGAAGCGTAGCGAGTACCCGCATGGCGACCGAGGAGACTTCGCGGTCGCGACCGGCCCGTTCGGCGGTGGTCAGTACGAGGTTGTCGCCGTCGCGGCGCCGGATCAGCAGCGACTGGCCACGTGTGCTCTGCAGGCGTGCGACCGTGGCCTTGCCGTGCAACTGGAGCTCGGAGAATGGCACCTCATCAACCTGCATACTTACAAAGTACTTCTAAAGTCTTTGGCTGTCGACCGAACTCGGTGCGAGGGCACCGGCGCCTCACGCCGGCGCCTCGCCCTCGAGCGAGCGGATGACGCGGCACGGGTTGCCGGCGGCGAAGACCCGCGCGGGCAGGTCGCGGGTGACCACGCTCCCCGTTCCGATCACCGTATCCGGCCCAATGCGCACCCCCGGACACACGATCACCCCCGCGCCCAGCCACACCCCGTCGCCGATCGTCACGGGCGCGGCCGATTCCCACCCCGCGCGCCGCGCCGCATGATCCTCCATCGGGTGCAGCGCGGTGAGTAGCTGGGCGCGGGGCCCGATGAAGACGTTGCTGCCGATGGTGATGTGTGCGCAGTCGAGCAGGATCGCGTCGTAGTTGAGGAAGGAATCGTCGCCGATGTGGATCTGCGCGCCGTAGTCGCACGTCAGCCGCGGCATGATGCGCGTCCGCTCGCCCAGCGACCCGAGCAGCGACCGCAGGATCTCGATGCGGCGCTCCTCGTCGTCGGCGGGCGCGCCGTTGAACTCGTCGAGAGCGCGGCGGCAGGCCAGGCGCTCGGCGAGCAGTTCGCCGTCGTCGTCGCGGTAGGACTCGCCGGAGAGCATGCGCCGCTTCATCTCACCCATGACAGCGACGGTAGCGGCCCGCGCCGGAAGAAGCGCGCGAAGTCAGACGAATATTCCTATATCTATAGTCAACGCTAGAACATTGTAGATTCTGCTACGGGCGCGATCACGCGTCTGCCGAGCGTGCCGCGCTCCGCCCCCGCCGGGCCGCCGCCACCGCGAACAGCACGCCCACCGCGGCGACCCCGGCGAACCCGAAGTTGAGCAGCCGCGCCGACCCCACCAGCGACGGCCCGCCGACCGCGACCAGCAGCCCGGCCAGCGCCGACCCGAACGTGTTCGAGATCAGCTGCACCGTGTTCACTCCCGCGGAGGCCTTCGCGGCGTCGGCCTCGTCGTCGGTGCTGGAAATGGCGGCGGTGATGAAGTGGGCGAACGCCATCCCGATTCCCGCCCCCGCGATGGCGAGCGTGACGAACCAGCCGGTCACCGTCAGCGCGGACGGGTCGTCGGCCTGCAGCAGCCCGTAGCCCAGGAGCCCGGCCGCGAGCACCAGCGGGCCGGCGATCTTGATGGCCGTGGTGGAGCGCTCGGCGGTGGCGTAGGTGGACAGGATCGACGCGATGGACCAGCCCCAGGAGATCGCCGCGCCGAGCATGCCCGCGACGAACGGTTCCATGCCGCCCAGGTGCTGGCCGAACAGCGGCACGAACGTCTCGGTGGTCGACCCGATGGCCAGCGCCACGATCCCCAGGTACACCCACGGCAGCGGCGAGCGCAGCGAATAGGCGAACCGCGGCAGCACCGTGACGCGCGTGCGCCGCTCGGCTGCGACGAACACCGCCAGCGCTGCGACACCCACCGCGGCGAGCGTCACGATGACGGCGGTGGACGAGGCGATGCTCGCGATGGAGACCGCCGCGGTGGCACCGGTGAGCACGACCAGGCTGACGATGGGCACCCCGGCGCGCTCGCCGCCCTCGTCGGGGCGGCGGCGGGGGAGCGCCCGCTGCGACATCACGCACAGCACCGCGACGAAGACCGTGAGCAGAATGAACGCCCCGCGCCACGCGCCCAACTGTGCGAACAGCCCGCCCAGGACGGGGCCGAGGATGTTGCCGACACCCCACATGGCCGAGATGAGCGCGACGGCCCGCGGCCACAGGCGTTCCGGCAGCGCCGACCGCAGCACCGCGAACGCCAGGCCGGTGAGCAGGCCGCCGCCGAGGCCCTGCACCGCGCGGCCCGCGAGCATCACCGCCATCGTCGGCGCCGCCGCGCACACCAGCGACCCGACGGCGAACACGGCGAACCCGATCAGGTAGCTGCGGCGCGGACCGCTGTTGCGCAGCGAGACGCCGACGAACATCGACGTGATCACCGACGCCAGCAGGAACACCGTCATCGCCCACGCGTAGTACTGCTCGCCGCCGATGTCCTCGACGGCGTTGGGGAGCAGGCTGGTGGTGAGGTAGATGTTGGTGGCGTAGGCGGCGACCCCGCCCGCGAGGACCACGGCCGACGCGCGGTATGCGGGGCCGAAGAGCTCACGCCAGGTGCCCGCGCCGATCCGCGCGTTCTGCTGCGCGGGTGCCTCGTCGCGGGGCGCCGCGTCGTCGTGCGAAGTGCCGGTCATCCGCTCAGGGTGTCAGGGCGCCCGTGGCGCGGGGCGGGTGGTGCCGCGCGGTGGGCGGTGGATCACGTGGCCCGCCGCCGGCACGCTGCTACGGGAATTCGATGGGTCCGGAGACGGGGAACCCGGGCAGCGGCACGTCATGCGGACCGGAGTCGTCGACGGACGTGAGCGTGCGGAACGCCGGGCCGTCGTCGGTGGCGGCCACATCGTGCAGGGCGATCCACACCGGCTCCTCGTGGAAGGTGCCCTGATAGCAGGCGGGGTCGCAGTCGTTCCAATACTTGTTGGCGGTGCCCACGGCCAATTGGTCCGTCCACAGGTACCAGGTGATGTCGGTGAAGCCGCCGTTCGCGTCGCCGCAGAAGATGATGATGTCCGCGGGCTCCTTGACGAGCTCGCGCGCGCAGTCCACCACCTGCGTGGTGCCGTCGAGCGAGGACGGCGGCGCGGCGGCCGCCGGGACACCCAGTGCCGCCGTACCGGCCGCGGCCACCGCCAGCGCGCCCGCCGCCGCAACAGCCCTGGCGAGCAGTGTCTTCCCTGACGCCCGAACGCCCCGACTCTCGCCCTGGCCCGACTTGCTGCGCCGACTCATCAGCAACCGCCTCCCCTTGCTCCTGCACCGTGGTATACATCCTGCCGCACGGGGCCGACACCCACGGCGGGACGGCGGGGATCGGGCCGGCGCGGATGCCGCCGACCAAGCATCCAGTGCACGTATGCGCCGCCGGAAGTGCGGAATCCGCTTGCTCGGCGCGGCAGAGCGGACCGGGGATCCGGCGGGGGAGGTGCTGCGTTGCGCGGCGCCGGGCATGACGACACTGGGCATGACGGCACTGGGGCGGCCATTGCCGGGCGGCGCCGTCGATGAGGGCGGCCGCGTCGGCGAGGCCGAGTCCGCGGTGCTGTTCGCGGAGCGCTCGGATCGCCGCTATCCGATCGGGATGGGCGGCGACCGCGGCGGTGACGTCGGCGGCCGGCACGTCTCCCGGAGCGACGGCGTGCGGCCGCGGTGTGCGGCCGCGGTGGCGGATCCGGCTCGCGCACGTCCACACCAGGGTGGTGATGACGAAGACCCACACGAGGAAGACGAACCAGTGCCAGGGCGTCGGGTCGTCGATGATCTCGCGGACGTAGTCGGGGCCGACGAGGACGCCGAGCACCGGCAGCAGCACGAACGGGCCCCACGTCTCCATCACCGATTCCACCCGCCGCCAGTGCGCCCACCGCATGGGGCGAGTGAAACACACGCGCACGCCGAAGGGGTGGGGAGATGGTCGCCGTAGGGTGCGGTGATGCAGTGGTGGGACAGGATGCTGCCGGACCCTGTCGCCGCGTGGCTGCCGCGGTCCTTGCAGCGGCTCGCGAGGGTCGGGCCCTGCTTCGGCGTGGCGCGTGGGATGGCTGTGTAAGGGCCGGGTGTCGCGATCGACGTCGATATGGAGGTGGGCCCGGCTGGGGTGCTGGCTCCGGACGGGCTGCGGCAGTGGTTGGCCGACCGCGGGGAGCCGTGCGGGGACGCGCGTGCGGCGCTCGCCGCGGTGGAGCGTCGTTTGCCGGAAGCGCTGGCCGATCCGGAACTCGGGCCCATGGTCGAAAACGAGGCCGCACTCCTGCTGGGCGCAGTACTGGTTACGGCCGTGGATGGGGCGCGGTGGATCGTGTGGCCGAACGGGCATCCCGTGGTGCGCATCGGGCACACCGAACTCGACGTCAGCGCGATCGCGCACGATTATGTGTGTCGGCAGGGGGAGCCGCTGACCGCAGTGGTGGACCGCTACCGCCGGTAGTCGACGTGGCGGGTAACCGGCAGCCAGAGCGGTAGTCCGCCGGCTAGGAGGGGGCGAAGCCGCCCAGATCGACGCTGATGAACGCCGCGGCGAGCAGTCCGCCGAGCACCGTCGCGGTGACCGCGTAGCCGGCGGCGGCACGCCTGGACCTGCGGAACACGGCCATCACCAGTGCCGGCGTGAGCAGCAGCGCGAAGCAGAGGGCCCACGTCCACCAGTACGACGCGGAGATCGGCGCAGTGCTTCCGGGGGTGGGGTTGATTGGTGGCACGTTCAGGGCGTTCTGGATTCTGAATGTTGCGGGGACAAAGACGAATACGGCGATGATGCTCGCCGCAATGACACCCCACCCGGCGCTACAACGCGGAGAGTGGCGGGTGGGGGGTGTAGCTGCGGCAGGCATGGTCCCAGGGTGGCACGGCACGCTCAGCGGAGTCCGGACCAGCCCTGCTCTGTTCCGAATGCCACGACGAGGAACGGTTTCGCGATGCTGAGCCTTTCGCCGGCAACGCCAATGTCGGCCCCATACTGGGCAAGGTTGTCGTACCCCGTCGACCAGTTGGCGCACAGGCCACACACGCAGCCGGCCCAAGCGAGGCGGTGCAGGTAGGAGCGGTTCGAGTACCTTTCACTGCGCGTCGGTCAGATCGTGACGGGCGGCAGTTTTTACCGTGGACATGAGGCCTCCGGCGGTGTCGTTGTTGCTTTGACACCGCCTGCGATACTCCGGAAGCCTCACCTGTCACCGGCCGCCACGCCGGTCACGGTCTTCACTGTTCGCGACAGGCCATAGTGGCGTCCGGGTGGCGGTGAAAAAGCCGTCGTGGCCACGATTCGAACTCGAGCAATTGCGTTTGCGTATGAATACCGGTCACGGGCCAGGTTGACGCCGTTTGTGATCGTGATCGGATATCGTGATCTCGATGTCACCCGAGCAGGCTTGGGCCGAGGCGTTCGGCCGTATGAAGACGGCTGCGGTCACCACGATCCACGGCCGCATGCGCTGCGAGTCGCCCGCGGGCGATGCTACGAACACCTATGAAATCGAGTTCTGGCACGAAGCACCCGACCGGTGGCGTATCGAGGACGAGTACGGCCTGTGGTACCTCGACGACGGTGACCGTGTGCTACTGCGCACCGACAACGGCATCGAGCACGTTTCGTTGACCGGCCACCTCGGGCCACGGCGATCGCAGCATCCACGCACTGTGCTCGGTAATGCGTTCGGTGCGGGTCGCATGTTCGGGTGGGCGGAAGATTTCCCGCGGCCACTCAACTCAGGCACTCCCGTCACAGTCGCCGGCCGCCAGGCGACCGAATTCCAGCTCGCAGCCAGCCCTGGCAGGTATGCGGACAAGCCGTACCCGTTGCGAGTCGCAGCAGACGACCAAAGCGGCCTACCGCTGCGCATCGCCGTCCCGGAAAAGCGGCACGTGCGCGAGATCGTCGCCATCGACCTAGATGCCGCGCTACCGCCCGACGTATTCGCCTGGCATGGTGCGGTTTCCACGGCCACACGCGACGCACACGAACATCGCCGCGCCGGACAGAACTGGGCCCGCGAGCAGCAGCTCCCGGTACCTCGCTGGTGGCCCCGGGGCGTGCACTACTACGCGAACGAAGGCGACCCGGATACCGGCGCTTTCCGGGCGGTGCTCGACGTGAATAGCCTGGCCGTGCTGCTGCGGTGGCCATGTGGCTCCGAGCTTCCGGATTCATGGAAGGACGGTTTCCGCACCCATCCGGTGCACCGGTGGGACGACGAACGCTGGCAGTGGGCACTGCTGGTCGACACGCCCTTGAGCGATGACGACCTCGCCCGCGTAATCGAATCGATACCGCAGGATCAGCAGTGATCGGTTGTAGCCAGGGCCGCACCGATGAGGCGGGGACTGCTTCACCGAATACGGTCATCTGCAGCCGGGTGAACAGGAGCATGTCGTCGGCAGTCAGGTTCTGATCACGCAGCACCGGCCCCCGTCGCCATGGCGGTACCGGTCAGCGCGTCGAGGATGAACGCGCCCGGCCCGGTGAGATGGGATCGGCTGGCACCCCGGACAGTCGAATGCTCACCGCCTCCCGACTCCGCGTTTGCCGCAGCGCTGGAGCTGGTGGTGCAGGGGGTGTGCGTCGTGGCCGGTGCGGATGCCGCCGACCAAGCATCCAGTGCACGTGTGCGCCGCCGGAACGGCAGCATCCGCTTGCTCGGCGGGGCGGGAGTCGGCTCGGCGCGTTCCGCACTGCGCCCCGCCTCTCACACTTCAATCGGCCCGGTGAGGTAGTGCTGGATCTGCGGTGCGCACCGCTCCACCAGCTCGTCGAGGGGCATCGAGGCGAGCGGTTCGATCTCGAGGATCCGGCGGGCCACGAGGATCCCGATCATGTGCGAGGCCGCGAGGCTCACGCGCACCTCGGCGGACCCGGGCGGGGTGTCGACGCGAGCGCGCACCTCCTTGAGCGCCACCTCGAGGATGAACGAGCGGATCAGCTGCGGATCCCCGCCGCCGAGCACGGTGCGGAACGCGCCGATCACCGCCGCCCCCTGCGGAGAATCCCACAGCCCCACCACGGCACGCAGGACGGCGCGGGCGATCTCGTCGACGGGCACCGCCCGGACCTGCGCGAGCACCGTCTCCGGGTCGACGGGCAGGGCCAGAGCGGCGGCGAAGAGGTTCCGTTTGGTGCCGAAGTAGTGGTGGACCAGGGCCGGGTCCACGGCGGCGTCGGCGGCGATGGCGCGGACGCTCACCCCGTCGAACCCGGACTCCGCGAACCGCGTCCGCGCCGCGGCGAGGATCTGCTCGCGGGTACCGGACTTGCCCGGCCTGCGCCCGCCGCTCACGTGGTCCGCCGCCGCATCGTCGCGGCCGCCAGGCACAGCGACACCACGGCGAAACCGGCGACCACCGCGAGATCCCGCCACATCGCGCCGGTGGGGGACGGGTGCGCCGCCACCTGCTTCATCGCGCTCACCGCGTAGCTCAGCGGCAGCACATTGCTGATCGCCTCCAGCCAGCCGGGCAGGGTTTCGCGGGGCGCCAGCAGCCCGCACAGGAACAGCTGCGGGCCGACGATGAGCGGCATGAACTGCACCGCCTGGAACTCGGTGCGGGCGAACGCGCTGCACAGCAGGCCCAGCGCCACGCCGAGGACCGCGACCACCACGGCGATGAGCACCACCAGCGCCACGCCGCCCGCCACGTCGAGGCCCAGCAGCCAGAAGCAGACGACGCACGCGACCACCGCCTGCACCATCGCGGCCAGCGAGAACGCGGTGCCGTAGCCGCCGAGCAGGTCGAGCTTGGTCAGCGGCGTGGTCATGAGGCGCTCGAGGGTGCCGGACGTGCGCTCGCGCTGCATGGCGATGGCGGTGACAAGGAACATCGCGACGAACGGCAGGATGCCGAGCATGCTCACACCGACCCTGTCGAACACCGACGGCATCCCCGGCGGGCCGGGCTGGTTTTGGTAGACGAAGTACAGCAGCGTCAGCAGCAGCGACGGGACGGCGACGATCATGGCGACGGTGCGCCTGTCCGCCCCGAGCTGCCCCAGCACCCGCACGCTCGTGGCCCCGTATGCGCGTGCACTCATCCCGCCGCCTCCTCCGCCATGTGCCGCCCGCCCGGGCCGCTCCGTACGAGAGCCAGGAACGCGTCCTCGAGCCGGTCCTCCCCGGTGGTGCGGCGCAGCGCGGCCGGGGTGAGCTGCGCGAGCATGTGCCCGTCGCGCAGGAGGACGAGCTCGTCGCAGTGGTCGGCCTCGTCCATCACGTGGCTCGACACGACGAGGGTGCGGCCGTCGTCGGCGAGGCGGCGGAACCGTTCCCACAGCTCGGCGCGCAGCACCGGGTCCAGGCCCACCGTCGGCTCGTCGAGGATGAGCACGTCCGGGTCGGCCACCAGCGCGCAGGCGAGTGAGACGCGGGTGCGCTGCCCGCCGGACAGCGCGTCGGCGCGCCGGCCCGCATACTCGCCCATGCCGACCGCGTCGAGGGCCTCCGCCACCGCCGAGCGTGCTGCCCCGGCGAGGGCAGCGAAGTAGGCGACGTTGCGGCGCACGGTGAGGTCGCCGTAGATGCTCGGGGCCTGGGTGACGTAGCCGACGCGCGAGCGCAGCCGGCGCGCCCCGGCCGGGCTGCCGAGCACGGACACCGTCCCCGACTGCACGATCTGCGTCCCGACGATGCTGCGCAGCAAGGTGGTCTTGCCGCACCCCGACGGGCCGAGCAGCCCGGTGATCGCCCCCGCGCGGACGGCGAGTGAGACGCCGTGCAGCACCGGATTGCCGCCGCGCCGCACCGTGAGCCCGCGGACGTCGATCGCCGGGTCCGGTAATTCACCGAGCGATGAACTCATCATGTGGTGAATTGTGCGCCTGCGCTGCGGCCGCGTCAAGAGCCGTGCAGGCGCAGTAGCCCCCGCCGTGCACCTCACCGAGCAGCCCGCCGAGCAAGCATCCAGTGCACGTCTGCGCCGCCAAACCGGCAGAAATTGCTTGCTCGGCGGGCTCAGGCGCGGGCACAGGCGATCCGCGGCGCGCCCAGGCCGCGGGTGCCGACTCCTGGTGCCGGCGGCCAGTAGCCTCGGGGTCGGAACAGGACGTCGGCACCCGTCGGCGGCGCCGGGAGGTGATGCGCGATGACCCCACCGCCCGGCCGCGCGCGGTACGTGGCCACACTGACCGGCCGCCTGCGCACCGACAGGTGGGGCGTGGCCGGCACCGACCTGGGCATTCCAGCGCAGCTGTCTTCGGGCGCGGTCGCGTACTTCTTCGGCGACACCTTCGAGTCGTCGGCCGCGGGCGGGCCCGGCTGGCGCAGCCCGGTGATGCTGCGCTCGGCCGCGGGGGCGCTGGACGGGGGCGCGCTGGAGGACGGCATCGTCTTCGACGGCGCATGCGGCGGCCGCTACGCGCGGGAGATCCTGCCCAACGCCCACGAACCGTCCGAGCGGCCGGACCCGGAGACCCCGGGCAGCGAGTTCACGGTGATCCCGTGCGACGCCATCACCGTCGACCGGCGCGTGTACCTGTCCGTGGTGAGCGTGCACTCGTGGAACTCCGCCGCCGCGCCCACCAACTTCACCTACCTGGCGCGCTCCGACGACCTGGGCGTGACCTGGCAACGCACCGACGCGCGCTGGGACAACACCGGCGGCGCCCTGGACCAGATGTGGACGATGGACCGCGCCGACGGGTACGTGTACATCATGTCGTCGGCGTTCGACCGCGCCAACCCGGGCGGGGTGATCCTGCGCCGCGTGCCCGAGCACCGGATCGAGGAGCCCTGGGCATACGAGGCGTGGGTGCCGGAGCGCGACGAGATGCCCAGCGGCGTATGGATGTCGGTGCGGTCCGCGCCCGTGGTCCCCGTGCTGCCCGGGCCGGTCGGCGAGCTGAGCCTGCGCCGCATCGACGGCACCTGGGTGCTGGCCGGGTTCGACCCGGCCGCGTACGCGATCACCACGCGCACCGCCCCGGATCCGACGGGCCCGTGGTCGGAGCCGGTCGTCCAGGTGGCGGGCGGCGAATGGGGCGCCGGCGACGGCACCTTTGCGCAGATCTACGGGGGTTTCATCCACCCGGACTCGACGCTCGACGACCTGCATCTGCTGGTGTCGCAGTGGAACACGGCGGAAGGCGCGCCGTACCACGTGTTGCAGTTCCGGACTTCCGTCGCGGCGTAGCGCCGTGGCCGCCCCCGGCGGAGGGGGAGGCCACGGCGCACGGCATCAGGAGCCGCTCTGCAGCATCTCCTGCATCTGCCCGATCTCGGCCTCCTGGCCGTCGATGATCGCCTGCGCCATCTTCTGCACCTGCGGGTTGGTCCCGGAGCCGAGCACCTCCTGCGACATCTCGACGGCGCCCTCGTGGTGCTGGATCATCATCTCCAGCCACATGCGGTCGAACTCCGGGCCGGAGGCGGCCATGAGCTGGTCCATCTGCTCGTCCGTCATCATGCCGGTCATCTCGTGGCCGCCCTGGTCCTGGCCGTTGTCGGCCGAGTCGCTCGAGTCGGCCCCGTCACCCATGTCGTGCCCGCCGCCCATGTCGCCCATGTCGTGGCCGCCGTCCGCGGTGGGGGCGGGCAGGCCCCACTGCTCGAACATCGTGGTCATCGTGTCCATCTCCGGGCCCTGGGCGGCGTCGATCTGCTGCGCGAGCGCGATCAGGTCGGCGTTGTCGGTGCGGCCGTCGACCATGTCGGTCATCTCGATGGCCTGGGCGTGGTGCGGGTACATGCCTTCGACGAAGGCGACGTCGTCGTCGTTGAATTGCGCCTGCGCGGCGTCGGTGCCCTCGTTTCCGTCGCCCTCGGCGGCGGTGGCACCGACGCTCGCGGTGGGCGTGGCGGCGGCGTCGGAGTCCGCGTCGCCCGAGCCGCAGCCGGCGAGCACCAGCGCGGACACGGCGACCGCCGAGACGGCGAGGACCGGCTTCGACTGCAGGGAACGGCGGAAGGTGGTGGTACGCATGGGTATCCTCCTGGATCACGATGGTGGGCGGCGCCGAATGCGGCGCCGCACGCGAGAGTCGATAGGGGGCCGCCCGGGGTGTGTCCGGGGCGGGGCGCGCCCATCACACGCGCAGGATCGCCAGGAGTTCCAATGTGGGATGCGCCCATGGCGGCACCGGCCGTATCGCCGGGCCCGAGTCGCCGACGGCGGCGGGGCCACCGTGCAGCTGGGCGTAGGGGGTGAGGGGCGCCGCGGGGACCGGCGTTCCGAGCGGAAGCGCGGCGGGCGCCGTCGTCCCCGGCGCGATGCACTGGTGGGTGCAGCACTCGTGCACCGCGCCGCAGGGCTCATGCGCGCCGTGATCGATCGCATTCGCCGTCCCGGAGGCATCCACGGGGATCGAAGTACCCGAGTGGCCCTGCGCGTGTGTCATCGGCGCGCCGAGGCACTGCGCGGCGGCGACGCCCGCCGGGGCGGCCAGGACCATGAGCGCGGCGGCGATGAGCGCGAGCAGTCCGCGCCCCGGGTGCATCGCGCCGCGCCGCCCTGCCGATCGATCCTGCTGCACCCGGATCCTCCCGCCGGCATTCATGGTCACGTCGACCGCCACGATACCTACCGGGGGTGTGCGTCGCCGCCGGCGTGATCGAGTCGGCACCGCGCGGGAGGCCGGCGGGTGCGCCGGGCGCTCAGCGGTCGCCGGTGGCGACGGGCCGCGCGGGATCGGTGATCCAGTGCGACCACGAACCGGGGTAGAGGCGTGCCGGGATCCCCGCGATCTGCAGCGCCAGCACCTCGTGTGCGGCAGTGATGCCCGAGCCGCAGTAGGCGGCCAGCTCGTCCGGCCCGCTGCCGATTCCGTCGAACAGTGCGCCGAACTGCCGCCGCAGCTCCTCCGCCGGCAGGAACGTCCCGTCGTCGCGCACGTTGTCGGTGGTCGGCCGGTTCACGGCGCCGGGGATGTGCCCGGCGACGGGGTCGACGGGCTCGGCGTCGCCGCGGAACCGTTCCGCCGCCCGCGCGTCGATCAGCAGGCCGCGTGCCGTGAAGGCCGGGACGTCCTCCGCCTCGAGCGCCGAGCCCGGTCCCGCGGACGGTGCGGGCCCGCAACGGAAGTCGCCGCGTGGCGCGGGGAGGCCGCTCTCGGTTCCGTCGCCGGATGACTCGGCGGGATACCCCTGCGCACGCCACCCCGCCAGGCCGCCGTCGAGCACCAGAACGTCCTCATGCCCGAAGTGCCGGAGCAGCCACCACACGCGCGCGGCGGCCGTGGCCGGGCCCGCGTCGTAGGCGACGACGGTCGATCCGCGGCCGACACCGGCCGCGCGCATCGACTCCCCGAACGCCCCGGCCGACGGGAGCGGGTGGCGCCCGCCGGGCCCGGGCGGTCCGGCGAGCTCCGCGTCCAGGTCGATGAACCGGGCGCCCGGGATGTGCCCGTCGTCGAACGCGGCACGGTCGGACCCCGTCGACAGGGCCCAGCGCACGTCCAGCAGCACCGGCGGCGTGGCCGACGCGACCAGGTCTCGGAGCACACGCGCTCCGACGAGCGGAGACGCGGGACGGGGACTGCTCATTCCCCCACCCTATGGCCGCGGCTCATTCGATGGCCGCGTTGAACCGCTGCAACTGCGCGACGAACGCGTCGAGGTCCTGACGGGTCCAGCCCTCGAGCCGCGCGGAGATGTCCTCCCAGCGCATGGCTATCGCCTCGCGCACCTTCCCGACGCCGAGTTCCGTCAGCGAGACGGTGTGCGAGCGGCGGTCGTCCGGATCGCAGTCGCGGCGGATCAGGCCCAGCTCCGTCAGCGCGGCGAGGTGCCGGCTGATCACGCTCTTGTCCATGTCCAGCACCTCGGCGATCTCGCCCGCCCGCGTGGGCTGGTGCTCCGCGACGACGACGAACACGGTGTACGTGGACGGCGGCATCTCCTCGTGGATCTTGCGGGCCACCTCGGCCTTGCTCAGGCGGATCCGCCGCACCAGTGTGCGCAACTCGTACTCGATGCCGCGCACCGCGCTGAACTCGAGTGCATCGGCAGGTGAGATCCCCGCATCAGTGGCCGTCATCGCACGTCAGCTTACCTTTACGCCGGAGGGGGTGTCCGCGGGACCGGAGGCTCCCGGCGTTGCAGCAGGGTCAGCGTCCGGCCCGTCGTCACCGTCGCCGGGGGCATCGCCGGACTCCGCCTCCAGGTCGGCGAGCTCGTCCTCGCGCTCGATGGTCTCGCGCAGCGGCACCTCCTTGATGAACAGCACGGCGACGAACGCCAGGATGGCGAACGGGACCGAGAACAGGAACACCTGGGCGACGCCCGACCCGTAGGCATGCTCGTACACGGGACGCAGCACATCACCGAGCGTGGTGACGTCGGGGATCTGGTGGGTGTCGACGCTCATCATGGCCTTGCCGACCTCGGGGTCGGAGTGGGCGGCGCCGGAGATCGAGGCCGCGACTTTGTGCCCGAGCGCGGTCCCCAGCGCGGAGACGCCGATGGCCCCGCCCATGGTGCGCATGAACGATGCCAGCGAACTGGCCGACCCGATGTCCTTCTGCGCCGCGTTGTTCTGGACCGCCAGCACCAGGTTCTGGTTGAGGCAGCCGACGCCGATGCCGAGGACCGTCATGTAGATGCCCACGACGACGACCGGCATGGTGGAGTTGATCGTGCTCAGCAGGATCGTGCCCGCCATCAGTACGACCGAGCCGAAGATGAGGAAGCGCTTCCACTTGCCCTTGGCGGCGATGAGACGGCCGGACACCACCGACGACACCAGGACGCCGCCCACGAGGAACAGGGTCATCAGGCCGGCCTTGGTGGGGCTCATGCCGCGGGAGAGCTGGAAGTACTGCACCAGGAAGACCGTTCCGGCGAACATCGCCACGCCCACCATCACCGACGCGAACACGGCGAGGCTGGTGGTGCGGTCCTTGAACAGGTGCAGGGGGATGATCGGTTCGCGGACACGGGTCTCCGCCCACACGAACAGCGCCAGCAGCGCGAGGCCGCCGACGAGCATGCCGATGCTCAGCGCCGAGCCCCACTCGAACTGCGAGCCGCCCAGCGAAACCCAGACGAGCAGCACGGACACGCCGGCCGTGATGAGTGTGGCGCCCACGTAGTCGATGGACACGTCGCGCTTGACGGTGGGCAGGTGCAGTGTCTTCTGCAGCACTGCGAACGCGATGACGGCGAACGGCACGCCCACGTAGAAGCACCAGCGCCAGGCGTCGCCGGACATGTAGCCGGGAAGCGCGTCGCCGAGCGCCGTCGCGTCCACGAGCAACCCGCCCAGCAGCGGTCCGCTCACCGTGGCCACCGCGAAGACGGCGCCGAGGTAACCGAAGTACTTGCCGCGGTCACGCGCCGTGATCATGCTCGCGATCACGATCTGCACCAGCGCGGACAGGCCGCCCATGCCGATGCCCTGGATGAGGCGGGCGACGATGAGGACGCCGATCCCGTCCGCCAGGCCGGCGACGATCGAGCCGGCCAGGTAGATCAGCAGCGCCAACTGCGTGAGGGCCTTCTTGCTGAACAGGTCGGCGAACTTGCCCCAGATGGGCGTGGTCGCGGTCATCGTCAGCAGCGACGCGGTGACGACCCAGGTGTAGCCGGCTTCGCTGCCGCCGAGGTCGGCGACGATCCGCGGCAGGGCCGTGGACACGACGGTGGACGAGAGCATGGCGACGAACATCGCCATGAGCAGTCCGGACAGAGCCAGCAGCACAGCGCGGTGGCTCATCGGTGCGGTGCCTGCGGAAGGGGGGTCGGGCGGGGCGTTTCGTGTGGTTTCGGCGGTACTCATCCAGGTGCATCCCTCGAAAGAACGTGTAAGAGGTCCAAGCGCCGGGCAGCGAGGACGCGCCCGGCGGTATTAGTTGCTTTCGTCAACCATACAACTGGTTGCGCAATACAACTAACAATTCGCGTGTGAGTCCCGACACGGCGACGGGGGGTCGGCGAGGAAGTGCGCGCAGACGGAAGAACCCGGCACGTCCCAGTGGACGTGCCGGGCTCCTCCGGTCGGGGCGGGGCCGTCAGCGGGCGGCCACGGGCTCCGGCGCCGCACCGGGGATCCCGGTGCCGCGGATCGAACAGCCGGCGGTCTCGCGTAGGAAATGCACGGCCACCATGCCGATCACGCACGCGATCATCATGTACAGCGCCGGGAACAGGTCCCATCCGGTGCCGCTGATGGCCGCGTCGTTGATGAACGGGGCGGTGCCGCCGAAGGCCGCCGTCGCCACGTTGTAGCTCAGCGCGAAGCCGGCGTAGCGCACGTGGGTGGGGAACATGGCCGGGAACGTCGCGGAGATCGTCGCCAGCTGCGGCAGATACAGCAGCCCCAGCACGGCGAACCCCAGCAGCGCCCAGCCGAAGCCCTGCCCCATGAGCCAATACATGGGTATCGCCAGGATGAACAGGCTGATCAGCGACGCCCGCCACATGGGTTTTCGACCCGTCGAGTCCGACCACCGGCCGATGAACGGGATCACCGCCATCATGACGAGCTCGCCGATGAGGATCAGCAGGGTGGTCGAGTCCTCGCTCATGCCGATCTTGTTCTCGAGGTAGGTCGGCTGATAGGTGAGCAGCGTGTACTGCACCACGTTGAGCGCGATCACCATGCCGAACATGGTGAAGATCGGCCCACGGTAGTCGCGCACCAGGTCGACCATCCGCTGCCAGGCGGAGCCCTCCATCTCGGTGGACTCGCTGCTCTCGGCCTCGGTGAACACGGGCGTGTCCGACATCTTCGACCGCAGATACCAGCCCACCAGGCCCAGCGGCGCGGCGATGAGGAACGGGATGCGCCAGCCCCAGTCGCCCATCGCGGCCTCGGTCATCGCGGTCTGGCAGATCAGCACGACTGCGGCGCCCATGACGAAGCCGGCGAGGGTGCCGAACTCCAGGAAGCTGCCGTACTTGCCGCGATGCTTGTCGGGCGAGTACTCCGCCATGAAGGTCGCGGCGCCGCCGTACTCGCCGCCGGTGGAGAAGCCCTGGATCACGCGCAGGAGCACGAGCAGGATCGGGGCCGCCACGCCGATGCTGGCGTGCGACGGGATGAACGCGATCAGGAACGTCGCCGCCGACATCAGCAGGATCGTCGTCGCCAGCACGGCCTTGCGGCCGATCCGGTCGCCGATGGGCCCCCAGATCATGCCGCCGATCGGGCGGAGCACGAAGGAGATCGCGAAGGTGAGCATCGTCGACAGGGTCGAGAGCTCGCCGGGGAAGAACGCGTCGCCGATGTAGGTGGCCGTGGCGGCGAAGACGCCGTAGTCGTACCACTCGGTGGCATTGCCGATCGCGGACGCCGCGATCACCCGGCGCAGCAGGCGCCGCCCCTCCGGGGTCTCGGGATCGGGCGTGCCGGTGACCTCGTCCGTGGCCACGACCCCGCCGTCCGGGACTGTCTCGGAGCCTCCGGACGCGCCGCCCGGCCGTGGGCCTTGTGCGCCCGTCCCGTCGGCGTCGTCGGGCAGCCCTGCGTCTGTGCGCATAGGTCCTCCTCCGTCGATGTCGTCCGCGCGGGCGTGCGGCGCGATCTCGATCGGCGTTGCGGGTGCCGCGCCCAGGGGTCTGGGCCGTTCACCGGCGGTCCTGTCTCCTTCATGCCGGTGCGGGGGCCGCGGTCACCGTCGGGTGGCCGACGTTACGTATGCGAACCTGCCGTGGCCAATCATGCGAATGCCGGGGTGGCCGTTCCCATGCATCCGGATTCGGAGTGTTTCACAAGGTCCACCAGGGTCGGCGACGGAACTTCGCGGGTGAACTGAATCGTTGTGGAATCGTGATGTGTATCACCTTCGGACGTCCGGATGGGGCCTGCCGACGGCGGCGCACCTCTACGCGCGAGCGAGATGCTGCGTGTCGTCGGGGTGGATGGTCATGGCCGCGATCACCACGCCCACGATCACGCCGATCGCCGTGTCGGCGACGCGGCTGAGCGCCATCGAAGTGGTCAGCCCGCCGCTGAGTCCCATCATGAGCAGCGCCATCGGGGTGATCGCGGTGGTGGCCACCGCGTAGTTGCGGGCGATCGTCAGCTCGGTGAGGACCTGCAGGGCGACGATGGCGGCGGCGGTCGGCCAGAACCCCAATCCCGCCGCGATGAAGGCCAGCGCCACCGCTGCGCCGGTGACGTTGCCGACGAGCCGCTGGATCGAGCGCTGCACCGTGCTGGCGAAGGTGATGGACTGCAGCGCCGCAGTGGCGCCCATCGATGCCCACAGAGGATGCTCGAGGCCCACCCCCAAGGCCACCAGGCCGGCGACGAGGGCGGCGACGGTGATCCGCGCCCCGGCGCCGAGGAACTCGGCCGAGGCCAGCCGCGTCAGGCCGGATCGGATCCACCGGCGTTCCTCGTCGGTGCCGTGCTCGGGAGCCCGGGTCACCGGCGCCATCGCGCACAACCAGCCGACCGCGACGCCGAGCGCCGTCGCCAGCGCGGCCCGGGGCAGGTCGCCGGTCATCGCGGCCGCCGACCCCGCGAACACGATCACGACGGCGCCCGGCCCGATGATGCGCAAGGACGCGAGCAGCCAGGCTCCCGCGCCGCCGGCAACCGACAGCACCGCGATCTGCAGGAGCATGGGTGTGCCGGTGAGGGCCGAGCCGAGCAGGATCGACCCGATGATCGTCGACCCGGCCACGGCCGTCTTGCCCGCGCGCCGCCGGTACGGCTCTCCGCGGGCGAAAGCCGCGGTGATGGCACCCAGGCCGGCCAGGGCGGCCAGCTCCGTGTGCCCCAGTGCGCCGCCGACGACGAGGACGAGCGCGGTGGCGACGCCCACCCGCAGCGCCGGGACGAGGCTCGGGGACGCGGGGTTGAGGGTGAACGCGCGGCGCCACGTCGACCGGTCGCGGGAATGCCGGGCCGCAGTGCGCGCGCGGTGCACGTGGCTGCGGAGTGCGGTGGGGTCGGGGGCGGAGAGGCCGGGAGCGGGGGTCGGAGTGCGCATCGCCGATCATGATAGTTCACAAGTAAAACACAAGTAAAGTAACTGGAGCTGCGATGCGTTAACCTGTCCGTATGCAACCCGACGGCGACCTGGTCGACAGGATCGTCGACGAATGGGATTCCGCGTTCCCGGACGTCGGCCTCGCTCCCGTCGAGGTGATCGTCCGCATCGCGCGCATCAGCACGCTGAGCCTCCGCGCGCTCGAGCACGAGCTGGCGCACACGGAGGTCTCGCGCGGGGAGTACGAGGTGCTCGGCGCGCTGGTGCGCAGCGACCATCCGCTGCGGCCCGGCGAGGTCACGACCACCACGATGGTCAGTCCCGCCGCCACCACCAAGTACGTCGACGCGCTGGTGCGCAAGGGACTCGTGGAGCGCGACACGTGGGATCAGGACAAACGGGTGGTGCTTCTGCGGATCACCGTCCCGGGCCGGGAACTGGTCCGGAAGGTCTTCCCCGCGCGCGTCGAACGCGACCGGCGCCTCCTGGCGGGGCTCGACGACGAAGAGCGCGCCGTCCTGCTGGACCTGCTGCGCCGCGTGACGGCGAACGCCGAACGGGCTGCCCTGGATTGAGTGGCGCAGGCCCGGGACAGAGCGCCGCGGGCCGGGAGTGATTATTGCGCTGCCGTCAGCCCAGATTGATGCGCCGGGGCCGCAGCGACGTGCCGTAGTCGGTGACCCACGAGGTCACCGCCGCGACCCGCTGCCACGCGCTGGGCAGCAGCATCACGTGCACGCCCAGCCACGCCAGGAACGCGACGTGCCCCTGGATCTGCCGACGGCTGCGCCCGATCTCCGCGACCGCCGCCCCGCGGCCGATCATCGCCATGATCCCCTTGTCGCGGTACCGGAATCCGGTGCGGTCGCGGCCCGCGAGGTCCGCGAGAATGTTGCGCGCGGCATGCTGCCCCGACTGCTGCGCCACCGAGCCCAGCTGCGGCAGCGACGCGGGCTTGCCGCCATTGCCGCCGTGGGTGTCGGGGATCAGCGCGATGTCGCCCAGCGCGTAGACGCCGTCGTGCCCGGCCACCGTCAGGTCGTCGTTGACGTTGATCCGCCCGCCATGGCCCAGGGGCAGTGCCGAATCGGCGATCAGGCGCGGCGAGCGCTGCCCGCCCGCCCACACCACGGTGCCCGCGTCGATGCGGCCGCCGTCGCCGAGCTCCACACCGTCCGCCGACACGTGGGTCACTGAGGTACCGAAGTGCAGCTGCACGCCCAGCTGCTCCAGCTCGCGCCGCGCGTAGGAGTGGGACGCACCCGAGAAGGGCTTGAGCAGCGCGTCGCCGTGGTCGACGAGGTGCACCGTCACCTTGCCGGTGATCCCGCCGTCGTAGCGCGGCCCGATCACCACGCGGAGGTTCTCGGCGATGGCACCGGCCAGCTCGACGCCCGTCGGGCCGCCGCCCACGATCACGACGTCGACCGCATCGGTGACCCCCAGGGGCGAATCGACACGATCGAGCTCGCCGATCAGCCGCCGGCTGAGCCGCTCCGCGTCCTCGAGGGTGTACATGGGGTAGCTGTGCTCCTCGGCGCCCGGGACCCCGAAGAAGTTCGCGTCCACGCCCACGCCCAACACGAGGATGCGGGCGGTGCACACGGTGCCGTCGGAGAGGGTGACCGACCGCTCGCCGGGGTCGACGGCGACCACCTCGTCCACCGCCACCTTCACGGAACTGTGCCTGCGGAAGATCCCGCGCAGGGGGTAGCCCACCTCGGAGATGCCGAGCTGCGACGTGGCCACCTGGTAGTTGAGCGGCTTGAACTGGTGATAGTTGTTGCGGTCGATCAGCAGGACCTCGACGTCCTCGCGGCCCAGACGCTCGGCGAGCGCGAGTCCCGCGAATCCGCCGCCCACCACGATCACCTCGCGGTGCACCACCTGCTGTCCTCCGTCTTCCGGTCCAGGGGGGCGTGATGTCATGGCCACGAAACTAGTCGACGGTGGCGGAATCGGGACCTGTACGCTAATTCAACAATGTTGACGAGGCGCGGGTGCATTGTCGTCGTGCCCGGGGTTGACTGGGGACGGACGCGACGTTCACGCGAGGACACGGAGGTGGGCATGAGCCCGGCAGGCAGCGGCGACGCAGGCGCGGCCGCGAAGGGTGACGGGTCGCCGACGGTGGGCCCCGAGCGTCATCGCAACGCGGTGCAGCAGGCGGCGGCGCGGTTGTTCAGCGAGAAGGGCTTCACGGCCACCGGCGTACGGGAGATCGCCGGCGAGGCGGGGGTGGATCCCGCGCTGGTCATCCGCTACTTCGGCTCCAAGGAGAAGCTGTTCCTGCGCACCATGACGATGTCGGTGGACTTCGCCGATCTGATGGGGGGACCACTGGACGGGCTGGGGGAACGGGCCGTCGCCTTCGTCCTGGACAGGACGCGGGGCCTCGTCGTGAACGGGCCGGACGCGACGCGGTCCTACTCGGCGGGTGTCTTCGCCGCATTGCTGCGCGCCTCCGACAGGCCGACAGTGCGCGCCCACCTGGCCGAATCGGTGGAGGAGATGTTCGTGGGACTGGTGGCGGGCAGGCTGTCCGGCGCGGACGCGGACCTGCGCGCCCGGCTGATGGCCGCGCAGCTGACGGGGCTGATGACCGCGATGCACGTGGTGGAGGATCCGGGGCTCACCGACGCGTCCGATGCCGACATCGTCCGGTACTACGGTCGGTCGATCCAACAACTGATCGAGGGATGAGCGGGGTGCAGATCGCTCCCGCGCCCCGGTGACGGTGGCCGGGTCGGCGGCCGAAGGGCCATGATCGGGGGAGGGGCGCCGCACGTCGGAAGGAGCGGGCGATGACGGTCCGGAACGGTGAGATGCGCAGCGTGGCTGTGGTCGGCGCGGGGATGGTGGGCCTGTCCACCGCGTGGCACCTGCAGGAACGCGGCATCGAGGTGACGGTGTTCGACGTGTCGGGGCCCGCGGCCGGCGCGTCCTGGGGCAACGCCGGATGGATCACGCCAGCACTCAGCACCCCGCTGCCGGAACCGGCAGTCCTCGCCTACGGCATCCGTCAGCTGCTGCGTCCGTCGTCGCCGGTGTACGTGCCGCCGTCGGCCGCCCTCGATCCGGGCCTGGCCGGATTCCTCGCTCGGTTCGCGCGCAACAGCACGCCTGGCAGGTGGCGCGCGGCCATGGGGGCGCTGGTGCGGATCAACCGGCACGCCCTCGAGGCCTTCGACAAGATGGTGCACGACGACGAGTCGATGGCCGGCTGCCTGCACGAGGCCGACCCGTTCATCGTCGGATACACCGACACCTCCGGGCCGCAGTCGCTGATCGACGAGGCGCGGCAGATCACGGATGCGGGCCAGCCGGTGCAGGTGGACGAGCTGCCCATCGACGAGGCGCGATGGCGCGCGCCCATGCTCTCGCCCGAGGTGCGGGCCACGCTGCTGCTGCGCGGGCAGCGGTACCTGCACCCGCCGAAGTTCGTCGCCGCGCTCGCGGACGCGGTCACTGCGCGCGGCGGCGAGGTGCGCGGCGGCGTCAGGGTGGACGCCGTCCGGGACCGCGGGCGCCGCGCAGCCGTGGTCGGCGCTGCTGTGGACGGTGCTGTTGTGGACGGCGCATCCGCCGAAGGAGCCGCCGTGGATTTCGAGGCCGACGCGGTGGTGCTCGCCGACGGGGCGGAACTCAACGCGATGGCGGGGCGCTTCGGCGTGCGCGCACAGGTGCGGGCCGGGCGCGGCTACAGCTTCAGCGTGCCGGTGGACCGGACTCCGCCGGGGCCCCTCTACTTCCCGGTGTCGAGGGTCGCCTGCACTCCGCTGGGCGACCGGCTGCGGGTGGCCGGGATGATGGAGTTCCGGCGGCACGACGCCCCCATGGACCCGAGGCGGATCGCCGCGGTCGTCGATTCGGTGCGGCCGCTGCTGACGGGGGTGGATCTGGACGCTCGCCGGGACGAGTGGGTGGGGTCGCGCCCCTGCACCGCCGACGGCCTGCCGCTGATCGGGCCGACGGGCTCGCGGCGGGTGTTCGTCGCCGGCGGGCACGGCATGTGGGGCATGACGCTGGGGCCGGCGACGGGCATGCTGCTCGCCGAGGCCATCGACACCGGCCGCACACCCGAGGACATTGCGGCGTTCGACCCGCTGCGCTGAGCGGAAGTGCACGACCGGGCGCCCGGGTTCCGGCATGATGGGGCCGAGGCGGCGCGTCGACGGGGGCGTGGCGGGATGCGCGGGAGGTGAGTGCGATGAGCCTGGTGCTCAACGTGATCTGGCTGGTGTTCGGGGGGCTGTGGCTGGCGCTCGGCTACTTCGTGATCGGCATCGTGCTGTGCGTCCTGATCATCACCATCCCGTTCGGCATCGCCGCGTTCCGCATGGGGCTGTTCGCGCTGTGGCCGTTCGGGCGCACCGTGGTGGACAAGCCCGACGCGGGGTCGCCCTCGCTGGTGATGAACGTGATCTGGTTCGTCATCGCCGGGCTGTGGATGGCCATCGGGCACGTCGCCACCGCGTTCGTGCAGGCGATCACCATCATCGGCATTCCGCTGGCGCTGGCCAACATCAAGATGATCCCGGTGACCTGCTTCCCGTTCGGCAAGGACATCGTCTCCGCCGACCGGCCGCCGGCCGGGGCGCACGTGTACTACCAGCAGAACTGACGGGCCGGGTTCCGGCCGGGTTCTCCGTGCGCGGGGTGCCGGCCGCCTGCTTGTGATGGGTCGCCCGCCACCGCCGCGCGCCTGTTGCCGCGACACGCCGGGGCAATGCGCGCGCGCAGGGATGATCGGCGCGCGGCGCGGACTGCCGGGGCCGGAACTCTCGCCCTGCCCCGCCGAACAAGTAGAAAATGTCGGTTCCGGCCGGGGAGTGTGCAATAACCGCTTGGCCGGTGCTGCGCCGTACGGCATCGCTACGCTTCCGGCTACCCGGTGCGCTGCAGGCCAAGGGCCGGCAGCGCGACGCCGGCGAGCTCGTCCAGCGGAATGCCCAGCACCGACGCGAGCGCGGCCACGGTCGTGAACGCCGGGGTGGCCAGGCGGCCGGTCTCGATCTTGCGGAGGGTCTCCGGTGAGATCGCTGCGGCACGGGCCACCTCGTCCGGCCGACGATCGCCGCGGGCTGCGCGCAGGTGGGCGCCCAGCCTTTTGCCGGCCGCTCGCTGCTCCGGGGTCAGGGGAGATCGCACCATGAGCACATCCTACCGCCACCGGTATGAAAATACCGTCGCTGAAGTTAGTCTGGTATTTATATACCGTTATGGTGGCGAGGCTTTGGAGGATGCACATGGTGGAACTGAAGACAGCCCGCGAGATCGAGTCGATGCGTGTCACCGGCTCCTTCATCGCGGGCCTGCTCGACGACCTGCAATCGCGCGTGGAAGCGGGCGTGAACCTTCTGGACCTGGAGCGCCGTGCCCGCACGCTGATCACCGAACGAGGTGCGCAGTCCTGCTACTGGGACTACGCGCCGTCGTTCGGCCGCGGCCCGTTCCGCAACGTCATCTGCCTTTCCGTCAACGACGCTGTGCTCCACGGTCTGCCGCACGATTACGCGCTGCGCGACGGCGACTTGTTGAGCATGGACATCGCCGTCTCGATCGGCGGCTGGGTGGCGGACTCGGCGCGCAGCGTGATCGGCGGAACGCCGCGCGCCGAGGACCGGCGGCTCGTCGAGGCCACCGAGAATGCGCTCGCCGCCGGTATCGCTGCAGCGCAGGCCGGAAATCGGCTCGGCGACGTCTCCGCGGCCATCGGCGCCGTCGCCGACGAGTACGGCTACCCGGTGAACACGGAGTTCGGCGGGCACGGGCTCGGGCGCACCATGCACGAGGACCCGCACGTGTCCAACCGGGGGCGGGCCGGGCGCGGCATGGTCTTGCGGCCGGGCCTCACCCTGGCGCTCGAGCCCTGGTTCGCCCGCGGCACCGACAGGATCGTGTACGACCCCGACGGGTGGACCATCCGCTCGGCCGACGGCTCACGCACCGCCCACAGCGAGCACACCATCGCCGTCACCGAAGACGAGCCGCTGGTTCTGACGGCCCGGGCGGAGTGAGGCGGCGTCTGAGCCCCGCCGATCAAGAAGAAAATGCCGGTTCCGGCCCGGAAATGTGCGAATTACGCTTGGTCGGCACTGTGCGGCGCCGACTCACAGCAAGAGACTCACAGCAAGAGAACCGAGCCTACGACGCCGGCGCGCGGTCGGCCCCGCAGGTGCACCGGCGGGGCTCGGGGACAGTGGCCATGACCTCGTGCGCGTGGTCACCGCACCCGTCCCAGGTGGTCTTTCCGCAGCGTGCACACGGGGCGGGATAGCACATGTCAGAGCCTTTCGACGGTGGCGCGGGCATCGGGTCTCGGCGCCGACGCGGGCGTTGCGGTCACTGTGGGCGGATCAGCGCCCGGTCCACTGCGGGGTGCGTTTGGCCAGGAAGGCGCTCATGCCCTCCTGCGCGTCGCAGGTGACCGCGTTCGTCGCCATAGTCTCCCCCATCAGCTCGTACGCCTCGTGCTGGGGCAGGTCGATCTGGCGGTAGAACGCCTCCTTGCCGATGCGCAGGGTGAGCGGGCTGGACTCGGAGATCTTCGCCGCCAGGGCTGCCGTCGCCGCGTCGAGCTCGTCGGGGTCGACCACCGTGTTGATCAGCCCCCAGTCGGCGGCGGTGTGCGCGTCGATGGTCTCGCCAGTCAGCAGCATCTGCATGGCGCGTTTGCGGCCCACCGCGCGGGTCACCGCGACCATCGGGGTGGAGCAGAACAGCCCGATGCGCACGCCGGGGGTGCCGAACACCGCCGTCGACGACGCCACCGCCAGGTCGCACGCCGCCACCAGCTGGCAGCCCGCGGCCACGGCCGGCCCGGGGACGGAGGCGATCACCGGCTGCGGGATCCGCTGCACGGTCTCCATCATCTCGGTGCAGGCGTCGAAGACGACGCGCTCGTCCTCGACGGTGCGGTCGATCATCTCGGACAGGTCGTGGCCCGCGGAGAACACCGGCCCGGTCGCGGTGATCACCACTACCCGCACATCCGGGTCGGCGGCGAACGAGCTCAGGCCCGCGGTGACCGCGCGCATCACCGCGGTGGACAGGGCGTTGCGCTGCGCGGGGTTGTCGAGGACGACGCGGCCGATCCCCGTGTCCGCGTCGAGGGAGGTCCGTACTGCGACCGGGTGGTCGGCGGCCGCAGCCGCGGCGTGTTCGCTGGTCGTCACAACTCCACCTCCGTGCCGTGTCCGCCCCACCGGCGATGCTACGCGGGCCGGCACGGCGTGGGCGGGCGGCGGATGGCGGTGCAATAGAGTGGCGCCCCGTGTCCACTCTGAGAAGCTCGGCGGTCAAGAACACGGCGGTCAAGAACACGGCGGTCAGAAGCGCGGCGGCAGCGGTGACGGCCATTGCGCTCACCGCGACGGGGCTGGCGTTGCCCGCCGCGGCTGCGCCGGCCGCGCCCGACGCGTCGATCGCATCGCAGGGATCGCTGCAGTGGCAGCCGGCGCGCGACCGCGCGGACCGGGTTCTGCAGATCATCGGTTCCGACGCGCCGGTCGACCCGGTCGAGGCCCTGGCGATGTCCGCGCCCTCGCTCACCGCGGCGCTCTATCCGCAGTCCTTGGCCTCGGCGTTCACGGCCTGGCAGGCGAGTGGCCCCTTCACTGTGACGGGCACCGAGGACGACGGGCCGACGGCGGTGACGCACCTCGAGACGGCGCGCGGGGTGCCGGCCACGTTGACCGTGCACGTCGGCCCGGTCGGCCTCATCGACGGCATCACGATGCTGCCCGACGTGCCGGACGCGGCGACCTTCGCGGACGTGGACGCGGGCACCGCCGCCATCGGCGCGCGGGTGTCGCTGCTCGCCGCCGATGCGGACCTGGATGCGGCCGACTCGGGCGGACAGTGCAGCGCGGTGTATTCGTCGGGCGCCGACGAGGTGATGCCGCTTGGCTCGATCTTCAAGCTCTACGTGCTCGGTGCGCTGGGCGACGCGGTGGCGGCCGGCGAGATCGGGTGGGACGACACGCTCACGATCACCGACGACGTCAAGTCCCTGCCGTCGGGCGAGCTGCAGAATCGGCCGTCCGGATCGACGGTGACGGTGCGCGAGGCCGCCGAGAAGATGATCTCTATCAGCGACAACACCGCGGCCGACATGCTCATCCACGCCGTGGGGCGCGACCGCGTGGAGGCGGCGGTGCGGGCGATGGGCGACGAGAACCCCGGGGCGCTGACGCCGTTCCCGACGACGCGGGAGCTGTTCATCATCGGCTGGGGCCCGGACCCGTCGCTGCGGCAACGGTGGGCCGACGCCGCCGACCTTCCCGACGCGTCCGCGACCGAGGCGGAGCGCCGCGCGGTGCTCGCCGAGGCGGACACCCGGTCGCTCGACGACGTGGACCTGCAGCAGCTCATGCAGACGCCGCTCGGCGCCGGCGACATCGGCTGGTACGCCTCCGCGCAGGACGTGTGCCACGCCCATGTGGCGCTGCAGCGGATGGCGGCCGGCAGCGATGCGGCGGCGCCGATCCGCGGCATCCTCGCCGAGAACCCGGGCGTGCAGGACGTCGACGGGCTGGAGTACGTCGCCTACAAGGGCGGCAGCACGCCCGGACGGCTCGCCGGAAGCTGGCTGGTCACCGGCGACGACGGCGATTCGCACGTGCTGGTGTTCCAGATGGCGTCCGACGAGCCGATCGGCGTGATCGAGCAGAACTACGTGTTCGGGCTGATGGGGCGGGCACTGGGGATGTTCGGGTGAACGGCCGCGGCCCGCGGCGGCGTCAGCGGCTGTCGCGCTTGGCCTGACGCTGCGCGCCTTGCGATCGCGACGAGGCGTCCCGCTTGACGCCGCCCGTCGTCCCCGCATGCTTCCGCGCGCGCCCCGTATCGGCGACCTTGCCGCCGGCGGCAGCCTGCGCATCGGGGCCGGAGCCCCGATTCTCCTGCGCCCTCGCGAGCCGCTCTGCCTTGAGTTTCTCCGCGGCCTCGTGCGCGACGACCGCGACGCGCTCGGAAACCAGCGCGAGCGCTTCCTCGAACGCCTCGGCGCGCAGGCGCTTCTTGGCGCCCTTGGGCGCCGCGGCGCCGCGGCCGCCCATCTCCGAGACGTTCTCCCGCGCGGCGCGGCGGTAGTTCTTTACATGCTTGTTGCGGGCTCGCCGTACGCGGCGGTGCACCTCCAGCAGCGCGTCCTCGTCGAGCTCGGCGAGCCGTGCGGGCTCGATCTCACGCATGAGATCGAGCTCCTGCTCCTTCATCACCCAGAAGTATTCCTCCATGACGTCATCGTTGCATCCGGGCCGGACATCCAAGGCGGTTTCGCCGATTGCGCTGCCGCGAACCGGAAATCACCCGATTGGTCGATCCTGGCGTGGCGATGATCGAGTCCACAGGTACGCGGTGAGGACGCAGATGGCGGGCAGTTGGCCGATCATGACTCCGCCGGGCAGGGCCAGCAACTCCCATCCGGACTGCGGGAACACGAACGCCCACAGGACGACGACGCCGGTCAGGACGATCGTCAATGCGTGGCTGCCCGTCAGGATGCGGATCCGCCACGCGGGGTGCGGGCCCAGCGTGGCACCGGCGACGAGGCCGATGAATGCGGCGAGAAGCCCGATGAGCATGCCCCCGGCGAGGATGATGAATCCGGCGTCGGTGGCCGCAGACGGGTTCATCGGCAGGACCGGCTGAACGAGAAGGAAGCACCACATCAGCACGGAGCACGCCGCAGCGATGGCGGACGTGACCTGGAGGGTCCTCATCGCGTCACCGTATCCGAAACGTGGCCCCGGAGAGGTCCGCTACATCTGCTCCAACTGTTCGAGGGTTTCAGGGCGTCCGGCGTGACCCGCGGCGGGAATCCAAGCGATCCGGCCGGCGGGAGCGTGCGCCGGGCCAGCTCACATGGGGTACGATAGGTACGTTGCATTGGATTCGTACCTGAGGGGTGGAGGCATGGCCGCACAGCTTGTTCCCGCAGAGGGTGCTGCGCAGGAAATTGTTGACGACGGATCGGTCGCTGATGACCTCAAGGCAGTTGTCGATGCCATGGTCGAGTCAGTGTTTGCGCAGCATGCTGACGCCATCAACACGACGGACCGCAATCGGCGGATCAACACGCGACGCACTGCCGGTCGCACCCACGGTCTGGTTTCCGTCTTCGTGGACCTGGGAGTCGCCACGCTGTCCGAACAGCAACGACTGGAGCTTGCCCAGGACCTCATCGGTACCGTGACCGGACACGATGCCGACCGGCGCGAGAAGGCCCGGGCGGAGGGGCGCGAGTCGATCTTCAGCGCATTCGATGTCCTCGACTCGAAGGAGGTTTCCCGCATCCTCGCGCCGACCAGTGCGCCGGCCCGGAGCGTGGCGCAGAAGCGGCGGAAGGCAGGTGAATTGATCGGGCTCCCGGTGGGGAAGCGGCCGGACTTCCGCTATCCGGACTTCCAGTTCGACCGCGCACAGCAACGCGTCCGCTCGTTGGTCGCGCATGCCAATCGGCGCCTCGACGTCGCCAACGACCCGTATGGTGCGGCGAGCTGGTGGCTCACGCCCGCGGATGTGCTCGACGACCGCAGCCCGCTCGAAGACCTGGAAGCCGGGATCCTCACTGAAGTCGCGATCGACAACGTCCTCGACGACGTACGTCGGGGTATGTGACCGGTTGCGGGCTTACAACGGCGCACCCGCTGTCACCGACATCGTCGTCGACGGAACCGGACTGTGGCGTGTCCACCGCACCGACGACATCCACCCGCCGAATTGCTTCAACTCCACCAACCTCGCACCCTTGATCGATGCGTCCGCGATCGACATGCGGAAGGAGCGGATCCCGAAGCAAGGGCGCTTCGACCCGGTCCATGACGCGAGCGTGTGCCCGGGCGGGGAACTTCTCGGCGGATACCTTTACGTGGGCCTGACGGTCGGTGCGGTGGTCGCCGAAGGCATCCTCCGCTCGGCCGACATCCCACCTTCCGGAATCCTTTCGGCCGCAGCGCTGTCGGAGCTCTCGCTGACACGGATGGTGCTGCGTGAAGACGTGGCTGTCGCGGTGCTCGACACGCAAGCAGGGCTGGTCGCGGTCAACCAGGATGCCTCGTTGACCGCCTGCACGTGGCGCGACTACGGCAACAGCCGTGTCACGTGTACCGAAATTCTCGTGGCTACCACAGAAGCTCAAGGCGTTCGATACAGGTGTCGCAATGGGTTGGAGGAGCGGTCGCTGCTGTTGATCGAGCGGGATAACGCGCCGGCGATCGAGCTTCTCGAAACCGGGGAACTCGGCCGGCCGGGATGGTCCCGTGATCTTGTCGAGGACTCTCTGTTCGACGACTTCGGTGTCGTCTTGGACGCTCCCCGGTGACGGCCCCGCTGTCGCCCCGCCGGATGGCAGGATCGGGCGCATGAGCGAACCGACCACGGCCAACCTGACCCGCGACGAGACTGCGGCAAGATCCGCGCAGGTCACCGTCCACGGCTACCGCGTCGAACTCGACGTCACCGGCGCACCGGACGCGGCCGCCACCGGGTTCCCCAGCACGGTGACCGTGGAGGTCGAGGGGGACGGGGACACGTGGCTGGACTTCCTCGGCGAGTCGGTCGAGGCCGTGCGGGTCGACGGCGCCGCGGTGCCGGTGGAGTACGACGGCGCGCGCGTCGCGCTGCGGAACCTGCGCGGGCGCAGCACGGTGCGCGTCGAGGCGACGGGCCGCTACAGCCGCTCGGGCGAAGGACTGCACCGGTTCGTCGACCCCGTCGACGGCGCAACGTACCTGTACACCCAGTACGAGCCGGCCGACTGCCGCCGCGTGTTCGCCTGCTTCGAGCAGCCGGACATGAAGGCGCCGTTCACCTTCGAGGTCACCGCGCCCGAGGGATGGGAGGTGATCTCCAACAGGGAGGCGGCCGCGACGGAACAGGCGGGCCCCGGCGCTGTGCGCGTGCGGTTCGCACCGACCCTGCCGATCCCCACCTACATCACCGCGGTGGTCGCCGGGCCCTACCACCGCGTCGACGGCGAATGGCGTGGCGTGGGCGCGGGCCCCGGCGGCGCCGACCTCACCGTGCCGCTCGGCGTTCTCTGCCGCGCGTCGCTGGCGCAGCACCTCGACGCCGACGCCATCCTCGAGGTGACGCGCCAGGGCCTCGACTTTTTCCACGACGCGTTCGGCTACCCGTACCCGTGGGGCAAGTACGACCAGGTGTTCGTCCCCGAGTACAACCTGGGGGCCATGGAGAACCCCGGCTGCGTCACCTTCACGGAGAAGTACGTCTTCCGCGGGGAGGCGACGCGTGCCCAGTACGAGGCGCGGGCGACGACGATCCTGCACGAGATGGCGCACATGTGGTTCGGCGACCTGGTGACGATGCGCTGGTGGGACGACCTGTGGCTCAAGGAGTCGTTCGCCGACTACATGGGCACGCTCGCCTGCGCGGAGGCGACGGAGTTCACCGAGGCGTGGGTGGCGTTCGCGGAACGGCGCAAGGCGTGGGCGTACCGGCAGGATCAGCTGCCCACCACGCATCCCGTCGTCGCCGACATCGTCGACCTGGAGGCGGCGAAGCTCAACTTCGACGGCATCACCTACGCCAAGGGCGCCGCGGTGCTCAAGCAGCTCGTCGCGTATGTGGGCCGCGAGGCGTTCTTCGAGGGTTCGCGCCGCTACTTCCGCGCCCACGCGTACGGCAACACGACGCTGACCGACCTGCTGGCCGAGCTGTCCTCCGCATCCGGCCGCGACCTCGACGCGTGGGCGCGGGCCTGGCTGCAGACCACCGGGGTCGCCACGCTCACCCTCGAGCAGGACGGCCCGTCCGGGGAAGTGGTGGCGGCGCAGTCCGATGGGCGCCCGCACCGCTTCGGCGCCGGCCGGTACGACTATGACGGCGACGCCTTCGTGCGCGTCGAACGGGCCGACGTCGAGCTGACCGGCACACCGCAGCACGCGCCGGTCCCGCTCGCGGCGGCCCCGCTGATCGTGCTCAACGACGACGACCTCACCTACGCCAAGACGCGGCTCGACGCGCGGTCGCTGGGCACCGTCGAGTCCGGGCTCAGCCGTGTCGCCGACCCGCTGGCCCGCGGCCAGATCTGGGCGGCGCTGTGGAACGCGGTGCGCGACGGGGAGCTGGATCCCGCCCGCTATCTGGCCGTCGTCGCGCGGCACGCCCCGGGCGAGACGAACACCGCGCTGCTCGCCTCGGCCCTGGCCAACGCGGACGATGCCGTGAACCGCTACGTGCCGGAGGCCGACCGTGCGCGCCGCCGCGGCGAGTGGCTGGACACGGCGTGGTCGGCGGTGCAGTCCGGCGGCGGCCTTCCGTGGGCGCGCGCGCTCGCGGGCGCGGCGTCCGTGGCCGACGGCCGCGCCGCCGGGATCCGGGCGCTTCTCGACGGCTCCGCGCCGGTCCCCGAAGGCCTGCGGCTGGATCCGGATCTGCGCTGGTCGCTGTGGACGGCGCTCGCGGCGACCGGGCACGCGGGTCCCGCCGACCTGGACTCGGAACTCGCCGCGGACGACACCGCCGGCGGCCGCACCGCCCACCTGCGTGCGCTGGCGGCGCGGCCCGACCCCGCGGTGAAGAGGGACGCGCGCCGGCGGATCCTCGAAGACGAGTCGCTCACCAACGACCAGGTCGACGCGCTCATCGCCGGGTTCCGTGCGGGCCGGCGGCGGGACCTGATCGCGGAGTACGACGACGCCTACTTCGCGGGGCTGACGGGGGTGTGGCGCGGGCGCAGCATCGAGATCGCCCGCCGCATCGTGCTGGGCCTGTTCCCGGCAGGGGAGACGACGGACGCCGTCGAAGGGTGGCTCGCCGCGCACCCCGACGCCCCGGGCGCGCTGCGCAGGCTCGTGATCGAGCAGGGCGACCACCTGGCGCGCGCCATCCGGGTGCGGGGGATCGGGCGGTAGCCGACGGCCGGGCGGAGTTGTCGTACCCCGGTGATATCACTGTGTTGAATACGCGGGCTGCAGGGGACACCTTTCTGCAGGAGACGCCGTTCTGCAGGAGGCACCGTTTTGCAGGCGGCACCGTTTTGCAGGAGACACCGTTCTGCAGGAGACACCGCGGCACTGGCGACACGGCAATCGGAGGTCCGGCGATGAGCAGGCGCAGCGCGAACGGTTCCGGCGGGGGCTGGATTATCGTCTTCCTGGCGCTGGCCGTCGTCGGTTTCATCATCACGTACATCGTGGCCATCTCGATCATGGTGGGCGTCGTCGCGGTGTCGTGGCTCGTGTACTGGCTCATCGACCGGCGGGTGAAGGCGCGTCGTGCGCGGGAGGCCGGCGCACAGGCGGAGAGGGCCGCGCTCGCGTCGCGTGCGATGCGCCAGCATGAAGCGGTGCTACGGGGCGACCCGCGCGGCATCTACGGGGCGTACCTGCCCGCGGTGTTCCCGGAGTTCGGCCCGGCGGCGATGCGGCGCGAGCGGCCGGTGCCCCGCTTGGCGATGGGGCGCGTTCCGGAGGCGCCGCCACGGCGGGTCGTCGAACCGAAGGGGATCCCCATCCAGCGCACGGCGCGACCACCCGGGCGCCGGCCCGCCGCCTGACCGCCGAGCCGCCTGACCGCCGGCCTCAGCGATGCGAGCTGCGGCGGGGTTCGACGGGCTTGTCGGCGTCGTGGGCGCCCCCCGATCGGGGCCCACCGTTTTCGGGATCGTCACCGGACCGGCCCTCGGCCGCGTCGGGCTCCGGCTGCGCGTCGGTGGGCTGGGCGGACTGCGCGTCGGGCGCCTCGCCGACCGGAGGTTCGGGGTCGGCCGAAGCGGGTTCCGGGTCGGCCACTGCAGGCTGCGGGTCCGGCTGGGGTTCGGGTGGACGCTGGGCCTCGAACCGCCGAAGAATCGGGATCTCGCCCGTGATCGCCTGCGCGAACTCGGCCAGCCGGCGTCGCTTGGTGAAGCGGCCCCGCAGGCTCCAGCCGCCGGAAGGCGGTTCGAGTTCGCCCAGGTGGTCGGCTTCGGTGGAGCTGTACAGCGCCACCAGTACCGCGCCCACCACGGCGCCGATGAATCCGATGAAGGCGACGATCGCCATGCCGGGCTTCGCGTCGTCGTTGAGGAACACGACGCCGATGATGCCGGGCGCGGCGGTCTCCCCCACCACGAGCACGGCGGTGACCCCGTTGACGTGGCCCACCTGCAGCGCCACCGTCTGCACATAGAAACCGACGACGCCGGCCAGCGCGATGGTCCACGCGGCCGGGTCCGTGATGATGCGCAGCGGATCGAACGGGCTCACACCGTCGAGCACGCGCACCCCGACCGCGATGATGCCGAACATGACGCCTGCCAGCGCCCCGTCGAGGATGGCGCCGCGGCTGCCGAGCTTGTAGGCGGCCAGGCAGCCGATGACGCTGAGAATCGCCGTCGCGAGGAACAGGTACCAGTGGAAGCTGCGCTGCTCACCGCCGCCGGCGTGATGGTCGGCGGACAACGCGAGCATCAGCAGCGACGCGATCACCGTCATCATGGCGACCCAGTCGCGCGTGTGCAGCTTGTTCTCCAGCATCACCGCGCCGAGCAATGCCGTGACGATGAGGTTCGCCGACACGATGGTCTGCGACAGGAACAGCGGGAGGAACCGCGCCGCGATAGCGCCACCCGCGAAACCCACCAGCAGGAAGATGGTGCCGAGCACGAACTCCCTGCTGCGGAAGGTTTCCACGGTGGAAGTCAGCGTGGGGCCGTCGTGCTCGGTGACGGTGCCGGGGGTCTTGGTCTTGCGTTCCTCGATCGCCGCGGAGCGCGCCCCCAGCGCGCGCAGCACCGTGGACACGCCGTAGGCGACCGCCGCGCCACTGGCGAAGAACACGCCGATCAGGAACAACAGGCAACCTCCGATCCCGTGTCATCCGCTGCGGCTCCCCGGCGGCTTCCGTCGATCCGGATTCCGCGCGGAGGTTGTCGCCGGTCGCTCTCCGTCGTGCGTCAGTCTCGTGTGCGTAAGTGTCGTGTGCGTAAGTGTCGTGTCTTCAACGTGGTGGTGCGTGCAACCTTGCCGTCATAAGCGGCGACAAGTCACACCTACCCGCATACCTTATGTGTCAACACCCGGTGAGGTCCGTACATTCCGGCGACGATCGTCCCGCGGATCACCGCGTTGGTCCATGCCCGTTCCGCACCGTGGTAGCGCCGGAATGCCCGTCACGCACACATTCCGGCCGGGTCGGAAGTGTACGGAACAAGGCGACCTTCAGCCAGTTGACATTCTCCGGCGGGCTCCTCGCATCCGTTGCGCGGCCGGGGGCCGGCGAGGCGGGCGCCGCGGGCGGTGAACCCGATATCGTGGACCGACGGTGGTCCGAACTGCGGCGGGTACTCACAGCGCGCCCGTCCGTGCGGGGTCCGGCGCCCCGATGTCCGTGCGACGGTGTTCTTCATCGCACCGCGATTCAGTCGACGATCGCGGGTGCGTGCTGTGGCAGAGTCGAGTCGGCAGAAGACGATCGTCGAAGTGCGCCCGAGGACGATCGCCGGAGTCCGCCCGAGGCGGGTGCTCCCGGCACCCCGAGAGACCGGAGGTCCCATGTCCGCATCCGACCGCGCCAGCGCCGCGGCGTCCGCATTGTCGGCGGAGTCGCCGAAGCGCGTGCTGGTCACCTTCGGGCGCTCTTTCCTGTCGTTGTCCATCGCCCGGCTCCTCGGCTCCGCGGGCCACGAGGTGCATGTGGCGGACGCAGTCCCGTTCGCGGTGAGCCGATTCTCCAACCGCGTGGTCAAGATGCACCGCACGCCGCGGCCCAAGTACGAGCCGCTCGAGTGGGCGTTCGCCATCGCGGGCATCGTCCGCGCGCAGAAGATCGACCTGCTCGTCACGGTGCACGAGGAGACGGACATCCTCGCGCAGGTGATCATGCGGTACCCCGACCTGTTCCCGGACTCGTGCAGGCTGCTGCTGTCGGACTTCGAGCTCGAGCACGCCATGCACAACAAGTACGAGTACCAGCGGCTTCTGGACTCGATCGGCGTGCCCACTCTGCGCTATGCGCTGGTGCGCAGCCAGGACGATCTCGACGCCCTCGACTTCGACTTCACCTTCGCTCTCAAGCAGGTGTTCTCCCGCGGCGCGCAGGACATCCACAAGGTCCGCCCCGACGACAAGCCGCGCGACCTGAGCTTCAACCCGGCCAACCCGTGGATCGCGCAGGAGTGGCTCAGCGGAGACAAGTACTGCTCATACTCGATCTGCTACGACGGCAAGGTGTACGCCGACGCGCTCTACCCGGTGCACTACGCGATCGACGGGCACTCCTGCCTGAGCTACGAGCAGGTGGAACACGAGGGCATCGCCGAGTGGATCCGCCAGCGGGTCAAGGAGCTCAACTTCACCGGCCAGGTGGGGTTCGACTTCATCGACAACCCCGAACGCGGACTGTTCACCATCGAGTGCAACCCGCGCGCCACCAGCGGGGTGATGCTCTTCGAGCCGGAGGACCGGGTGGACCGCGCCTTCTTCGCGGAGAACGACGAGGTGATCAGGCCGCGGCCCGGAGTCGCGAAGATGCTCGGGCCGGGGATGGCAATGTACGGCTGGCGCAAGTCGTCGCTGGAGGGCAACACGCTGCGCGGATTCCTGCGTGACTTCCGGCGCACCGACGAGGTGATCGTCCAACGCGACGACCTGGGGCCCGCGTTCGGCGTGCCGTTGGCGGTGGGGAACATCCTGGCCCAGGCGCTGCGCTACCGCGTCAACGTGCCCGAGGCGTTCATGTACGAGAACGAGTGGGACGGCCGGCCGCTGCCGACGTGACGGGGCGGCGGGGGCCGATCAGCCGAGCCGAGGCTCAGAGGTCCCGCCCGTCGGCCTGCTCGCGGTGGGCCGTGCAGAACTTGGTGATCCGCTTGGCGCTGTCGCCGGGCCCGGTGAACAGCCCGCCGTGGCCCGCCCCGTCGATCTGCACGAACTTCGCGCCCGGGATCAGGCTGGCCGTGGCCGCGCACTGGCCGGGCGGGAAGAACAGGTCGAACTCGAACGCCAGCACCAGCGTGGGCACCGAGATGGCGGCGAGGTGCTCCGGCCTGGGCTCGTGCGCGGTGATCCACTGCTGCGAGGCCGTCAGCTGGCCGCGGAACCCCTCCGGGTCCGCCCAGCCGCCGTCGCCGTGCGCCAGGACGTCCCGCCAGCCGCCGACGGCCGCCGGCTCCTGCAGCAGGCTGGGATGCAGCGTGGTCATGAGCTGCTCGAATACGAGCACCTCGCGCGGAACCTCGCCGTACTTGGCGATCAGGCCCAGCTCCATCTCGCCGACGATCTCGCCGACGGGGGTGGGCTGGAGCCCGGCGAACAGCACGGCCGCCGAGACCCGCTCGGGGTGGGAGCGCAACAGCATCTGCGTGGTGTAGCAGCCCATCGAGTAGCCGACGACGATGGCGTGGTCTATGCCGTAGTGGTCGAGCACGGCGACCGCGTCCACCGCCATGTCGTCCATGGAATACGGCGCGGCCGGGGCCGTCGACGGGGCCAGGCCGCGGGCGTTGTAGCGGATGACGCGGAAACCGGCGTCGACCAGCGCGGGCGCCAGTCCGCAGATCTCCCACACCATCGACGGCATGCCGAGCCCGCCGATGAGCAGCACCGCGGGGCCCTCACCGCGGCTCCACGCCCCCAGGGCGACGCCGTCGGGCGTGGTCACGGTGTCGTGCGGGGCGAGGGTGAGCGGGGATTCGTCGGCCATGCGGGTGGACTCCTAGCGGGGACGCGCGGACGTGCGGCCGAGAGTGGCGGTGAGGCCCGCGCTCGGTTGCCGCAGGTTTCGCCGACGATTCTGCCACCGTGCGGGCCGCCGGTGGCGGCCCTCGGCGCCCCGTCACGGTGATGTCCGGCACGGCGGCTCCGCCTGTGCCCGGCCGCCTAGACTGGGTGCGTGGACCGATACGGCGACGAGGAACCGGATCCGCGCACGTTGCTGGGCCGCTGGGGCTTTTCGCGCACCATCGACGACCGCTTCGCCGGGGACAGGAAGACGGTGGACGGGACCATCACGCTCAGCGCCGACGGCGAGCGGGTGCGCTGGTACGAGGAGGGCACCCTGCACCTGGACGGCCAGGACCTGCCGGTGACGCGGACGATGTTCGTCGAGCCGCGCGGCGACGGCTGGTTCGTCGTGTTCGAGGACGGGCACGACTTCCACCCGTGGACCACCGGCGAGCAGGTGCAGCACCTGTGCGGCCGCGACCTCTACAGCGGCCGGATCGACGTGGGGGACCGGCCGGAGCCGGATGCGTGGACGGTGCGCTGGGACGTGGCCGGGCCGGAGAAGGACTACACGATGACCACGCGGCTCACCGGCGGGCGCTGAGGTCGGATTTGGCGTCGTCCACCAGGAGGACGTCGAGCTCGCGCGGGCCGTGCACCCCGTCCACCCGCCTCAGCTCGATGTCCACGGTGGCCGACGGGCCGGAGACGACGGTGAGCGCGCGGGTGGGGTCCATGCGGGCGACCGCGGCCGGAAGATCGGCCACCACCTGCCCGGCGCGTAGCACGACGATCATCGCGTCGGGCAGCAGAGACAGCACCCGCCGCCCCTGGCCGGGGCCGCCGTCGAGCACCAGCGTGCCCGAGTCGGCGGCCGCGACCGTCGCGGCGGTGAGCACGGCGTCGGCCCCCTCGACCTGCGCGGTGGTGAGCGGCGGATCGTCGCCGATCCACTCGATCGCGTTCCGCGGCAGCCACCCCGGATCGAGCCCCGGCGGTGCGATGACGCGGCGCAGCCCGCGGTCCTCGGCGACGGCGGCGACGGCGGCGGCCACCGCGTCGCTCCGCGTGCGGCGGACCGTCGCGTGCGTGCCCTCCATCCGTTCGGCGAACAGGGCGAGGAGCTCCGGCGTCCCCGACTCGGGCGATGCGGGGGCGTAGTCGCGGGGGACGGGGGCGTCGGGGACAGGGTCGCGGGAGACGGGCGGCGCAGCGCGGCCCGGGCCCAGAGCACGGCGGATGCGGCCCAGGATCACCGCCCGGCCGTCGTGCGCCTCGCCGTCGGTGCTCATGGGACGTCCCCGCCGTCGCGCGTGCCGCCGTCGGTGCGGGACCACCAATTGCTGAAGCTCTCCGGCGGCGGCACGGCCACGTCGCGGGACCCGAACCAGCCCGCGAGACCCGGCACGGACGGGACGTTGGCGTCGGGTCCGCCGCGGATCACCTTGTGCGCCAGGCCCGCCAGGCGTTCGCCGAGCCCCATCGCGGCGGGGCGTTCGAAGATCGCCGACGCGGCCTTCATCGCCACCCGCTCCGGCGACGGCGGGAACGCCGGCTCCGCGTCCACCACCTTCGAACGCAGGTGCGTGAGCAGGTGCGGGATGGGGATACGCACGGGGCAGGCGTCGAAACACGCCCCGCACAGCGACGACGCGTACGGCAGGTTGCGGTCCTGCTCGCTGTGCAGCCCCCGCAACTGCGGGGTGAGCACCGCCCCGATGGGCCCCGGATACACGGAGCCGTAGGCGTGCCCGCCGGTCCGCGAGTACACCGGGCACACGTTGAGGCAGGCCGCGCACCGGATGCAGCGCAGAGCGGAGCGCCCGGCGGGATCTGCGAGCACGTCGGTGCGGCCCTCGTCGAGCAGCACGATGTGCACCTGCTCGGGGCCGTCGGCGACGGGCTCCCCGGATACGCCTTCGGCGTGGTGCACCCCCGTCCACATCGAGGTGTAGGGATTCATCCGCTCGCCGGTGGCGGAGCGGGCCAGCAGCTGCAGGAACACCTCGGTGTCGCGCCAGGTGGGGATGATCTTCTCGATCCCCACCACGCTGATCAGGGTCTTCGGCATCGTCACGCACATGCGCCCGTTGCCCTCAGACTCGACGAGCATGAGCGTGCCAGTCTCGGCCACCGCGAAGTTCGCGCCCGTCACCGCGACGCCCGCGCGCAGGAACTTCTCGCGCAGGTGGGCGCGTGCGGCAGCGGCCAGCGACGCCGGGTCGTCGGTCATGCCGTCGGGGGCGGGCCTGCCGAACGCGCCCATGTTCTTGTCGAAGATCTGCCGGATCTCCGCGCGGTTGCGGTGGATCGCCGGCACCACGATGTGCGAGGGGACGTCCCCTGCCAGCTGCACGATCAGCGCCGCCAGGTCG